>NZ_JAVAYC010000002.1:0-352007 GCF_042709235.1 Pseudomonas sp. LS_2 | reverse complement strand
GCGAATTCACCCTGCCCGACAACTTCTGGCCGGTGAAGACGCTCAAGTACCGCCTGGCCCGCCAGGACCATGAAGCCCCGCTGATCTTCATCATCGCCGGCACCGGCGCGCCCTATTCGAGCAGCATCGCCGAATACCTCAAAAAGCTGTTCTACCAGGCCGGCTACCACGTCGTGCAACTGTCCTCGCCCACCAGCTGGGACTTCATGAGCGCCGCCTCGCGCTTCGCCACCCCCGGCATCAGCCGCGAAGACGCCGAAGACCTGTACCGGGTAATGCAGGGCGTGCGCGCCCAGCACCCACGCCTGCCGGTCAGCGAGTTCCACCTCACCGGCTACAGCCTGGGGGCGCTGAACGCAGCGTTCGTCAGCCAACTGGACGAAACCCGGCGCAGCTTCAACTTCAAGCGCGTACTGCTGCTCAACCCGCCGGTGAACCTCTATACCTCGATCAACAACCTCGACAAACTGGTGCAGACCCAGGTCAAGGGCATCGACCGCAGCACCACGTTCTACGAACTGATGCTGGAAAAGCTCACCCGCTATTTCCAGGACAAGGGCTACGTCGACCTCAACGAAGCCCTGCTGTACGACTTCCAGAAGTCGCGCCAGCACCTGTCCAACGAGCAGATGGCAATGTTGATCGGCACCTCGTTCCGCTTCTCGGCCGCCGACATCGCCTTTACCTCCGACCTGATCAACCGCCGCGGCCTGATCATTCCGCCCAAATACCCGATCACCGAAGGCAGCAGCCTCACGCCGTTCTTCAAGCGCGCCTTGCAGTGCGACTTCGACTGCTACCTGACTGAGCAGGTGATCCCCATGTGGCGAGCGCGCACCGACGGCAACAGCCTGTTGCAACTGATCGACCAGGTCAGTCTCTACGCCCTGAAGGACTACCTGGGCAGCAGCCAGAAGATCGCCGTGATGCACAACGCCGACGACGTGATCCTCGGCCCCGGCGACATCGGTTTCCTGCGCCAGGTGTTCGGCGATCGCCTGACCCTTTACCCCCATGGCGGCCATTGCGGCAACCTCAACTACCGCGTCAACAGCGACGCCATGCTGGAGTTCTTCCGTGGCTGAAAAACTGATCCTTGCCCTGGGCCTGGCCCTGTTCGCCAGCGCCAGTGCCCTTGCGGCGGAAGTCGCACCGCGTACCAGCGTGGTCGAAGCCGATGCGCTCGACACGCCGGCGGTGGAAAACGACGGTTTCCTGAACCCGCTGCGCGAACTCAAATTCAACCCCGGCCTCGACCAGCGCGAGTTCGAGCGTTCGACCCTGGAGGCGCTGAACATCTACGACCCGCTGGAGTCGCTGAACCGGCGCATCTATCACTTCAACTACCGCTTCGACCAATGGGTGTTCCTGCCGGTGGTCGATGGCTACCGCTACATCACCCCAAGCTTCGTGCGCACCGGAGTGAGCAACTTCTTCAACAACCTGGGCGAGGTGCCGAACCTGTTCAACAGCCTGCTGCAGCTCAAGGGCGAGCGCGCCGCGACGACCACCGCGCGGTTGATGTTCAACACCATCATCGGCGTGGGTGGGTTGTGGGACCCGGCTACCAGGATGGGGCTGGTGCGCCAGGGCGAGGATTTCGGCCAGACCCTGGGTTTCTACGGCGTGCCGGAGGGGCCGTACATCATGCTGCCGATCCTGGGGCCATCGAACCTGCGCGACACCACGGGGCTGGCGGTGGACTACGTGGCTGAGAAGGAGGCCAACTTCCTCAATGTGGCCGAAGCCAGCAGCGACCATTTCGAGATCACCTTGCTGCGGGCGGTGGACCGGCGCTACAGCACCAACTTCCGCTACGGGCAGACCAACTCGCCGTTCGAATACGAGAAGGTGCGGTACGTGTACACCCAGTCGCGCAAGTTGCAGATTGCCGAGTGAATGTAAAAAGGGCCGCTTTTGCGGCCCGTTCGCGGCGCTGGGTTCAGCCCGGCAACCCCAGAAACTGCTGTAATTCGCGCTTCTTGGCCAAGGCATCCCGGCGCCCCAGCTCGATCAGCTCGCTGCAATAGCCGGCCTCGAACAACAGGTAGCTGAGCACCCCCGCACCACTGGTCTTGGTCGCCCCCGGCCCCCGCAGGAACAGGCGCAGCGCGGCGGGCAAGTCGCGCCGGTGCCGCGCGGCGATCTCGTCCAAGGGTTGGCTGGGCGCCACCACCAGCACCTCGATCGGCGCCAGGCCCAGGCGCCTGGCGTCGAGGTGCGCGGGCATCAGGTGACTGAGGTGGTTCAGGCGCTGCAACAGCTCGATATCGTCCTCGAGGCTGTCGATGAAGGTGCTGTTGAGCATATGCCCACCGATCTGCGCCAGGCTCGGCTGCTGGCCACTGAACACCCGTTGGGTCGGCAACGGCGCGGCCGGGCGCTGCGGGTTGCCGCTCACCCCGACCACCAGCACGCGGCTGGCGCCCAGGTGCAGCGCCGGGCTGATCGGTGCCGACTGGCGCACCGCACCGTCGCCGAAGTACTCCTCGCCCAGCCTGACCGGTGCGAACAGCAGCGGGATCGCCGAGCTTGCCAGCAGGTGATCGATGCCGAGCGCGGTCGGCACGCCGACACGCCGGTGGCGCAGCCAGGGCTCGATGGTGCCTCGGCCCTGGTAGAAGGTCACCGCCTGCCCCGACTCATAGCCGAATGCGGTCACCGCAATGGCGCGCAATTGCTCGGCCGCCAGGGCATGGGTGATGCCGTCAAGGTCCAGGTGCTCTTTCAGCAAGTGGCGCAACGGGCTGCTGTCGAGCAGCGCCACCGGGGCCCGGCTACCGATACCCAGCAGGCTGTGGCCGACGAATGACTCCAGGCCAGTCGCTGCGCAACACCAGGTGGCTGCGAAAATGTTGCCAGAAGGCCGTGAGACGCTGCACCGCCTCGCCAAAGTGCAGCGCTCCGCTGGCCAGGGTCACGGCATTGATGGCGCCGGCCGAAGTGCCGACGATAACCGGAAAGGGGTTCGCAGCGCCTGGTGGCAGCATGGCAGCAATTCGGCGATGCCGGCCAGCACGCCGACCTGGTAGGCGGCGCGGGCACCGCCGCCGGAGAGGATCAAGCCAGTGGTGGGGGGTGGGGCCATTGTTCCTTCCTTAGTCACCCGTTGTCAGTACTGGCCTGTTCGCAGGCACCGACACCGCATCGATCAGCGTTTCTTCTTGTCATACAGCCGCGGCGCCCCTTCGGGCCGCGACTTGAAGCGCCGGTGCGCCCACAGGTACTGCTCGGGGCACTCGCGCAGCACACCTTCGACCCACTGGTTGATGCGCAGGCAGTCGGCCTCCTCGCTTTCACCCGGGAAATCGGCCAATGGCGGATGTACCACCAAGCGATAACCGCTGCCGTCCTCCAGGCGCTTCTGGGTGAAGGGGATCACCCGCGCCTTGCCCAGGCGGGCAAACTTGGTGGTAGCGGTCACCGTCGCTGCAGGAATACCGAACAGCGGCACGAACAGGCTCTGCTTGGTGCCGTAATCCTGGTCCGGGGCATACCAGATCGCCCGGCCATTGCGCAGCAGCTTGAGCATGCCGCGCACATCCTCGCGCTCGACCGCCAGCGAATCGAGGTTGTGGCGCTCGCGGCCACGGCGCTGGATGAAGTCGAACACCGGGTTGCCATGCTCGCGGTACATGCCGTCGATGGTGTGCACCTGGCCGAGCAGCGCCGCGCCGATCTCCAGGGTGGTGAAATGCACCGCCATGAGAATCGCGCCCTGCCCCTCCTGCTGGGCGGCCTGCAAATGCTCTAGGCCTTCGATGTGCGCCAGGCGCGCGAGCCTGGCCTTGGGCCACCACCAGCTCATGGCCATTTCGAAGAAGGCGATGCCGGTGGAGGCGAAATTGTCCTTGAGCAGTCGCTGCCGTTCGTCGTCGGAAAGTGCCGGGAAACACAGCTCCAGGTTGCGTGCGGCAATGCGCCGACGCTCACCGGCCAGGTGGTACATCACCGCGCCCAGGCCTTTGCCGAGCCCCAACAGGGCACGGTATGGCAGTTGTACCACCAGCCACAGCAGGCCCAGGCCAAGCCACAGGCCCCAGAAGCGCGGGTGGAGGAAAAGGCGACGAAAACGCGGGCGTTCCATGGATGTATCCGCAAAGACAAAGGCCGGGCATTCTACATCGGTTCGCCTGCTGTTGCGGGTAACCGGCGTTATCGTTATAAGTCAGGGCACTTTTTTCGTTACAAGCCGTCTATGCAGACCATGAGCCCCAACCAGACACCCGACTCCGCCAATGTGTTCCAGCTCAAGGGCAGCATGCTTGCCATTACCGTGCTGGAACTGGCGCGCAACGACCTCGAAGCCCTCGACCGGCAACTGGCGGCGAAGGTGGCCCAGGCCCCCAATTTCTTCAGCAACACGCCGTTGGTGCTGGCGCTCGACAAGTTGCCGGCCGAGGAAGGCGCGATCGATCTTCCGGGGCTGATGCGCATCTGCCGCCACCATGGCCTGCGTACCCTGGCCATTCGCGCCAGCCGCATCGAGGACATCGCCGCGGCGATTGCCATCGATCTGCCGGTGCTGCCGCCCTCCGGCGCCCGCGAGCGCCCGCTCGAGCCAGAGCCCGAGGTGAAGAAGCCCGAGCCTGCGCCAACCCCGCCACCGGCTGCGGCTGAGCCCGAGGTGCGCCCAACCCGCATCATCACCTCGCCGGTACGCGGCGGGCAGCAGATCTACGCCCAGGGTGGCGACCTGATCGTGACCGCCTCGGTCAGCCCCGGCGCGGAACTTCTCGCCGATGGCAACATCCATGTGTACGGCGCCATGCGTGGCCGTGCCCTGGCAGGCATCAAGGGCAACACCCGAGCGCGTATCTTCTGCCAGCAGATGACCGCGGAAATGGTGTCCATCGCTGGCCAGTACAAGGTCTGCGAAGACCTGCGCCGCGACCCGCTGTGGGGTGCCAGCGTGCAGGTCAGCCTGACCGGTGACGTGTTGAACATCACCCGTCTTTAACGGATACTTGCCGTCATTTTTAGAGCAACTTTTCCTGTTGCCTTTTTGTATTTCGCAGGGACGCGCGTCCCGTTTATTTAGGGGTGAAACACCTTGGCCAAGATTCTCGTGGTTACTTCCGGCAAAGGGGGTGTGGGCAAGACCACCACCAGCGCCGCCATCGGCACCGGCCTCGCACTGCGCGGGCACAAGACCGTCATCGTCGACTTCGACGTGGGCCTGCGTAACCTCGACCTGATCATGGGCTGCGAACGCCGCGTGGTGTACGACTTCGTCAACGTGGTCAACGGCGAGGCCAACCTGCAACAGGCACTGATCAAGGACAAGCGCCTCGAGAACCTGTACGTGCTGGCCGCCAGCCAGACCCGTGACAAGGACGCCCTGACCCAGGAAGGCGTCGAGAAAGTGCTGATGGAGCTCAAGGAGCAGTTCGACTACGTCATCTGCGACTCCCCGGCCGGTATCGAGAAAGGCGCGCACCTGGCGATGTACTTTGCCGACGAGGCCATCGTGGTGACCAACCCGGAAGTCTCCTCGGTACGTGACTCCGACCGCATGCTGGGCATCCTGTCGAGCAAGTCGCGCCGCTCCGAGAACAACGAAGAGCCGATCAAGGAACACCTGCTGATCACCCGCTACCACCCCGAGCGCGTCGAGCGCGGCGAAATGCTCAGCATCGCCGACGTCGAGGAGATCCTGGCGATCAAGCTCAAGGGCGTGATTCCCGAATCCCAGGCGGTACTCAAGGCGTCCAACCAGGGTATTCCGGTCATCCTCGACGACCAGAGCGATGCCGGCCAGGCCTACAGCGACACGGTCGACCGCCTCCTGGGCAAGGAAATCCCGCTGCGTTTCATCGAAGTGCCGAAGCAAGGATTCTTCGCGCGTCTGTTTGGAGGCAAATAAACCATGAACCTTTTTGACTTCTTTCGTGGCAGACAGAAACAGACCAGTGCGTCGGTGGCGAAAGAGCGTCTACAGATCATCGTGGCGCACGAGCGCGGCCAGCGAAGCAGCCCTGACTATCTCCCGGCGCTGCAACAGGAGCTGGTCGAAGTAATCCGCAAGTACGTCAATATCGGCAACGATGACGTGCAGGTGGCACTGGAGAACCAGGGCAACTGCTCGATCCTGGAATTGAACATCACCTTGCCGGATCGTTGATCCGGTCTTGAACATTGGGGCTGCTCCGCAGCCCTTCGCGGCAGACCGTCGCGAAGGGCTGCGGAGCGGCCCCAATTTCTATCAGAGACCTAGCAATGCCGCTGTCGAACATCCAGATCCTCCACGAAGACGCCGCCATCCTGGTGATCAACAAACCGACCCTGCTGCTGTCGGTGCCAGGCCGTGCCGAGGACAACAAGGACTGCCTGATCACCCGCCTGCAGGAAAACGGCTACCCCGATGCGCTGATCGTGCACCGCCTGGACTGGGAAACCTCCGGCATCATCCTGCTGGCACGCGACGCCGACAGCCATCGCGAACTGTCCCGCCAGTTCCACGACCGCGAGACCGAGAAGGCCTATACCGCGCTGTGCTGGGGCCAGCCGGCGCTGGACAGCGGCAGCATCGACCTGCCCTTGCGCTACGACCCACCCACCAAGCCACGCCATGTGGTGGACCACGAGCAGGGCAAACACGCCCTGACCTTCTGGCGCATTGTCGAGCGCTGCGGCGATTACTGCCGGGTGGAACTGACGCCGATTACCGGGCGCTCGCACCAGTTGCGCGTGCACATGCTGTCGATCGGCCACCCGCTGTTGGGTGATCGGCTGTATGCCAACCCTGAGGCCCTGGCCGCCCATGAGCGGTTGTGCCTGCATGCGAGCATGCTGAGCTTTACCCACCCGGTTTCCGGGGAGCGGGTGAAGTTCGAGTGTCCTGCGCCGTTCTGAGCAATCGGCGTAGATCTCTTCGCGGGTGAACCCGCTCCCACAGGGTTCTCTACCGCCCTGTGGGAGCGGGTTTACCCGCGAAGAGGGCGACACAAATTCTCAAGCAATTACGTTAAACTCGCGCCACTGCTGTCTGGAGTGACTTATGCGCGACGCCCTGAACCAAGGCCTGATCGATTTCCTCAAGGCCTCCCCCACGCCCTTCCACGCCACCGCAAGCCTGGCCAAGCGCCTGGAGGCTGCGGGCTACCAGCGCCTGGACGAACGCGACAGCTGGGCCACGGTGCCCGGCGGGCGCTATTACGTAACCCGTAACGACTCGTCGATCATCGCCATCCAGCTGGGCAAGGATTCGCCACTGCACAGCGGCATCCGCATGGTCGGCGCGCACACCGACAGCCCTTGCCTGCGGGTCAAGCCGCAGCCTGAGCTGCAACGCCATGGTTTCCTGCAACTGGGCGTGGAAGTGTATGGCGGCGCCCTGCTGGCGCCATGGTTCGACCGCGACCTGTCGCTGGCCGGGCGCGTCACCTTCCGCCGCGACGGCAAAGTGGAAAGCCAGCTGGTCGATTTCAAGTTGCCGATTGCCATCATTCCCAACCTGGCCATCCACCTCAACCGTACCGCCAACGAAGGCTGGCCGATCAACCCGCAGAACGAACTGCCGCCGATCCTGGCGCAGGTCGCAGGGGACGAGCGCGTCGACTTCCGCGCCCTGCTCACCGAGCAACTGGCCCGCGAGCACGCGCTGAATGCCGATGTGGTGCTGGACTACGAGCTGAGCTTCTACGACACCCAGGGCGCTGCGGTGCTGGGCCTGAACGGCGACTTTATCGCCGGCGCTCGCCTGGACAACCTGCTGTCGTGCTACGCCGGCCTGCAAGCGCTGCTGGCCAGCGACAGCAGCGAAACCTGCGTGCTGGTGTGCACCGACCACGAGGAAGTCGGCTCGTGCTCGGCGTGCGGCGCAGACGGCCCGATGCTCGAGCAGACCCTGCAACGCCTGCTGCCCGACGGCGACGAATACGTACGCACCCTCCAGCGCTCGCTGCTGGTCTCGGCCGACAACGCCCACGGCGTGCACCCCAACTATGCCGACAAGCACGACGGCAACCACGGGCCCAAGCTCAACGCCGGCCCCGTGATCAAGGTCAACAACAACCAGCGCTACGCCACCAACAGCGAAACCGCCGGGTTCTTCCGTCACCTGTGCATGGCCGAGGAAGTGCCGGTGCAGAGCTTCGTGGTACGCAGCGACATGGGTTGCGGCTCGACCATCGGCCCGATCACCGCCAGCCACCTGGGCGTGCGCACGGTGGACATCGGCCTGCCGACCTTTGCCATGCATTCCATTCGCGAGCTGTGCGGCAGCCAGGACCTGGCGCACCTGGTGAAGGTGCTGACCGCCTTCTACCGCAGCCGCGAGCTGCCCTGAGCGCGTGACGCCTGGTTCGCGGCTGAACCCGCTCCTACGCGTTATGCATCTGGAGGAGCGGGATTAGCCGCGAATACCGGCAAAGCCGGTGCCATACACCCCTGTGAGCTCTTCGCGGGTGAACCCGCGCCCACGGGCCCCGAGCGCTCTGGATGGCCATCGTGATCCCGCTTTAGACGCTATGCTCAAGACATGCACCACGCAAAAGGATTGCCGCCATGTCCCCCTTCCTCTCGCTGTTCGTACCCGTTTTTCTCTTCCTCATGCTGCTGATCATCGGTTTCAGCCTGCGCGAACGCAATGTCGGCGTGTTGATGATGTGGATCGGCACCCTGGGCATCTTTGGCCTGACGTGCTGGAAGATCCTGGAGCAGCTGCCCTCGTAAACCTCTACACTCGGCCCATCGTTAGACCTGAGGTAGATTTCCCGGTGCCAGCCCTCCTGCGTTGCCTTCTCCTGTTGCTGTTCTTCTGCATCGCCCCGGCCCACGCCGCTGGTCTTCCCGGCCTGATCGGCAGCAGCGCGCCAGCGCAACCCGAGGCCAGCGAGCCGCTGGGCAAGTCGTTGGACGAGGTCATCAAAAACCTGGAGAACGACCAGCAACGCACCAAGCTGCTGGCTGACCTGAAGAAGCTGCGCGATGCCACCCAGCAGTCGCAACCCACCGTCGAACAGGGCGTGCTGGGGCTGATCGGCAATGCCATGCACGACCTGGAGAAGCAGTTCAGCGGCGAGGCCAGCCCATTTCTCCGTTGGTCCCAGGAAATCGACCAGGCCCAGGCCGAACTCGCCGCTTTGGTGGTGCCGGTGCAGCAATGGCCGGCGATTCTGTTCGGCTTCGCCGCGGTCATCGCCGTGTGGAGCCTGCTGGCCTACGCCTTCAACTGGGTGGGGCAGCGGGTGCGGGTGCGCTTCGGACTCTCCGAAGAGCTGCCACAACACCCGCGCACCTGGGACCTGGTGCGCTTCGCCTTGCGCAAGCTGGGGCCGTGGCTGGTGGCCCTGATGTTCACCGTGTACCTGAGCTTCGCCCTGCCGCCCTCGCTGGGCAAGTCGCTGGCCATGGTGCTGGCCTATGCCCTGGTGGTAGGCACCTGCTTCTCGGCGATCTGCGTGATCGCCTTCTCCCTGCTCGACGGCCCGCACCGCCACCGCGCGCTGCACATCCTGCGGCACCAGGCGTTCCGCCCGCTGTGGCTGATTGGCAGCTTCGCCGCCTTTGGCGAGGCGATGAGCGACCCGCGCCTGACTACCGCCCTGGGCAGCCACCTGGCCCATGGCCTGGCGACCCTGGCCAATATGCTGGCCGCGCTGTGCACGGGGCTGTTCATCCTGCGTTTCCGCCGCCCCATCGCCCACCTGATCCGCAACCAGCCGCTGTCACGCAGGCTTACCCGACGCACCCTGAGCGACACCATCGAGATCCTTGGCAGCTTCTGGTTCATCCCGGCGCTGATCCTGGTGGCGATCTCGCTGTTCGCCACTTTCGTTTCCGCAGGCGACACCAGCACCGCCTTGCGCCAATCGCTGATGTGCACGGTGCTGGTGGTGCTGTGCATGGTGCTCAACGGCCTGGTGCGGCGCCACGCCGCCAAGCCGAAACGCGCCCACCCGCGCCAGGCGCTGTACACCGAACGCCTGAGCAACTTCGCCTACGCGCTGCTGCACCTGTTCATCTGGCTGCTGTTCATCGAACTGGGGCTGCGGGTGTGGGGCCTGTCCATGATCGCCTTTGCCCAAGGCGATGGCCACGACGTCAGCGTGCGCGTGCTGGGCCTGGCCGGCACGCTGATTGCCGCCTGGCTGGTGTGGATTCTTGCCGACACCGCCGTGCACCACGCCTTGGTGCGCTCGCGCCGGGGCATGGCCAATGCCCGGGCGCAGACCATGATGCCGCTGATCCGCAACGTGATGTTCGTGACGATCTTCATCATTGCGGTGATCGTCGCCCTGGCCAACATGGGCATGAACGTCACCCCGCTGCTCGCTGGCGCCGGCGTCATCGGCCTGGCCATTGGTTTCGGCGCACAGTCGCTGGTGGCCGATCTGATCACCGGCCTGTTCATCATCATCGAAGACTCCCTGGCCATCGACGACTACGTCGATGTCGGCGGCCACCTCGGCACGGTGGAGGGCCTGACCATCCGCACCGTGCGCCTGCGCGATATCGACGGCATCGTGCACACCATTCCGTTCAGCGAGATCAAGAGCATCAAGAACTACTCGCGCGAGTTCGGCTACGCGATCTTTCGGGTAGCGATCCCGCACAGCATGAACATCGACCAGGCCATTACCTTGGTGCGCGAGGTCGGGCAGAAACTGCGCAACGACCCGTTGATGCGACGCAACATCTGGTCGCCGCTTGAGTTGCAGGGGGTGGAGAGTTTCGAGCAGGGGTCGGCGATTCTGCGGGCGCGTTTCAAGACCGCGCCGATCAAGCAATGGGAGGTGTCGCGGGCGTTCAACCTGGCGCTGAAGCGGCACCTCGACGACGCCGGGGTGGATTTGGCGACGCCGCGCCTTTCCGTGCAAGTGGTAACGGCGGGTGGGGGTGGCATGACGGAGGCTGGCTCATCCAGCTAGGGCCTTTTCGTGGCGGCTCGACGCTCCGACAGGTTCACCAGCGCTCTTGAGGCCCAACGCAGTTTCTGTTTCGACTACTCACCCCGCCTCGGCCCGGATACGAATCGCATCGTGCCGCCAATACTCCAGGTCACAGTCGATCAAGTGCCCGTGCTGGTCGCTGTTGACCCGAGTAATGTGCAGGCCCGGGCTACCCGCCGACACCTTCAGCGCCGTCGCCGCCTCCACCGGCAATGCCGTGGGCAGTATCTCGAAACACACCTGCCCATAGCGGATGCCGTATTCGCGGGCATAGATCTCGGTCAGCGACTGCGCCAAATCCGACGCTAGAATCCCGGGGAAGTAATGCGGGTTCAGGTAATGCTCGGCGTAAAGCACCGCGCGCCCATCGATGCGCCGCAAGCGGCAGATGCGCACCACACTGGACAACGCCGGCAGGCGCAGGCGCGCGCACACCGCTGCCGAGGCCGGTTGCAGGCGCGCCGACAGCAGTTCGGTGGCAGGCACCCGCCCCTGGTCGCGGACCATGGCATGGAAGTGGCTGCGCTCGATCAGGTCGTAGGTCAGCCGCTCGGGCGCGACGAACCAGCCGCGCCGCTCCTCGCGGTAGATCAGGCCCTGGGCCTCCAACTGCACCAAGGCCTCGCGCAGGGTGATGCGCGTGGTGTCGAACACCTCGCTGAGCTTGCGCTCGGCCGGCAGCTTGCCACCCGGCGCCAGCAGCCCATGCTCGATCTGCTCCTGCAAGGCATGGCAGATCGCTGTTACCGCCCGCGGTGGCGTCGCTTGCATCAAGAGTTACCTATCTGGACTAGTCCAGCCCCATAACGGAGCACCTGGAGAGTAGTGCAAGCCTAGGCACGGCTGATGAACATCCCGTGACAAAGGTATTGCCCCAGCACCTGCCAGAAGCGGGCCAAGCCTTGAATATCAAGGCCTTCGATCTGGTCTACGCTGTATTTCCAGGGCTGCCAGGCACCTGCCCTGGCAGCGCTTCTACATCAAACTGTCATGCAAGGTGCCTACTTTGGCTCAAGGTTTGCTGACCTAGACCAACCGTTATCGAGCAAGGTCCCCTATTACAACGATTGCAAGGCACCCACCAAAGGAGCTTCGGATGAAAAAGTTCTTCATGGCGTCACTGCTGGGCTCGGCCATCGCCCTGTGCACTTCGGCCATGGCCGCCGATACCGACCTCAAGGCCCTGGAAGACGCCGCCCGCAAGGAAGGCGTGGTCAACAGCGTGGGCATGCCCGATGCCTGGGCCAACTGGAAAGGCACCTGGGAAGACCTGGCCAGCAAGTACGGCCTCAAGCACAGCGACACCGACATGAGCTCGGCCCAGGAAATCGCCAAGTTCGAAGCCGAGAAAGACAACGCCAGCGCCGACATCGGCGACGTGGGCGCCGCCTTCGGCCCCATCGCCGTGGCCAAGGGCGTTTCCCAGCCCTACAAGCCGAGCACCTGGGAGCAGGTACCGGCCTGGGCCAAGGACCAGGACGGCCACTGGGCGCTGGCCTACACCGGCACCATCGCCTTCATCATCAACAAGGACCTGGTCAAGGAAGACGAACGTCCGAAAACCTGGCACGACCTGGAGAAAGGCAAGTACAAGGTCGCCATCGGTGACGTCGGTACCGCCGCCCAGGCCGCCAACGGCGTACTGGCCGCCGCCATCGCCTACAAGGGCGACGAAAGCAACGTGGCCCCGGGCCTGCAGCTGTTCACCAAGCTGGCCCAGCAAAAGCGCCTGTCGCTGGCCAACCCGACCATCCAGACCCTGGAGAAGGGCGAGGTGGAAGTGGGTGTGGTGTGGGACTTCAACGGGCTGAGCTACCGCGACCAGATCGACCCCAAGCGCTTTGAAGTGCTGATTCCCGCCGACGGCTCGGTGATTTCCGGCTACACCACCATCATCAACAAGTACGCCAAGCACCCCAACGCCGCGAAGCTTGCCCGCGAGTACATCTTCAGCGATGCCGGGCAGATCAACCTGGCCATCGGTCACGCCCGTCCGATTCGTGCCGAGCACCTGAAACTGCCAGCCGAAGTCCAGGCCAAGCTGCTGCCGAACGAGCAGTACATGGCCGCACAGCCGATCAAGAACGCCGAGGCTTGGGAGGCGACCTCCAAGAAGCTGCCGCAGATGTGGCAGGAGCAAGTGATCATCGAGATGGAATGACAGGCCGAAATGTGTAGCGCCTGAACCGGCCCTTTCGCGGCCAACCCCGTTCCTACAGGCCTCTCCATCAATCCTGCAGGAGCGGGCTTGCCCGCGAAGAGGGCGACGCGGACTGACTGACACCCTGCGGAGCCACCATGCAACACAACGTCATCCTGGTCCTGCTCGACGGCCTCAACTACCAGGTGGCCCATCACGCCATGGGCCACCTGCACGCCTACGTCGAAGCCGACCGCGCCGCGCTGTACCGCGTCGAATGCGAACTGCCATCGCTGTCACGCCCGCTGTACGAATGCATCCTCACCGGCGTGCCGCCGATCGACAGCGGCATCGTGCACAACAACGTCAACCGCCTGTCCAACCAGCGCAGCGTGTTCCACTACGCCCGCGAGGCCGGGCTGGGCACTGCGGCGGCGGCCTACCACTGGATGAGCGAGCTGTACAACCGCTCGCCGTTCGACCCGCTGCGCGACCGCCATACCCACGCGCCGAAAATGCCGATCCAGCACGGCCTGTTCTACTGGGCCGACCATTACCCCGACTCGCACCTGCTGGCCGACGCCGAATACCTGCGCCGCCGCCACGCCCCGAATTTCCTGCTGGTGCACCCGATGAACATCGACGATGCCGGCCACCGCCACGGCCTGGACAGCAGCCAGTACCGCAACGGCGCGCGCAGTGCCGACATCCTGCTGGCCGACTACCTGCCGCGCTGGCTGGAAGAGGGCTACCAGGTACTGGTGACCGCCGACCACGGCATGAACAACGACCGCTCGCACAATGGCCTGCTGGCCGAGGAGCGCGAGGTGCCGCTGTTCGTCTTTGGCGAAGCCTTCAGCCTGGACCCGGCCGCCAAACCCCTGCAAACCGAACTGTGCGGCACCATCTGCGAACTGCTCGGCGCCGCCCACGACAAACCGGTCTGCCGGGAGCTGCTCACGTGAAACCCCGTTCCCGTTCCCTTGCCCTGCTCTGCCTTCTGCCATTCGCGCTGTTCTTCATGGTCTTCCAGATCGCCCCGCTGGCCTGGGTGGCCATCCACAGCCTGCAAGGCGAGGGCGGCTGGGGGCTGGAAAACTTCAGCAAGGTGTTCGCCTCGAAGTTCTACCTGCAGGCCTTGCAACGCAGCCTGGAGATCAGCTTCTGGTCGAGCCTGTTCGGCATCGTCATCGCCACCTTGGGCGCCTACTCGCTGCGCCAGGTCGACTCGAAGCTGCGCGACTTCGTCAGTGCCTTCGCCAACATGACCAGCAACTTTTCCGGCGTGCCCCTGGCGTTCGCCTTCATCATCCTGCTCGGCTTCAACGGCGCGCTGACGTTGCTGCTCAAGCAGGTCGGCCTGTTGGACGACTTCAGTATCTATTCCAAGACCGGGCTGATCCTGGTGTACACCTACTTCCAGATACCCCTGGGCGTGCTGCTGCTGTACCCGGCCTTCGACGCGCTGCGCGAGGACTGGCGCGAGTCCGCCGCGCTGCTTGGCGCGAGCAACTGGGCGTTCTGGCGACATATTGGCCTGCCGGTGCTGACCCCGGCGCTGCTCGGCACCTTCGTGATCCTGCTGGCCAATGCCCTGGGCGCCTACGCCACGGTGTACGCGCTGACCACCGGCAACTTCAACGTGCTGCCGATCCGCATCGCTGCCCTGGTGGCCGGCGACATCACCCTCGACCCGAACCTGGCCAGCGCCCTGGCCATGGTGCTGGTGGGGCTGATGACGCTGGTCACCGTGGTTCATCAATGGCTGCTGAAACGGAGCTACCATGCGCGCTGAAAAACCTGCCGGCGGGCTCTACCACCGGGTGGTGGTGTACCTCTTGTTCCTGATCCTGCTGCTGCCGCTGGCCGGCACCCTGCTCTATTCCTTTGCCACCAGTTGGTCGGCGACCCTGCTGCCCAGCGGCCTGACCTTCAAGTGGTACATCGCGCTATGGAGCGAGCCGCGCTTTCTCGCCGCCTTCGGCCAGTCGCTGCTGGTATGCGTGGGGGCGCTGCTGCTGTCGGTGGTGCTGATCCTGCCGCTGCTGTTCGTGGTGCACTACCACTTCCCCAGGCTCGACGCACTGATGAACGTGCTCATCCTGCTGCCGTTCGCGGTGCCGCCAGTGGTTTCGTCGGTGGGGCTGCTGCAACTCTATGGTAGCGGGCCGATGGCCATGGTCGGCACGCCGTGGATCCTGATCGGTACCTACTTCACCATCGCCCTGCCCTTCATGTACCGGGCCATCACCAACAACCTGCAGGCCATCAACCTGCGCGACCTGATGGACGCCGCCCAACTGCTCGGCGCCAGCACCTGGCAGGCGGCGTTCCTGGTGGTGCTGCCGAACCTGCGCAAGGGCCTGATGGTGGCGTTGCTGCTGTCGTTCTCATTCCTGTTCGGCGAGTTCGTGTTCGCCAACCTGCTTGTCGGTACACGCTACGAGACCCTGCAGGTGTACCTGAACAACATGCGCAACAGCAGCGGCCACTTCAACAGCGCACTGGTGATCTCGTACTTCGCCTTTGTGCTGGTGCTTACCTGGGTCGCCAATCGTCTGAACAAGGACAAAACCTGAGATGAGCTTCGTCAGCGTACAGAAACTGCAAAAGAGCTACGCCGGCAGCCCGGTGTTCCACGACATCGACTGCGACATCGAGCGTGGCGAGTTCGTCACCCTGCTCGGCCCCTCGGGTTGCGGCAAGTCCACCCTGCTGCGCTGCATCGCCGGGCTCACCCCGGTAGACAGCGGGCGGATCCTGCTCGATGGCCAGGACCTGGTGCCGCTGAGCCCGCAAAAGCGCGGCATCGGCATGGTGTTCCAGAGCTATGCGCTGTTCCCCAACATGACTGTGGAGCAGAACGTCGCCTTCGGCTTGCGCATGCAAAAGGTCACGGCCGAGGAAAGCCAGGTGCGGGTACGCGAGGCCCTGGAGCTGGTGGAGCTGGGTAGCTTCGCCACGCGCTACCCGCACCAGCTGTCCGGCGGCCAGTGCCAGCGCGTGGCACTGGCCCGTTCGCTGGTCACCCGCCCGCGCCTGCTGCTGCTCGACGAGCCACTGTCGGCGCTGGATGCACGCATTCGCAAGCACCTGCGCGAGCAGATTCGCGCGATCCAGCGCGAGCTGGGGCTGACCACCATCTTCGTCACCCACGACCAGGAAGAGGCGCTGACCCTGTCGGACCGCATCGTCCTGATGAACCAGGGGCGTATCGTCCAGAGCGGCGACGCCGAAACCCTGTATACCGCTCCGGTGGATTTGTTCGCCGCCGGTTTCATCGGCAACTACAACTTGCTCGACCCCGACAGCGCCAGCCGCCTGCTGCAACGCGCAGTGCACGGCCGCCTGGCGATCCGCCCGGAGTCCATCACCCTGGCCCAGCATGGCGAGTTCGAGGGCGAGGTGCGCAGCCACAGCCTGCTGGGCAACGTCATCCGCTATCGCATCGAGACGCGGGGCGTGGAACTGGTGGTGGATGTGCTCAACCGCTCATCCGCCGATCTACACCCGGACGGGCAGCGGGTATGCTTGTCGATCGACCCCACGGCGCTACGAGAAGTGGCCTAAGGAGATTCTCAAACATGGCACTGGCAATTTTCGATCTGGACGACACGTTGATCGACGGCGACTGCGCGTCGCTGTGGAGCGAGCAGATGGCCCGCCTGGGCTGGGTGGATGGCAAATCCTTCCTGAAACGCGACCACGAGCTGATGGAAGCCTACGGCAAGGGCCACCTGCAGATGGAAGACTACATGGCCTTCAGCCTGGAGCCGATTGCCGGGCGCACGCTGGAGGAAGTGGAGCACCTGGTGGAGCCCTGGGTGGAAGAGGTGATCGAGCCGATCATCCATGGCGACGCCTGCCGTTGCATCGCCGAACACCGTAAGCGGGGCGACCGCGTGCTGATCATCTCGGCGTCCGGTACCCACCTGGTCGGGCCGATCGCGGCGCGGCTGGGGGTCGATGAGTACCTGGCGATCGAACTCGAGGCGATAAACGGGGTGTTTACCGGCAGGACCCACGGCGTGCTGACCTACCGTGAGGGCAAGATTACGCGGCTGCTGGAGTGGCTGGACCAGGAACAGGAGAACCTCGAGGGCGCCAGTTTCTATTCCGATTCGCGAAATGACCTGCCACTGCTGCTGAAGGTCGACCACCCGTTCGTGGTGAACCCAGACCCGGTGCTGCGTGAGCATGCCGAGACGAATGGCTGGCCGGTATTGAGCTGGTCCTGAGGGGGGCTTCTTCGCAAGCAAACCCGCTCAGGGTCAGCGCCGAATCAGAAGGCAGTGGTTTCAGCGAAGGATGAAATGATATGTTATTACATTAATAACAATTCATAGCCCCACCTTGAGGACCCTCCATGCATCGCTCGCTGAAACTGGCCACCCTCCTCGCGCTGATGGTCAGCGCCCACGCCAATGCCCACGGCCTGTGGACCGAACAACGCCGCGGCAATATCGAGGTGGTGTACGGCCACGGCGCCGAGGACAACGCCTTCAAGGCCGAGAAAATAAAGCGCGCCTGGGCCTTCGATGCTGCTGGCAAGAGCATTCCCGTCACCGTCGAGCGCCTGGCCGACCATGCCCGCCTGCAACCGCTCACCCCACCCGCCGTACTCGCCGTGGTGCTGGACAACGGCCCCTGGTCGCAAACCCCCGACAAGCAATGGCTCAACCAGGACCGCACACAGGTCAAGAACGCCATCGACTCTACCCACAGCTTCAAGTACAGCCTGGCCATCTACCAAAGCACCCCGCGCCTGCCGAAGCTCGACATGCTGCGCCTGGCGATCATTCCCCAGAGCGACCCGCTGAAGGTCGGGCCTGGCAACGAACTGGAAGTGCTGGTGCTGGTCGACGGCAAGCCGGCCTCGGGCATCGCGCTCACCGGCGACTACCGCGGCGCGCCCCACGAAACCAGCGCCACCACCGGCCCGGATGGCCGTGCGCGGGTGAAGGTGCGCAATGAAGGCCTGAACATCATCAGCGCCAATGCCAGCGTGCCGATGCCCGCCGGTGCGCCCGTGGCGAAGCAAAGCCTGTTCAGCTCGCTGAGCTTCCTGGGCGAGCCGCATCACGAGTGATGCCCCGGCATATCGATGCTGAACCTGTAGGAGCGGGCAAGCCCGCGCCTACAAGGTTGCGCGTCGCTTTTGGCACCGACACCGGCACGGTATGGTTTCGACGGATTCAAACAGAAATAGTCGGGGGATTACCGCACCGCGCATCTCGGCTTCACCTGACCAATAAACAAAATCGAATATAAATAGTCGTTTTTCTTCGTTTGAGTAATAAACGAATACCTTTATAAGGATTGAACCAACCCAGCAATCATCGCCTAGCGCCGAATTCCGGATGTGGAACATGCCTATCGATCCCCGCCAACACCCCGCCTTCGCCCCCCTGGCCGACCTGAAAAACCTCATCCGTCTCGAACATAGCGCTGGCCTGTTCGTTGGCCAGGTGCCCCTCGGCGCAAGATCGCCTGAGGAGCCCGCATGAGCCACATCATTCGTCAGGAAGACCCGCCAGTGAGAACCCCCCAGCAACCTGCCGTACTCAGCCCTTTGCAGACTGCCCGCCGACTGGCGGGCGAATTCGCCGAAACCGCCGTGGAACGCGATGAAGCCGGCGGTACCCCGAAAGCCCAGCGCGATGCCATTCGCCAGAGCGGCCTGCTGGCGCTGAGCATCCCCAGCCAGTTCGGCGGCCTTGGCGCCAGCTGGAGCGAGACCCTCGGCGTGGTTCGCGAGTTCGCCAAGGTCGACAGCTCGCTGGCCCATGTCTTCGGCTTCCAGCACCTGATGCTGGCCACCGTGCGGCTGTTCGCCCGCCCCGACCAGTGGCAACCCTGGTTCGAGCAGACGGCGCGCAAGCACTGGTTCTGGGGCAATGCGCTGAACCCGTTGGATACCCGCACGGTGGTCAAGACCTTCGACGGTTGGCGCGAATTCTCCGGCAAGAAAAGCTTCTGCTCCGGTGCCAGCGATTCGGAAATGCTGATCGCCTCCGCGGTCGATGAAAGCGCGGGCGGCAAGCTGCTGATCGCCGCGATCCCCACTGGGCGCACCGGCATTACCCTGCACGACGACTGGAATAACATGGGCCAGCGCCAAACTGACAGCGGCAGCGCCACCTTCGAGCGCGTGCGAGTGGAAGAGAACGAGCTGCTGCTCGACCCCGGCCCCCTGAGCACGCCCTTCGCCTGCCTGCGCCCGCTGATCGCGCAGTTGCACTTCGCCCATATCTTCCTCGGCATCACCGAAGGGGCGCTGGAAGAGGCCCGCCAGTACACCCTCAAGGAGGGTCGTCCGTGGTTCCGCTCCAAGGCCCAGCACGTCAGCGAAGACCCTTACGTGCTGCGTCACTACGGCGAGTTCTGGGTGAGCCTGGAAGGCGTACGACTGCTGGTGGAACGCGCCGTCCAGCAGCTCGACACGGCCTGGCAAAAGGAACACGCCCTGGGCGCCGAGGAACGTGCGCAACTGGCGCTGTCCATCGCCACGGCCAAGGTGGCGGCTGCACGCACCGGGCTGGATATCTGCAACCGCCTGTTCGAAGTGACCGGCGCTCGCGCCACCCATGCCTCGCTACGCCTGGACCGCTACTGGCGCAACCTGCGCACCCAGAGCCTGCACGACCCGGTGGACTACAAGCTCCATGAATTGGGTGAGTGGGCCTTGAGCCAGATACGCCCTACACCTTCTTTCTATTCGTAGAGATGCCTATGCAACTGCTGACCCTCCCCCCCTCGCCAACACTGGCTACCTCGATCCGGGCGACCGCACAAGTCTTCGAAGACCCAAGATCGCAGGCGCTGCTCGCCCACTTGCAACAGGTCGCCCCCAGTGAGGCCAGCGTCCTGATCATCGGTGAGACCGGCACGGGCAAGGAGCTGGTCGCGCGTCATATCCACAACCTCAGCGGCCGACGCGACGGCCCGTTCGTGGCGGTGAACTGCGGTGCTTTCTCCGAATCGCTGGTGGAGGCCGAGCTGTTCGGCCATGAGAAAGGCGCCTTCACCGGCGCCCTCGCCGCCAAGGCCGGCTGGTTCGAGGAAGCCAACGGCGGCACCTTGTTCCTCGACGAGATCGGCGACCTGCCGATGGCCATCCAGGTCAAGCTGCTGCGCGTGTTGCAGGAACGCGAAGTGGTGCGCCTGGGCTCACGCAAGAGCATCCCGATCAATGTGCGCGTGGTCGCCGCCACCAACGTGCAGCTGGACAAAGCCATCGGCGCCGGCAACTTCCGCGAGGATTTGTACTACCGCCTCAACGTGGTCAGCCTACAGCTTTACCCGCTGCGCGAACGGCCGGGCGACATCCTGCCGCTGACCCGCCATTTCATCAGGACCTACTGCAACCGCCTCGGCTACGGCGAAGTGCGCCTGACCCCGGAGGCCGAACGCAAGGTGGTGGGCTACGACTGGCCGGGCAACATTCGCGAGCTGGAGAACGTCATCCACCACACCCTGCTGGTATGCCGCAACGGGCTGGTACAGGACGACGACCTGCGCCTGTCGCACCTGCGCATCGAGCGCCACGATCAACCTGCGGCCACCGTGGTCGAGAGCGTCGACGAACAATTGCTGCGCGCCTTCCACCGCCTGTTCGAAGAGCAGGCCGGCGGCCTGCACGAAAAGATCGAGGACAGCCTGCTGCGCGCCGCCTACCGTTTCTGCCACTGCAACCAGGTGCACACCGCCAGCCTGCTGGGGCTGAGCCGCAACGTCACCCGCGCGCGGCTGATCGCCATTGGCGAATTGGTGGTCAACCGGCGCCGGCCAGAGGCGCAGGTGCACGCCAACCGGGCCGTGCAGTTATCGATATAGGGCCGGACATTCAGCCCACCTCGGCGGGTTGCTGCTCGGCAAACATCCCGCCGGACTGCCGACTCCACAGGCGGTAGTAGTATCCGCGCTTGTCCAACAGTTGCTGATGGCTGCCATCCTCGACGATACGCCCCCGGTCGAACACCACGATACGGTCCAGGTGAGCGACCGTGGACAAACGGTGGGCCACGACGATCACCGTCTTGCCGTCCATGATCTCGTCCAGCTTGTCCTGGATGAAGCGCTCGGTGATCGAGTCCAGGCTGGAAGTGGCTTCGTCCATCACCAGGATTGGCGCATTCTTGAGCAGCACCCGGGCAATGGCGATGCGCTGGCGCTGGCCGCCGGAGAGCTTTACCCCACGCTCACCGACCAGGGCCTCGTAGCCCTGGTCCATGGTTTCGATGAAGGCGCTGGCACCTGCGCGCTGGATGGCCGCCGCCAGCTCGTCCGGCGTGGCGTCCAGGCGACCGTAGTGGATGTTCTCGCGAATACTGCGGTGGAACAGCCCAGGCTCCTGGGGAATCAGGCCGATCTGCTGATGCAGGGAATGCTGGGTCACTTCGCGCACGTCGACGCCATCGATCAGCACCTGGCCGTCGTCCACGTCATACAGACGCAGCAGCAGGTTGAGCAGCGTCGACTTGCCCGAGCCGGACGCGCCGACCAACCCCACCCGCTGCCCCGCCGGAATCACCAGGTCGAGCTGCTCGAAGATCGGTTTGTCCGGCGCATAGCCGAACCTCACATTGCGAAACTCCACCCTCCCCCGGCTCACCTTCAGCTCACCGGCTCCTGGCTTGTCCACCACCTCATGCGGACGGATCAGCGTGCGCACGCCGTTGGCGATATTGCCAGTGGCCTCGAAGAATTCCAGGAAGCGCCGCGACAGGCTGGCCACGTCATTGATGATCAGCAGCGACAGGCTGGTGGACATGACGAAGGTGGCGATGCTGATCTGCCCGGTTCGCCACAGGTACAGCGATAACAGCAGCACACCGACCTTCAGCAGCATGCCCGACACCGACTGGAACCAGCGGATCTTCTCCATGTAGTCGAACGAGCGATAGGCAGCGCCCACTTCGCGCTCCAGGAAGTCGCCCAGGTAGCGATGCTCGTAGGCGTGGCGGGCGAACAGGCGGATGTTGGTGAGGTTGGTCACCGCATCCACCACCTTGCCGGTGCTGGTGCTGCGTGCCGAGGAATACTGCTGGGCCAGCGGGTGGCTGCGCTTGGCCAGGTGGTAGCAGGCCAGGATGAACAGCACCGACCAGCCGAACATGAAGGCCGCCAGCAGCGACGAAGCCGTCCACAGCAGCAGGGTCGCCAGGCTCAGTGTCACCACCAGCGGGATCAGGTCGAACAACAGGATGCTGAGGACCTGGTTGACCCCAAGCGCCACTTCGGACACCCGATGCGCCAGCGCCCCGGCGAACTCGCTGCTGACGAAACGGTGCGAATGCTGTTGCAGGTAGGCGAACACCGCATGGGTCACGGTACGCCGCTGCTGTGGCAACACACGAATATGCACGCCGGTGGCGCCCCGGGTGAACAGCACCTCGAGCAGCACCACTGCGCCGAAGGCCAGCACCGGCCATTGCAGCACCTGCAAGGCCTGCTCGGCAGCCCCCCCCTCGCTGACCAGACGCGCGACCTGCCCCAGCGCCCACGGCACCAGGAGCGTACAGACCACTGCCGCCATTTGCAGCAGCAAGATGGCCAGGTACCAGGGCTTGTAGTGCCTGACGAAGAACAGCACGAACTTCAGGGGGGTATCCGGCAGGCTGCGAATGTTCCAGTTGCGTAAGGCGCTCGGGGGCTGGGGGATGAATCGAAAAACACTCATGGTGTGGCTGTCCTTGCGGATATGAAGGGTGTCGTGGCAGGTGGTGGGTGGCCCACCACCTCAGAACAACCCGGAGGTCGGCGGCTGGCTGCCCGTGAGCTGCCAGGCGCCGACCACGGCGGCCTTCCAGTGACGCGGGTTGTGGTTGGCCACAGTGCGTGCATTGCGCCAGTGCCGGTCGAGGTTGTGGGCGCGCCCGGTAGTGGAGGCGCCGCCGACGTCGAACAGCAGCTCGGCAGCCTTGAGCGCCGACTCCACCGCCAGGTACTGGGCCTGCGCCACGTCCACCGCCGCGCGGGTGATCGCCTGCTCGGACAAGCCCTCGGCCCATGCCGCATCGATGCGCTCGGCGGCGCGCAGCACCAGGGCTTCGGCAGCGAAGGCGCGGGCCGAGATTTCGCCCACCGAGAACTGCACGTAGGGGTCGTCCACCGAGCGTGTGGCCGTGCTGTGCTTGATCGGTCGGGCATGCTCGCGGGCAAAGTGCACCGCGTCGTTCAGCGCGTTGCGGGCGATGCCCGCCTCCACCGCGGCAAGGAACAGCTGCAAGAACGGCGGGACGATGGAACGCTGGCCTTCCTCGGTGATGCGCGTACGGATCTCGTGCGGGTGCACGATGACACCGTGCAGATGGGTGGTGCCACTGGCGGTCAGCCGCTGGCCCATGGCGTCGAAGTCATCGAGCAGCTCCAACCCTTCCCGCCCGCGCGGCAGGATGAACGACACCGGCTGCTGGTTTTCGTCCAGCGCCACCGCGCTGACCCAGTCGGCATACAGCGAACCGGTGCTGTAGAACTTGCTGCCGCTGACCCGGTAATGCTCGCCCTCACGCACGATGCGCGCACTGATGGCGCCGTTGGCACCCCCGACCTCCCAACCGGCGTTGCCGAGCACCTCGCCGGCTAGATAGCGGGCAAACCAGCGCTCACGCTCCTCTGGCGTGCCGCGCACCAGCAGGCCCTCGATGAAGGAAAAGCTCGGGCGCAGCGCCTGGGCGATGTTGGAGTCCACCGCCGCGAGGTCGATGACGAACTGCACCACCTCGCGCACGCTGGCGCCACTGCCGCCGTAGGCCTGGGGGATGCGCCAGGTCAGCAGGCCGTCGGCAGCCAGGTCGCGCACCTGCTGGTGCGGCAGGACACGCTGGCGCTCACGCTCGGCAGCGCCCTCGGCGATCTTGTCCAGGCGGATGCCGGCAAGCCGCCGCAGGTCGGCGACGCTGAGGGGTTGGTTGGCGGTGATGCTGTTGGCCTGAAGGCTCATATCCAATATTCCAGTGCGGGGGGACAGCAGCGACGCGACGGTGCGCTGGGTCCCCGGTCGTAGTTTCTTTCTCATGGTCATGTCCCGGCAGTTGCGCGGGTCAATGGGCGATCGCATCGACACGGACACCGCGCTCCTCGTGGATGTACAGGAACGGAATCGCCGCCAGCAGCGTGCGGGTGTAGGCATGCTGGGGCCGGGCGAACACCTCGCGCACCGGGCCGCTCTCCACCACCGCGCCGTCCTTCATCACCAGCACACGGTCGCTGACCTGCTGCACCACGCCCAGGTCGTGGGAGATGAACAGGCACGCCAGGCCCAGGCGCTGCTTGAGTTCCGCGAGCAGCTGGAGAATCTGTGCCTGCACCGACACATCCAGCGCCGACACCGGCTCGTCGCACACCAACACCTGGGGCTCGGCCGCCAGCGCGCGAGCAATGGCGATGCGCTGGCGCATGCCGCCGGACAGCTCGATCGGCCGCCGCGTCAGCAGTACCGGGTCGAGTTGCACCAGGCGCAGCAGCGCCTCGGCGCGCAGGCGGCGCGCTTCGCCACGGGGCACACCGGCCACGGCCAGGGCTTCGTCGAGCACACGCTGCACGGTGTAGCGCGGGTCGAACGAGCTCAGCGGGTCCTGGAACACCACCTGGATACGCCTGCGTTCGAGGCGCTGCTGGGCGCCCGACAGCCCGTGCCAGGGCTGGCCGCGCAGCAGCACCTGGCCGCTGTCGGGCTGCTCCAGCGCCAGCAACATGCGTGTCAGGGTGGTCTTGCCCGAGCCGGACTCGCCGACGATGCCCAGGGTTTCGCCCGCGCGCAGGCTGAACGAGGTCGGCTGCACCACGGTGCGCGACTGGCCATCGGGGCCGACGAAACGCTTGCTCAGGCCACGCGCCTCGACCACGGTGGGCTGCTCGGCGAAGGCATCGCTGTTGTCGCTGCTCAGCGCCGGGTCGCGCCGCACGTGCACCGCCGCCGCCGCACGCAGCAATGATTTGGTATAGGCCTCGCGCGGCGCATACAGCACCTGCCCAACCGGCCCCTGCTCGATGATCTCGCCATTGCGCATCACTGCCACGCGGTCGGCCAGGCGTGACACCACGGCCATGTCGTGGCTGACCACCAGCATCGCCCGCTCGCTGCTGCGCAGCGACTCCAGCAGGTCCATCACCTGGGCCTGCACCGTGGCGTCCAGTGCGGTGGTCGGTTCGTCGGCGATCAGCAGGTCCGGCTCGCAGGCAATCGCCGAGGCGATCAAGGCACGCTGGCGCAGGCCGCCGGACAGCTGGTGCGGGTACTGACGGGCACGCAGTTCTGGCTGCGGCACCCCCACGGATCGCAACAGCTCGATGACCCGCGCCTCACGCTGCTCGCGGTTCAGCCGTGTGTGCAGGCGCAGCGCTTCGTCGATTTCGCGGCCCACCGGGCGCAGCGGGTCGAGCGAGCCGAGGGCGTCCTGCATGACGAAGCCGATGCGCCCACCGCGGATGCCCTGCCAATCCCGTGCGCGGCAGGTGAGCAGGTCGTGCTGGTCGAAACGCAAGCGCGCGGCCTCTACTCGCGCCCCCTGCCCGGCCAGGCCGACCAAGGTGCGCGAGGTGACGCTCTTGCCCGAACCGGACTCGCCGACCAACGCCAGGCACTCGCCCCGGTACAGTTGCAGGGACACGCCCTTGACCACCGGTGCGGTTCCGGCAAAGCCCACGTGCAGGTCACTGACCTCGATCAGCGGACGGATCTCGGAAGTCGGTTCGCTCATGTCGCCTTGCCCTCGCTATGACGCAGCAGGGCGCGGCCCAGTGCGGTGATGGCCACCACGGTGAGGGTCACGGCGACGCCGGGCGCGGCCACCAGCCACCAGGCATTGGCCAGGAAGTTGCGCCCCACCGAAAGCATGGCGCCCCACTCCGGCGCCGGTGGCGCCGCGCCAAAGCCCAGGAAACTCAACGAAGCGCCAGCGGCGATATTGCCGCCAATGCTGATGGTGGCGAGGATCAGGATCGGCTTGACCGCGTTGGGCAGCACGTGCAGCAAGGTCACCCGCACCCGCGACAGGCCCAGGGTCAGTGCCGCCTCGACATACGGCGCACGGCGCACCACCAGGGTTTGCGCACGCACCATGCGGGCAAAGCGCGGGATGCCGGCGATGCCGATGGCGATCACCGCGTTGAGCAGGCCTTGGCCCCAGAAGGTGATGATCAGCAGCGCCAGCAGCAAGTCGGGAAAGGCCAGCAGCACATCGATGAAGCGCATGATCGCCGCATCCAGCCAGCGCTGGCCAAGGCCTGCAGCCAACCCCAGCAGCACCCCGCCGAGCAAGGCGATGAGCGTGGCTGCCACGCCCATCAGCAACGAAGCGCGGGCGCCGTGCACCAGGCGCGCCAGCACGTCGCGGCCATTCTCGTCGGTACCCAGCCAATGTGCCGCGCTGGGCGCACGGAAAGCATCGCGGGCACTGGCGGCCAGCGGGTCGCTGTGCACCAGCCAATTCGGCTCGCAACTGGCCAGCACCAGCAACGCCACGAACAGCCCGGCCAGCAGCAACCCAGGGCGACGCAGGGCCAGCAGCGACCAGCCCGGCAACCGCAGCCGAGCGCTGGGGCGCAGGCCGTTGAGCGCATCGGAAGAAGAAAGACTCATCGCAGGCTTCTCCACTGGCTCAAGGCGCCGGGTTGGGTAGGCGCGCATGAATAGCGTCCAGCGCTGCCAGCAGTTCGTCGTCCAACGGCAACGCCAGGCTGCCCAGGTTCTCCTGCAACTGCGCAAGGCTGGTGGCGCCGCTCAGCGCACTGCTGACGAAGGGCCGGCTGGCGACGAAGGCCAGTGCCAACTGCGCAGGTGAAACGCCGCGGCTGCGCGCCAGTTCCACATAGGCGCGTACTGCCTGCTGCGATTGCTCGCTGGTGTAGCGGGCGAAGCGGCCATAGGGCGAGCCCTCCGACAGCCGTGCACCGACAGGCTGTGCGCCGTCGAGGTACTTGCCGCTGAGCACGCCGAAGGCGATCGGCGAATAGGCCAGCAGCCCCACGCCTTCACGATGGCTGAACTCGGCCAGGCCGACTTCATAGAGGCGGTTGAGCAGGCTGTAGGGGTTCTGGATGCTGACGATGCGGGGCAAGCCCTGACGCTCGGCGGCCTTGAGGAATTGCGCCACGCCCCACGGCGTTTCGTTGGACACGCCGACATGACGCACCAAGCCTTCCTTGACCAACTCGGCCAGGGCCGCCAGGGTCTCTTCGATGGCCACGCTTTCTTCGCCTTCGACCCAGGGGTATTCGCGCAGGCCGAAGAAGTTGGTGCTGCGGTCCGGCCAGTGCAGTTGGTAAAGGTCCAGGTAATCGGTTTGCAAACGGTCCAGGCTGCCCAGCAGCGCGGCGCGCAGGTTCTTCGCATCGTGGCGCGAGCGGCCGTCGCGAATGTGCTGCTGCGCCGGGGTACGGGCCGGGCCCACGGCCTTGCTGGCCAGCACGATGTCCTGGCGGCGCTGGGTCCTGGCCAGCCAGGTGCCGATGAAGCGCTCGGTACTGCCCCAGGTGTCGCCACGGGTGGGCGTGGGGTACATCTCGGCGGTGTCCACCAGGTTCACGCCCTGGGACAGCGCATAGTCGAGTTGCTGGTGGGCATCGCGTTCGCTGTTCTGGTGCCCCCAGGTCATGGTGCCAAGACCGATGACGCTGACCTGGATGTCGCTTTTGCCGAGTGGGCGGTATTTCATGGGTGGGTTCTCACGCAAGGGCGGTTGTCGGGGTCGGCTCAGGCCGAGGCGGCATGCGGGCGGTGTTCGTACTGGCTACGCGGATGCGCCAGCCCGAGGTGCTCGCGCAGGGTGGTGCCGGTGTATTCGTGGCGGAACACCCCACGCTTGCGCAGCAGCGGCACCACTTCGTCGACGAACACCTCGACACCGGACGGGAACATGTCCGGCATGATGTTGAAGCCGTCGGCGGCGCCGGCCAGGAACCACTGCTCGAGGGTGTCCGCGACCTGCTCCGGGGTGCCGACCAGCAGCCGGTGGCCGACCAGGATGCGTCGGGAAAGCTGGCGCACGCTGAGCTTCTCGCGGCGTGCCAAATTCAGCTGTGCTTCGAGAAAGCCATGGGAGCCCTTGAACTCGCTGACCGGGCCGATACGCTGCCAGGGCAGCTCGGCGTCCAGATCGAGCTCGGCCAGCGGGATGCCGATGCGAAAGGCGATCTGCTGGGCCAGGGTGTTCTCGCCCAGGTAGGCGTTAAGCCGGTCGAACCGCGCCTGGGCCTCGGCCTCGGTGCTGCCGATCACGGTGGACAGCCCCGGCATGATCTTCAACTGCTCGGGGTCACGGCCCCAGGCGCGGGCGCGCTGTTTCATCTCCTGGTAGAACGCCTGGCCGTCGGCCAGGGTGGTCTGGGTGGTGAAAATGGCATCGGCGTAGCGCGAGCCCAGGGTCTTGCCGCCCTCGGACGAACCGGCCTGGACGATCACCGGCCGCCCCTGCGGCGAGCGCGGCACGTTGAGTGGGCCGCGTACCGAGAAGTGCGGGCCGACATGGTCGATGGTGTGCACCTTGGCAGGGTCGGCGAACAGCCCTGCGGCAGCATCGCCGACGATGGCGTCGTCCTCCCAGCTGTCCCAGAGCTTGCGCACCACCTCGACGAACTCCTCGGCGCGCCCATAGCGCTCGGCATGCAGGGCGGAGCCTACCTGGCCAAAGTTCTGTGCAGCGGCGTCGTTGTAGGTGGTGACCACGTTCCAGGCCGCGCGCCCACCGCTGAGGTGGTCCACCGAGGCCAGGCGACGGGCCAGGTTGTAGGGGTCGTTGAAGGTGCTCGAGGCGGTGGCGATCACCCCAATATGGCGGGTAGCCAAGGCGATGGCGGTGAGCAGCACGGTCGGCTCCAGGCGCCCCGCGGGTTGCTGCGCGACGTCCCCCGCCAGCGCCGGGCCATCGGCCAGGAAGATCGCATCCAGGGTGCCGCGCTCGGACACCTTGGCGATCTCGGTGAAATAGGCAAGGTCGGTCAACGCCTTGGCCGGTGCCTCGGCCTCGCGCCAGGCAGCGGCGTGCGCGCCGAAGCCGAGGATGTTCATGCCGATGCTCATGTGGCGCTTGCCAGTACTCATGCCAGGTCTCCTTCGTTGACGGCTGGCTGTGCCTGTTGCGCCGGGTCCTTGGCCTTGGCCTCGGCGAAACGCTCGGCCCAGGCTTTGCTTGGCACGGTGCCGTTGAGGTAGTAGTCGCCCAGGTAGGCCTCGCGCAGGATCGCCGGGTTGTGCGAGGCCAGGGTGCGGGCGTTGCGCCAGTGCCGGTCGAGGCGGCGCGCGGCGCTGGCGGCCGAGGCACCACCCACCTCGAATAGCAGCGTCGTGGCCTCGAGCACCTGACCGATGACCACCTGCTGTGCCTGGAAGGTGTGGATATCGGCCTTGGCGTACTGCTCCGGCGTGGCCGTGCCTGCGCGCCAGGCTTGCCACAGTTGGTCCAGCTGGCGCGAGACCTTCTCGACCAGCGCCTCGCTGGCAAAGGCCAGGCTCGACAGGCGCCCGACCACGCGCTGCACCAAGGGGTCGTGGCGCGGGCTGGACTGCCCGGGAATGCCAAAAGTGCGCGTGCGGCCCTGGACGAAGGCGATGGCATCGCGCTGCACGGCACGGGCGATACCGGCCAGGGTGGCCAGGTGCACCTGCTGGTAGAAGGCGCTGATGTAGGAATCGCTGCGACCTTCACCCAGTTTGAAACGGCGGAAGATCTGCTCGTTGCTAACTTCGACCCGCTCGAAGCGGGTGGTGCCGCTGGCGGTCAGGCGCTGGCCGAAGCCGTCCCAGTCGTCCAGGCGGGTAACACCAGGCGCGGTGGTGGGAACGGCGATGGCCACGTGCTCCTCGCCCTGGTTGGCCGAGACGGCGATCCAGTCGGCGTAGAGGGTGCCGGTGCAGTAGTACTTCTCGCCGTCGAGCCGCCAACCTTCGCCGTGCTCGCTGAGGTTGACGCTGTTGCCGGTGGTCTCGGTGCGCTCGGCCATCGCCGCACCGAACAGCTCGCCCTTGACCACATGCTGGAACCAGCGGGCATTGCCCTGCTCGTCCTGGTCGTTGAGGCGACCTTCGACGAAGCCCAGGTGTGCGCGGAAAATCTGCGGCAGGTTGGAGTCGGCCTCGGCCAGGCGGCTGACCAGCAGGAACAGCTGCTCCAGGCTGACACCGAAGCCGCCATGGCGCTGCGGCACACGCAGGCGAGCGAAGCCTGCTTCGCGCAGCCAGTTCACGGCGTCGTAGGGCAGTTCTCGGTGCTGTTCACGGGCGATGGCGCCCTCGGCGATGCGGTCGAACACCGGTTGGAAGATGGCCAGCAACTGCGCATCAGTGGGCGCTGCGACCGGCTCATCGAGCGCCACGGGGGGCGTGTCGGCTTGGCTGAAGATCATCTCGGAGTCCTTGCGGGTAGCGGAAAGTTGCAGGGCTGGCGGGGCGTTGTCCTCGTCGAACAACGCGCGCAGGTAGACCAGGGCGGTCTCGCTGTTCATGCTCATCGTGGGTTCACCCTTGGGTCGATCAGCGGCAGCAGCAGGTCGACGACGAGGTTGACCAGCACATAGATCAGCGCCGCCAGCAGGGTGATGCCGAGCACCATGGGCACGTCCTTGGTATTGGCCGCCTCGAGCATCAGCCGGCCGACGCCCTGACGGGCGAACAGGGTCTCGGTGATGACCGCGCCGCCGAGCAGGCTGGCGAGGATGAAACCGGACAAGGTCACCAGCGGGATCAACGCATGGCGCAGCGCGTGGCCCAGGCGTACGCCGGCCTCGGTCAGGCCGCGGGCGCGAGCCATCATGATGAAGGGCTGCTCGAGGATTTCTTCGAGCTCCTGGCGCAGCACCTGGGCCAACACCGCCGCGAGCGGCAGCGCCAGGGTCAGGGTCGGCAGCACCAGGGTGCGCCAGCCGCTGGAGCCGCTCGGCGGCAGCAGGCGCAGGTGGAAGGAGAACACCAGCAGCAGCAGGATGCCGAGCACGAACGACGGCATCGACGACAGCACCAGCTCGCTACCGGACGACAGCGAACCGACCCAACGCCCGCGCCGCGCCGTGAGCACAGCCACGACGATGGCCAGCAGCACCGCCAGCAAGGCGGCGAGAAACGCCAGTTGCAAGGTCGCGCCCAGGTGCTCGCCGATGGCCCGGGTGACCGGAATGCGCAGGCGATAGGACTCGCCCAGATCGCCCTGGGCCAGCCGCCCCAGGTACTGGCCGTACTGCACCAGCAAGGGTTGGTCGAGGCCGTACTCCTGGCGCACCTGCGCCAGCACCTGCGGGGTGGGCATGGCCTCCGGGCCGCCGAGAATGGCCAGCGCCGGGTCGCCGCCGGTGAAGTTCAGGCCGACAAAGGTCAGGGTCGCTGCGCCCCACAGCACCAACACCCCGGACAGAAGCCGCCAAAGCACAGGTTGCAGGAGGCTCATGGCTGCTCCTTGTCCAGCCATACGCTGGTGAAGAACGGGGTGTTGTGTGAGGTGTCGAAGATCAGCCCCTTCACATAGGCGTGGTGCGCGACGATGTGATGGCTTTCATAGGAAGGCGCTGCGGGCACCAGTTCGGTCAGGCGCTGCTGGGCCTGCGCGTAGAGCTGTTGCAGGTGTACCGGGTCGACACTGCGGCGCGCCTCACTGAGCAGGCGGTCGAGGGTTTCGTCGCGCAGGCGCCCGACGTTCTGCCCCAGCAGCTTGTCGGTGGGAATCGAGGCGCTGTGGTACAGCATGAACAGCCCGTCCGGGGTGTTGCTGTGCCAGTAGCCGCCGCCGAGCAATTGATAGTCGCCGGCATAGCGGCGCTCCGTGGTTTGCACCAGGGGCAACACTTGCAGGTCGATCTGCATGCCAAGCTTGCGCGCATCGGACTGGATCGCCACGGCGACGCTGCTGGGGAACGCCGGGTTCTCGCTCATCAACAGGCTCACGCTCAAGCGCTGGCCGTCCTTGATGCGAATGCCATCGGCATCACGCGCGCTCCAGCCGGCCTCGTCGAGCAGGCGCGCCGCCGCCTGCGGGTCGTACTTCAAGGCGTCGGTGAACGACGGGTCGTAGAAGCGGGTGTTGATCGCCAGGAAATCACTCTTGGCCTGGTACTCACCGAAGCCACTGACCCACGCCAGGCCTTCACGGTCGATGGCCTGGGTCAACGCCTTGCGCACCCGCACGTCATCGAACGGGAAACGCTCGACATTGAAGGTTACGCTGCGAAATGGGTTGCCCTTGCGGATGCGGCTGTGCAGCACCAGTTCGGGGTTGGCGCGGATCGCAGCGGCATTCTGCGTGGGGGCGTCCAGGGTGAAGTCGTGCTGGCCGCCGAGCAGCGAGCTGTAGCGGATCATCGACTCCGGCACGAAGGCCAGCTCGATGCGCTCGAGGTAGGCCGGGCCCTGGTGGCGGGTGACGGGAGGCGCCCAGTTGTAGTCCTTGCGGCGCACGAAGCTTGCGCCCTGCTCGCGGGTGTAGCTTTGCAGTACGAAGGGGCCGCTGCCGATGGGTTTTTCGGCGATGGACTTGGGGTCTTCGAGAATCTGCCTGGGCGAGATCATGCTCAGCCAGGACTGCGCCAGCACGTCGAGAAACGCCGAGTAAGGCTCGCGCAGGGTCGCCTCGAAGGTGTAATCGTCGACCACCCTGCCGCGCAGATAGGGGGCGATGTAGGCCGCCGCCAGCGGCGACTTGGTGGCCGGGTCGCGCATGTGTTCGAGGTTCACCCGCACCGCCTCGGCGTTGAACCGGGTGCCGTCGCTGAAGGTCACGTCATCGCGCAGGTGGAAGGTGTAGACGGTGCCATCTGCGGAGATTTCCCAGGCCTTGGCCAGCCAGGGTGAAATGGCGCCCTGCTCGTCCTGGTAGACCAACCCGTCGTAGAGGATGCGCCCCAGCCACTGCACGTTGCCGTGGGAAATCGCGTGCACGTCGAAGGTGCCGGTATCCAGGGTGACCGAGGCGCGCAAGGTGCCGCCGGGCTTGCCGGGGGCCTGCTCGTGGTAGTCGCTGGCCGGGTAGCTGAGCACACCATCGACCAGCACCGCTTGTGCGCCGTTCGAGGCCGCCTTGGGTGCTTCGCTGGGCGAGCAGCCGACCAGCAGCAAGCCCCCCAGCATGGCAACCAGACCGCCGACCACCTTGCGCGAAACTGCGCTTACGATTCGTTGCATGACGCATTTTTCCTGATGAGGCCGGTGAACGGCGGCGCAACCCCGCGCCGCCGTATGGTCAGAAGCGAAACGCCACGCCGGTGAAGGCGCCGAAACCGTCGCCGGCGTACAGCGACGCAGCATCGCGGCCCTGGGCGTTGTAGGTCGGCAGCACCGCGGTGGCGTAGTCCTCGTCGGTGAGGTTTCTCAGGTCGAGGAACACCTGCCAGCGCTGCCCCGGTTCCTCGTAGCCGATCTTCGCGCCCCAGACCACGTAGGACGGGGCGTTGAAGCTGTTGGCATAGTCCACCGGGGTGCTCGATGCGCTGCGCACATCCACCCCGGCGTAGAAGCCGCTGGCGTGCTGGTACTTAAGCTCCGCCTGGTAGATGTGCTTGGGCAGGCCGGGCAGTTCGTTGGCGTGGAAGGTGTCGTCGTTGCGGTAGTAGAAGTCGTTCAGGGTGTAGGCCTGGCGCAGTACCAGGTTGTCGCCATTGCCGTTCTGCCACAGCTCGACATCCAACCCCGCCTCGATACCCTGGTGGATGGTCGGGCTGGCGTTGTTGGTGGACGTCACGGCCGGGTTCAGGCCAGAGGCTGGAATCACCTCGACGTTGAGCAATTCGTTGTGCACCCAGGAGCGGTACAAGGCCAGGCTGCCCTTGTAGATGCCGTGGGAGCCGCGGATACCCACTTCGAAGGTATTGGCCTTCTGCTCCACCAGGGTCTTGGTGTAGTTGTTGGTGGGGCCGGACGGCGAGATCGACCAGGCACTGGGCGGGTCGATGGAGCGGCTGACGTTGGTGAACAGCTGGATATCCGGAGTGAGGTAGTAGCGCAGGCCCAGGCGCGGCGCGAGGCTCCAGTTGTCGTACTTGTAGTGCTGCGGGAACGGGCTGACGTTGGGACGATCGGAGAACTCCACGTCCACGTCGCGGAAGATATTGACCAGCGACAGGCCGCTGTTCAGCCACAGGCGTTCAGTCAGCTCCAGGTCGTTGCCGACCGAAAACACCGTGTCGAACGAGCCGCTGAAACGGGTGTCCTTGAGCAGTGCCCGGGTGGTGCCGCTGTAGGTCTTGACCTCGGCGCGGTCGTGCAGGGTATTGCTGAAGGCGAAGGTGGTGTTGCTCTGGTGGCCGAACCACTGGTCGCTGCGCAGGTAGCGCAGCGAGGTGTTCAGGTCGCGCCATTGCCAGTGGTTGGGCGTGACCAGGCTCTTCTCGCTGAGGATCTGCCGGTAGTTGTGGTAGACCAGCCCCAGCTCCAACTGGGAGTCGTCATCGAAGGTATAGGTGGTCTTGCTGCCGACCCAGATCGAGCCATTCTTGGTCGAGTCGCCGCGCTGCGCCACGGTGGTCAGGTTGGCCTGGGACGAATCGTCCTTCAACTGCGCGCGGGTCAGGGTGCCGGGGTTCTCGTGGTACTGCTCGCGGTAACGCACGATCAGGCGCGTATCGAGTTTGGAGTTGAAGCGGTAGCCGAAGTTGGACACCACCCCTTTGGCCTTGGTGAAGGTGTAGTCCTGGTAGCCGTCGCGCTCGGAATTGCTCAGGCTGATGTAGTAGTCGGCCTTGCCCTCCACGCCGCCGGTGCTCAGTTGCTGTTTGCGCCAGCCGAAGCTGCCCACTTCGAAACGCGCATAGTTGCCCGGCGAGGTGTAGCCGGTGTGGGTGACCATGTTGATGGCGCCACCGAGCGACAGTGCGGTGTAGTCGTAGGCGTTGGCCCCACGCAGCACTTCGGTGTAGTTCACCCCGGACATTTCCAGCAGTTCGTAGGGCGTACCGCCCGGGCCGGTCAGGGCCAGGCCGTCGAAAAGGAACTTGACCCCCTCGCGGAAGTAGCCTGGCGAGGCGTTGGCCCCCGAGCCGCGAATGGAAATCTTGATCGCATCGTTGCCGCCAGCGGCCTGGGCGATGACCCCTGGCTGGAAGGCAAGCACGTCCTCGAGCGTCGACGTGCGGCCTTTCTCCACTTCGGCGTTGTCGACCACGCTGGTGTTGCCCGCCACCTCTTCCAGCCGGGCTTCAGCCTGTTGGGCCTCGCTTTGCTTCTGCGCTTTAACCACCACGGTTTCCAGCCGGGTGTCGGTACTTTCCGCCACTTCTGCGGCCACGGCAAAGTTGCCGCCGCAGCCGACCAAAGTGCCAATACTGACGGCCCGCCACAGTGGCTTTATGCCCCCTGCTCTCCCCTCTGAAGATAACCAACGCACGCGCCTACTCCTATGACCCAATTGATTATTTATGCGAGCTTGTTGTTCTTTTACTGGTGCCCATGACAGGGATATAGCAAGCACTGTTCCAACTTTAAAAATCCTTTAAAAACATCATTTTATAAAGAACACATAACACTACAAGAACGCCACAACATGGCATTCTGCTGAACCACTGTTCCCCCACGAACAGCGCATCAAGCTATAAGCTTGTTCGCGTTTGAATGCTGCCAGGAAAACCACCTCCAGCAGGGCTTAGAAAACTCATTTAATTGTGAACAGCATCTAAACGACGCCGTGCGATTGCAGGCTCATATCGTTTGGAAAGTTGCTAGCGGGTGTGCGGGGGAGATGAAGCGGGGAAGGCAAGAAAGGTTTGGATAAAAAAAGAGCCGCCCCCCTGCCAAGAGGTGCGGCCCCAAAACACTCAGCGTGCGGTGATGACCGCCAGCTTGGTGATACCGGCACGTTCGATGGCTGCCATGGCACGCGCCACCTCGCCATAGTTCACGCCATCGTCGGCCTGCAATTGCACGCGCAATTCCTCCTTGGCGCCCTCGGCTTCGCGCTTTGCCCGTTGCAGGTTGCTCTCCAGGAGGTCTGGCTGGATCTCGTCCTTGTTGATGAACAGCTTGCCCTCACCGTCGATGCTCACCACCAGCGGGTCTTTCTGCTCCGCTGGCGCCACGGCCTCGGTCTTGGGCAGGTTGATCGGAATCGAGTTGGTCAGCAGCGGCGCGGTGACGATGAACACCACCAGCAGCACCAGCATGACGTCTACCAGCGGCGTGACGTTGATTTCGGAAAGGACTTCGTCGCTATCCTGGGTCGAGAAGGCCATGTCAGACCGCCTCCTTCGCAAGGCCAGCGTTGCCGGTCACGGCTGTAGCCTTGCCGGCGTGCGGGTTGACGATGACCTTGAACGCGCTCTTCTGCGCCAGGCTGTAGAAATCGTGGGCGAAGTCGTCGAGGTCGGCGGCGGTGAGCTTGAGGCGACGCAGGAAGTAGTTGTAGACCAGCACCGCGGGCACGGCCACGGCGATGCCCACGCCGGTGGCGACCAATGCCGCACCGATGGGGCCGGCCACCGTTTCCAGGCTGGCGTTGCCCGCCGCACTGATGCCCTTGAGCGCTTCCATGATGCCCCACACCGTGCCGAACAGACCGATGAAGGGCGAGGTGGAGCCGATCGAAGCAACCACCGCCAGGCCCGACTCCAAGGAGCGCCGCTCACGCTGGATCTGCTGGCGCAATGCCCGCTCGAGGCGGTCCTGATGGTTGATCGACTGCGCCAGGTCCGCAGGCTGGCCGCCCGGTACCTGGATGGCGGCGAAGCCCACCTGCACCACGCGGGCCACTGCCCCCTGCTGCCCGACGCTTTGCTCGGCGGCGCTGTCGAGGCTGGTGGCGCTCCAGAAGGCGTTCTGCACCTTGCGGTCCTGGCGCCGCTGGCGGGCGAACTGGATGCCCTTGATCAGCGCCAGCCCCCAGGTGACCACGGAGAAGCCGATCAGCAGCCAGATGACCGCGTGTTCAACCGATTGAAAGGGAGAATCTACGAGCAGGTTCATGATGCATTCCTCGAGTAAGTCAGAGGGCCGGGGTTCAGCGGCCTCAGTTCAAACGAAATTCCAGGGGTACCGAAACCCAGCCAGCGATGGCCTGGTCGCCACGCTTGGCCGGCGCGAAGCTCCAGCGCTTGACGGCGCGGATGGCCGACTCGTCGAGCAGCTCGCGTCCGCTGCTGCGCTCGACCTGGATGTCGCTCGGCTTGCCGTTGGCCAGTACGTGTACGCGCAGCACCACCGTGCCCTCCCAGTTGCGGCGCTGGGCCAGCGGGGGGTACTCGGGTGCCGGGTTCTTGAGGTAACCGGCGTTGGCCGAAGGCGGTACGTCCACAGGCGGCTTCTCGGCCACCGGTGCTGGAGCCGCAGGCGGTGGCGCGGTCGGAGCCTCTACCGGCTTGGGTAAGGGCTTGGCCACCGGCTTCGGTGCTTGCGGCTTGGGTTTCGGTTTGGGCGGTGGCTTGACTGCCAGTTCCTCGACCACCGGTGGCGGTGGCTCGACCACCGGCTCGGGCGCCGGGGCCGGTGGCGGCGGTTCGACCACCGGCGGTGCGGCGCTAGTGAATTCGATGGTCATCGGCGGAATCTGCACCGGTACTTCCGGCAGCAGCGGTTCGGGTCGACTGGCCAGCCAGGCAAGTACCCCGGCGTGCACGAGCAGGGCGAACAAGCCAAGCGCGATCGCCTCACGCCGGCCCAGTACGGATTTGCCGGCGTCCGGCAGCAGGCGCTGCACACCCAGGGCCTGACGCACGCTGACCCCAAGGTCGCGCAGCTCACCCGGCTTGCGTGAGTCGCGCCAGAGTACTTCTGCGAGGTTGTCGGCTTTGAGGACATTGCCCATCGGCAAGACTCCTGATTGCTGTGTTGACTGCGAAAACGGCGCCTCGCCCGTTGCCAGGGGCCGCTGTAGAGCAGTTGCAATCATTGGAGCGCCGCCTTATCCCATAAAGTAATTTTTAATGAGATATTGATTTCCCAAAGGAATAAGAAATCATAATTAATTGATTTATATGAATTTTTTAATTCGAATGACTGGTAGGCATCGAAAAAATGCGCGAAAGGCATGGGCAGCAGCTGGCTTGGGCGCTTTTCTGGAAGCAGGCCCTATAAATATTCATTTAAGTTCTAACAAAATTAGAAAACTAAAATTGACGGAATAAAAAACTGCCGTTAAAACCAGCGCCAGCACAGGCATAAACGCCTTCGACCTTCTTTTCAATGCCGGTAGCGCATCATGGATCTACGCCAACTCCGTTACTTCATCGCGCTCAACGAGCAGCGCAGTTTCGTCCGCGCGGCCGATGCCATGGGCATTACCCAGCCGGCCTTCAGCCGCAGTATCCAAGGCCTGGAAAATGAACTGGGCTGCGTGCTGGTGGACCGCGCCAGCAAGGACCTGCGCCCCACGCCAGAAGGCCAGGTGGTGTTGCAGCACGCCCTGTCGCTGGTACACGGCGCCAGCAACCTGAGCCATGAAATCAACCGCATGACCAAGCTCGATGCCGGTGACCTGCACTTCGGCTGCGGCCCCGCAATGGCCGCCCGCTTGGTGCCGGAGGCGTTGCTGGTGTTCATGCAGCGCTACCCGCGCATCCACACGCGTTTCGAGGTGAGCAACTGGGAGCAACTGCAGCGCAGCCTGGTGCGTGACGAGATCGAGTTCTTCATCGCCGACACCCGCCATTTCGACGACGACCCCAGCGTGCAGACCCAGCCGCTGCGGGCACGCCCGGGGTTGTTCTTCTGCCGCCCCGGCCACCCGCTGCTGGCCAAGGACAGCCTGTCGACCAACGACCTGTTCGACTACCCGCTGGCGGGCAGCCGCATTCCCGCGAGTGCGCGCAAGGTGTTGGCCAACCTGAGCGGCAAGGCGGATTTCACGGCGCATGTGGAGTGCGAGCAGTTCCCCCTGCTGGTGGAACTGGTGCAGCGCAGCGACGCCATCGGCATCGCCACCCAGGAAGCGTTGCGAGAGGAACTGGCGAGGGGCGAGCTGGTGCAGTTGTACCTGCGCAACCTGCCGAACAATGTGGACAGCCTCAACGTGCGCTGCGGGATCGTTACCCGCACGGGCTATCGTCTTTCGCCTGCGGCCAAGGCGATGATCGATGTGCTGCTGCAACTAGACTCAAAAGGCCAGCGTGCTGCCGCCCCTGTCGAAAAAGATAACCCCAGACGCACCAAGGAACGCGCTGGGTTGAAGTGACCTGACCTAATCCTTTGCACCGCTTCAGGAGAACATCATGCACTACCCAATCTGCATCGAATGGGGCGACGAAAACACCGCCATTGGCATCCAGATCCCCGATATCCCTGGCGCTGTGACAGCCGGAGACACCTTCGAGGAGGCGTACGCCGCAGCCATCGAAGTAGCTCTATCATGCTCGAAGAGATTGCAGCCAGCGGCGAGGCGATTCCAATGCCGACCAGCGCGGCAGCGCACCGGGGCAACTCCGATTTCGCCGACATGGGCTGAGGCATGCTGGAAATCGACATCACGCCATACCTGGGCAAGACCGAGAAGGTCAACGTCACTACCTAGTCCAACCAAAACTGCTCACTCGCCAGCGAGAACTCCAGGTGATTCGGCAAGAACACGTCTCGGTGAAGCAAGCAACTCTCCATGTGGGGGTTGCTCGAATGAGAACGCTGATGGTCGGTGTGGGTGTGTTTTCATTAGGTTGGCGAAGCATATATACCCGTTCATTGCGGGCCACCTGATGTGGTGGTACTATCCGCCTCAGCGCTATGCTCCACGCCGTCCTGGTCGCTGAATTCAATACGTTGGACACCGACTAGGCTAGCCTCGAAGGGCCTGTGCGTTGCCAATATCAAGGAGAGCACCAGAAACTTAACGTTTCAGAGCAGCAATCCTTTTTATTGACGCAACGGGTGGGGAAAAGCAATAGACGCTGCAAAGAGGGAATCAACAAGTTGATTCCCCTTTTTTTTGCTCAGAAATAATCGTTCATGAACATGTTCAGGTGTGAGGTTTTGGTGATATTGCGCTCACGGTGGTGACAATCGACGAACACCCCTTTCACGCTGGGATTGCTACCCGGTCCCCGGTTGACATTGAAATGCCGCTGGGCATCTGCCACTTTCCGGCCGAAGCGAAAACGATAGTTCAGGCAACACGTGAGCGTGTGTGGATGTCCGGTTTCAGGTAGCGAGTGGTGCTCTTTGCCGTAGATAAAATGCTTGTCCCTCTCGTCAATGAAGTACATTTTACCGTCATTGCATTTGCGCCGTGGTTTCTTCCTAAGCCTCCTCATTGTCTGCATCAGCTGTTTGGCATCGTCTAGGAACGTGTTCTTGTGCGTGTCTTTGAAAACCTTTCTGATGAGCCCCCTCCACTCATCGGCCTCAAAATTCCGGGCCGGCAGCAAGGTGAGCAAGTAGTTCTCCCCACGCGCCTCATTGCTAAAAGCACTGAACTTTGCGAGCAGGTCACCTGCGTGGTGTTGCAAAAAATTCTCAGGTTTCTCCACGCGTCCCTCGATCTCCATCCAATGGATAAAAAGCGCTGTCTCAGTGAAGATCAACTTATCCAAACATCGCGTGTCGCCGATAACCAAAATTGCGTCATGCATTTTGGACTTGGCGTGCAGATAGGCTTCGAGAGTAGCCTCTTTGGCCACATCAGGTGCACCAAGGAAAAGCGTGGCTCCGGCTTCAGCTAAAGCCCCCGGCATGCTGATCGTATTTCGTAGCTTCAGGAATTCTGCCCTGAGGAATGAGTTAGGGGTCGCTAATGCTACGAATATTTTCATGGTTGACGATGGAGCTTCACCAATACCGAAGCAGGAATCACGACCTTCTCAAGGTCTTCGGCGCTTAGGCCGCTCAGGATATCCAGCAGCGCAGACACACGATTGGATACTGTCAGTGCCGGTGGCGGGGCCACGGTTTTCTGCGATTCGGTAAAGGCGTAAATTTTTCCTGGGGGAATCAGACCAACCTTCGCCTTGTGCTTTGAGTGAGTTATTACCTCAAATGTATCGACACCAGCGATACTGCTAACAAAGCTCTTCAACGAACTGCCTTTCAAGGCAATCTTGTAGTCATTCAGGCCACGTTTGGTAAGCAGTGCCGGCAGATTGCTAAGCAACACTGGTTTTTGATTCAAGGCCCAGAACTCGTTAACCGAGGCGACCAGGCCGTCTTTCAGATCTTGAACATCCATTTTGATATCTCTCGGTAAAAGCGCTGATGATGCGCTTGAGCAGGAGCGTGATCAAGCAGTCCAAATCGCTCAACCCTCTACCGAAAGGTTTCTCGCGGGCTACCCGCTCAGCAGCCAAGAATGGCCGCCGACTAAACCCACCCCCCATCCACGATAAAGTTCTGCGCCGTGCACATCGCCGAAGCATCGGACGCCAGGAACAGCGCCATATTGGCGATGTGCTCCGGCTGCACGCTGCCCGGCAGGCACTGGCTGCGGGCGATCAGTTCGCGGGCCTCGTCGTCCACCCATAGCGCCAGCTGCTTCTCGGTCATCACCCAGCCCGGCACCAGGGTGTTGACGCGAATGCCGTGCGGCCCCAGGTCACGCGCCAGGCCCCGGGTCAGGCCATGGGCTGCGGCCTTGCTGGCGGCGTACACCGGATAGCCCGGCGAGGCCATCATCCAGCCGATCGAGCCCAGGTTGATGATCGCCCCGCCGCCGCTGGCCTTCATCATCGGCACCACCTCGCGGGCGGCCAGAAAGGCATGGCCGAGGTTGACCGCCATCAGGCGCTCGAAGCGCTGGGTGTCGACCTCGTCCAGGCCATGGCGCACATCGTTGGCGGCGTTGTTCAGCAGTACCGTCACCGGCCCCAGGGCGTCGGCGATGCGCTGGATCGCAGCCTTGTAGGCGTGCTCGTCGGTGATGTCGCAGTGCACGAACGCAACCCTGTGCCCCACGCTGCCCAACTGATCGGCCAGGCGCTCACCGGCCTCATGGTCGAGGTCGACGAAGCCGACGTAGGCACCTTGCACGGCGAAGGCGCGGACCAGCGCCTCGCCGATGCCCGAGGCGCCGCCGGAAATCAGCACGGTGCGGCCCTTCAGGTCGGGGTATATCGCTGTCGCTTGGGCATCCTTCATGTCGCGTCACTCCCTCTGGATCGATGTTTTTGTGGGCACTGCGGGCTCAGCGCTGCTTGAGCCGGTCGATCACCACCGCCAACAGCAGGATCGAGCCGCGAATCACGTACTGGTAGAAGGTGTCGATGTTCTTCAGGTTCATGGCGTTCTCGATGATCGCCAGGATCAGCACCCCGGCGATGACATGGCGGATCATGCCGATCCCACCGCTGAGCGAAACCCCGCCGAGCACGCAGGCGGAGATCACCGTCAGCTCGAAGCCCTGGCCGATCATGGGCTGGCCGGAGGTCATGCGCGAGGCCAGGATCACCCCGGCCAACGCGCCGATCAGGCCATGCACGGCGAAGATGACGATCTTGGTGCGGTCGACGTTGACCCCCGCCAGCAACGCTGCTTCCTGGTTGCCGCCGATGGCCATGGTGTTGCGCCCGAAGGTGGTGTAGTTGAGCAGCCAGCCAAAGAACAGGAAGCAGACGATGGTGATCAGGATCGGCACCGGCACGCCCATCAGCTGGCCGTTGCCGAACACGAAGAACGACTCCTGGGACACGCCTACAGCCTTGCCGTCCGAGAAGATGTAGGCCAGGCCACGGACGATCTGCATGGTCGCCAAGGTGGTGATCAGCGCATTGACCCGCAGCTTGGCGATCACGATGCCGTTGATCAGCCCCACCACCAGGCCCATGGCCAGTGCCGCGCCGATGCCCAGCAGCATGCTGTCGGTGTCGCGCATCACCACGGCGGCTACCACGCCTGCGCAGGCGATCACCGAGCCGACCGACAGGTCGAAGTGCCCGGACGCCAGGCAATACAACATGGTGCAGGCGGCAATGCCCGTGGTGGAAATGGCCAGGCCCAGGCCACGCATGTTCAGCGGCGAAAGGAAGTTGTCGATCACCAGGGCGCAGAGCAGGAAGATGCCGATGGCGGCGAGCAGCATGGCCCAGTTGTCGAGGAAGTTGCGCAGGTCCATGGGCTTGCGCTGGATAGGCAAAGCATTGTTCTGGCTGGTCATGGCAGTCTCGTTCAGTTGTGCGCGCCATCGCCGCGATGGCGAGGCAGGGCCAGGTGCAGCAGGTTGGGTTCGTCGGCATGCTCACGGCTCAGTTCGCCGGCCATCGCGCCCTCGCACAGCACCAGGATGCGGTCGGAAATGCCCATCACCTCCATCAGGTCGCTGGACACCACGATCACCGCGATGCCGCTGGCGGCCAGATCATGGATGATCTGGTAGATCTCGGCCTTGGCGCCGATATCGATACCGCGGGTGGGCTCATCGAGCAGCAGCACTTTCATCGGCATCGACAGCCAGCGGCCGAGAATGGCCTTCTGCTGGTTGCCGCCGGAGAGGTGCATGATTTTCTGCGCGGCACTGGGCGTCTTCACCCGCAGCGCCTTGATCTGCGTGTCGGCATTGGTTTTCTCCCAGGCGCCACGCAGGATGCAGCCCAGGCGCGAGTGTGCGCCGCGTGCGCTGATATTGACGTTCTCGGCGACGCTGGCCAGCGGGATGATGCCTTCCTTCTTGCGGTCTTCCGGGCACAGCAGGATACCGGCCTGGATCGCATCGCGCGGCGAGCGCAGCTCAAGCGCCTGGCCCAGCAACGTCAGGCTGCCGGCCTCGATGCGCTGCAGACCACTGACAAGCCGCAGCAACTCGGTGCGCCCGGCACCGACCAGGCCGAACAGCCCCAGCACCTCGCCCTTGCTGACACTGAAGCTCACCGGTTCACGTAGCCCCGGCCCGCGCAGGCCATCGACGCGTAGCGCCACCTCGCCGTGGGGGCGGGGGCGGTAGAGGTAGATGTCCTGGATATCGCGCCCGACCATGCAGGTGATCAACTGGTCGTGGGTCAGTTGGCTCATGTCCTCGAAAGTACGCACGTAGCGGCCATCCTTGAACACCGTGACGGCATCGCAGATACGGAACACTTCCTCCATGCGATGGGAGACGTACAGCACCACCTTGCCCTCCTGGCGCAGGCGCTCGATGATCGCCATCAGCCGGTCGATCTCGCGGGCAGACAAACTGCTGGTGGGCTCGTCGAAGGCGATCACATGGGCACCGCGCGACAGCGCCTTGGCGATTTCCACCAGTTGCCGCTGGCCCAGCGACAGGCGCCCGACCTTCTGCTGCGGGTCGATCTCGTCGGCCAGCCCTTTCAGGCAGGCCAGCGCCCGCTCACGCAGCGCACCACGGCGCACCAGCCCGAAACGCGCGGGCAGATGGCCGAGGAACAGATTTTCCGCCACGGTCATTTCCGGCACCAGATGCAACTCCTGGTGGATCACCGCCACCCCACTGGCAATGCTGTCGGCGGTGGAGCGAAATGCCAGGGTGTGTTCGCCGATCTGCAAATGGCCGCTACTGGGCACGTAGGCGCCGCCGAGGATCTTCAGCAAGGTCGACTTGCCCGCGCCGTTCTCACCCATCAAGGCGTGAACCTGGCCGGGGTGGGCGACGAAGCTGATGCCGTCGAGAGCCTTCACGCCCGGAAAGGTCTTGCCGATGCCATTGAATCGCAGGCTGCCAGCACTGGCAGAGCGATGTTCTGTGTGTGCGTGCATACACCACCTCGTCACAGGAAACGGGCGACCGCCGTGGCCGCCATGGAAAACGTCCGACCGGTCAGTTCCAGAGGCCGATCTTTTCCAGTTCCTGCTTGAAGTTCTCGCGGGTAATCAACGTGACGTCGTCCATGGCGGTGTACTTGGGCGGCTCCTTGCCGCTGGTGACCCACTCGAACATCATGGTCGCGGTGTTGTAGCCCTCCAGGTGCGGGCTGGGCAGCATGGAGCCGAAGAAGCCGCTGTTGGCTTTTTTCAACTCGCCAATGGCATCGGTGCCGTTGATGCCGATGCCGATCACGTTGGCTGCGGCGAAGCCTGCGCTTTCTGTGGCGCGCACGCCGCCGAGCACGGTGTTGTCGTTCATGCCGCCGATGATGAGGTTCTTGGCCGAGCCGGGCAGTTTGACCAGGGCCGAGTTGGTGGCGTCCATGCTGCCTGGCACGTCGAGGGTCTTGAGCGCGGTGTAGATGATGTGGTCCTTGGGGAAGCCTGCGTCTTCGAGGGCCTTGACCGAACCGTCGGTGCGTTTCTTGCCGGTGTCGAGTTCGTTATAGGTGTTGATGACCGCGTAGGTTTCCTGCCAGTCCCAACCACGCTTCTTGGCTTCGGCGGCCATGGCCGCGCCCTGCTTCTGGCCCACCTCGTAGGCGGCCATGCCCAGGTAGGGCACGTCCTCCATGAACTTGCCGCTGGCATCGACGAAGCGGTCGTCGACGGCGATCACCTTCAGGTCGTTGAGCTTGGCCTTGGCCATGATCGCCGGGCCCAGGGAAACGTCGGGCGGGCAGATGACGAAGCCCTTGGCGCCGTTGGCGGCCAGGCTGTCGATGGCGGCGAGGGTTTTCTCGCCGTCGGGCACGGCGATCTTGATGACGGTGAAGCCTTTGTCCTTGCCGGCCTGCTCGGCGAACTTCCATTCGGTCTGGAACCAGGGCTCTTCGGCCTGCTTGACCAAAAAGCCGATCTTCACCGGTTCTTCGGCGAACGACAGGGTGCTCAGGCTGACAGCGGTGACGGCCAGGGCGGCACGGCACAGCGAACGGATACCACGACGACGATTCATGAGTAACTCCTTGTTATTTTTCTTGGCTGAAGTGCTAACGAACAGCGCAGCGAAGGGCTACGGACAGCATTCACAGTAAGTCAGAATCGCTGCCGATCATTGCATGATCTCTATATATCAACAAGCATCCCATATATTGGGATTTATCCCGCAAAACGGTGACACGGCTTCCCGGCGACCTCTACCTCGATGACCAGCACGGCGCCGTCCAGGGGCAGGTCCTGCGGACTGGCAGCGCTGGTGATGTAGAGGGTGCGCAGGTCTGGCCCACCAAATACGCAACTGGTGGGACGGCTGATCGGCAGTTCGATGACTTGGTCGACACCTCCGTCCGGAGCCAGGCGCAGCAGGCAGCCACCCTCCCAGCGGGCGTTCCAGATGAACCCCTCGGCATCCATCGCCGAACCATCCGGCCCGCCACGTTCGTGTGCGCCCCGCCAGATCGCAGGCGAGCCAAGCTGACCATCGGCGCCGATCGCGTAGCGATACAGGGTGGCGTCCAGGCTGTCGCCGAAGTACACCGCGCTGCCGTCATCGCTCCACACCAGCGTGTTGGGAATGCCCAACCCTTGTAGAAGCGGTGTGACCTTGGCATCGGCATCGATGCGGAACAGGCCACCGGAGCGCTGGTGGATAGGCAGGTCCTCGCCCTGCTCGCCCAGGTTGTTTTGCATGGTGCTCAGCCACAACCGCCCCTGGGCATCGCAGCGCGCCTCGTTGGCGCGGTTACCGGGTTGCGGGTCGGCGACGCACAGCAGGGCCAGGCGCGGCGCAAGGGGGTCGGATGCCAGGTCGAGGCGGTAGACACCGCTGCTCAAGGTCACCAAGGCGTCGCCCGCTTCGGTGGGAATGAACGCCGAGACATGCTCGGGCATGCGCCAGCTTTGCAGCTGCCCACCCTGCCAACGCAATGCCTGGCGCCCGGCGATATCGACCCAGTACAGCGCCTGGGTCGGGGCGTCCCAGAACGGGCCTTCGCCCAGTTGCGCACGGTGTGCACCAAGCGTGGTCCAGCGCATCTTGCCTCCTTGGTCATTATTGTTGTCAGGCACGCATCTTATTGATGATCGTGCGGGCTATGTCTTGCGCTTCATCACAGTGTGCCGACAGCGCCGGGCGCGAACAGCGCTCGTACCACCTCCAGGCCGTTGACCAATGGCGCGCCGAACTCGGGCAGGTGGATCTCGAAACGATCCCCCGGCTGCGCACGCACGCCATCGGCGAACGAAAGTGTTGCGGTGCCGAAGAAATGCACGTGCACATCGCCTGGCCGCAGAAACTGGCTGTACTTGAAATGGTGGTACTCCAGGTTCTCAAGGCTGTGGCACATGTTGGCCTCGCCGGTGAGAAACTCCTTCTGCCACAGCACCTGGCCGCCGCGCACCACGCGGCTGGCGCCGGCCAGGTGCGACGGCAGCGCGCCCAGCCGCAGTTCCGGGCCATAGCTGCATGCCCGCAGCTTGGAGTGGGCCAGGTACAGGTAGTTCTTGCGCTCCATCACATGGTCGGAAAACTCGTTGCCCAGTACGAAGCCCAGGCGGTATGGCTTGCGGTCCGGGCCGATGACGTACAGACCGGCCAGCTCCGGCTCTTCGCCGCCGTCGTCGGCAAAGGTCGGCAAAGGGAAGGCCTGGCCGGGGCGCACGACGATGCTGCCGTCGCCCTTGTAGAACCACTCCGGCTGCACGCCCGCTTCGCCAGCGCCTGGCTTGCCGCCCTCCACGCCCCACTTGAAGATGCGCATCGTGTCGGTCATGGCGGTTTCGTCGGCCTGGTGCATCTTGTCGCGCGCCGAGGCGCTGCCCAGGTGGGTCAGGCCGGTGCCGCTGATCAGCATGTGTGCAGGGTCCGGATGGTCCAGCGGCGGCAGGATACGCAGGCTATCCAGCAGTTGCGCATAGTCATGGGCGCTGCCCAGGCCTTGGCTGCGTACCCAGTGCTCGAGGCCCACGCCCGCCTCGATCGCCGCCAGTGCCAGGTCGCGCAGGGTACTGGCGCCCTTCACCTCACGCACCTGTTGCCCTTCTACCGCGCCAACCCGGCGTTCGCCGTTAGCCAGCTCAAACTGAACCAGATGCATGCCACTCTCCCTTGAAAGGCTCGGCCTGTGAAATCCCGACGATTGCCGGACTATAAAGTATTACTATTTTGAGTACAACGCTTCCAAAACCCTAGAATCGAGTCTAGATTGTGGCAAGCAATCAGACAAATAGTCCTACTAATAAGAGAGACAAGCATGTCCGACAAGAAAACCGTCCTGCGCTCGGCCCAATGGTTCGGTAGCGCTGACAAGAACGGGTTCATGTACCGCAGCTGGATGAAGAACCAAGGCATTCCCGACCACGAGTTCCAGGGCAAGCCGATCATCGGCATCTGCAACACCTGGTCGGAGCTCACCCCGTGCAACGCGCACTTTCGCAAGATTGCCGAACATGTGAAGAAAGGGGTTTTGGAGGCCGGTGGCTTCCCGGTGGAGTTCCCGGTGTTCTCCAACGGCGAGTCGAACCTGCGCCCCACCGCCATGCTCACCCGCAACCTGGCCAGCATGGATGTGGAAGAAGCCATCCGCGGCAACCCGGTCGATGCCGTGGTGCTGCTGACCGGCTGCGACAAGACCACCCCGGCCCTGCTGATGGGCGCCGCCAGCTGCGACGTGCCGGCCATCGTGGTCACCGGCGGGCCGATGCTCAACGGCAAGCACAAGGGGCGCGATATCGGCGCAGGCACCATCGTCTGGCAGATGCACGAGGCGTACAAGGCCGGGCAGATCGACCTGAACGAGTTCCTTTCGGCGGAGGCCGGCATGTCACGCTCGGCCGGTACCTGCAACACCATGGGCACCGCCTCGACCATGGCCTGCATGGCCGAAGCGCTGGGCACCTCGTTGCCGCACAACGCGGCGATCCCGGCGGTGGACTCGCGTCGCTATGTGCTGGCGCACCTGTCGGGCATGCGTATCGTCGACATGGTCCATGAAGACCTGCGCCTGTCGAAAATCCTCACCCGCGAAGCCTTCGAGAACGCCATTCGAGTGAACGCCGCCATCGGCGGTTCGACCAACGCGGTGATCCACCTCAAGGCCATCGCTGGACGCATCGGTGTGAACCTTGAGCTCGACGACTGGACGCGCATCGGCCGTGGCACGCCCACCATCGTCGACCTGCAACCGTCCGGACGCTTCCTGATGGAAGAGTTCTACTACGCCGGCGGCCTGCCCGCCGTGCTGCGGCGCCTGGGCGAAGGTGGCCTGCTGCCGCATCCACAGGCGCTGACGGTCAATGGCCGCACCTTGGGCGAGAACACCGAGAACGCGCCGATCCATGGCGACGACGAAGTGATCCGCCCCCTCGACAACCCGCTGTGCGCCGACGGCGGCATCTGCGTACTGCGCGGCAACCTGGCGCCGCGCGGTGCGGTGCTCAAGCCCTCGGCCGCGACCCCGGCACTGATGCAGCACCGAGGCCGGGCCGTGGTGTTCGAAGACTTCGAGATGTACAAGGCACGCATCAACGACCCAGACCTGGAAGTGGATGCCAGCTCGATCCTGGTGATGAAGAACTGTGGGCCGAAGGGCTACCCCGGCATGGCCGAGGTCGGCAACATGGGCCTGCCCGCCAAGCTGCTGGCCCAAGGCGTTACCGACATGGTGCGTATTTCCGACGCGCGCATGAGCGGCACCGCCTACGGCACCGTGGTGCTGCACGTGGCGCCTGAGGCGGCGGCCGGCGGCCCGCTGGCGGTGGTCAGGGAAGGCGACTGGATCGAACTTGACTGCGCCAGCGGTCGGCTGCACCTGGACATCCCCGACGTCGAACTGGCTGCACGCCTGGCTGACCTGCAAGCGCCACCGCGACTGCTGGTAGGCGGTTACCGCCAGCTGTACGTCGACCATGTGATGCAAGCCGACCAAGGCTGCGACTTCGCCTTCCTGGTCGGTTGCCGAGGCGCCGACGTACCCCGCCATTCCCACTGAGCCCTGCCCCGCCCCACGCCTGCGGTGCAGCCGGGGCGGCGGGGCGGTATGATTTGCCGTATTTTTCGCCAGAGCATTGCCCCTCGATGACCAGCCAGCCCCCACAACGTCGCAAGAGCCTGCACAACCGGATCGTCCAGGAGCTGGGCACGCAGATCGTCTCAGGGCACTTCAAACCGGAAGAAACGCTGCCGCTGGAGTCGACGTTGTGCGAGCAATACCAGGTCAGCCGCTCGGTGCTGCGCGAGGCGACCCGCGTGCTTGGCGCCAAGGGCCTGGTGTACTCCAAGCCACGAGTCGGCGCGGTGGTGCGCCCGCGAGCCAAGTGGCACCTGCTGGATCCGGACGTGCTGTCGTGGCTGATGCAATCCACGCCGCACAGCGAGTTCTTCAACACCCTGGCCGGCGTGCGCAAGATTCTCGAGCCGGAAATTGCCGCGATGGCCGCCAGCACCGCGACCGATCAAGACATCGCCGTGATCGAGGCAGCGTACGAAGGCATGGCGAACGCACAGACCCATGAGCAGTTGCTGCAAGCCGACCTGGATTTCCACCGCGCCATTGCCGAGGCCACGCATAACGATTTGCTGGCGTACATGTGCAACATGCTGTCGCTGCCGCTGCGTGAGTCGATGAGCATCACCAACCGCAGGCCGGACATGCAGGCGTTGAGCTTGCCTCGGCACAAGGCGATTCTTACGGCGATCAGGAACCGCGATGCGCTGGGCGCGCGGCATGCTTCGCTGGTTCAGTTGGACGATACGCGGGTGGCGTTGGATGCGGTGATGAATGTGCTGACGCCGCTTTAAGGTCGAACACGGCCTTGTTTCATGCACGGTGGCGAAGACGCGTAGCTATGAGCACCTGCTGCAGTTCGCCTCGGGTTGTGCCGCACCACAGTGTGCGTTACTGAAGGACGCTCGATGTGAATCGAGCCCCTCACGAAAGAAGTCGCCAGGCAATAACGAAAAAACCCCGCAGACGTTAATCTGCGGGGCTTAATCTTGAATGGCGGAGAGATAGGGATTTGAACCCTAGGTACTGTTGCCAGTACAACGGATTTCGAATCCGTCCCGTTCGACCACTCCGGCATCTCTCCAGTGGCGCGCATCATACCAGCGATTTCGCTAAAGGCAAACCCTTATTTGCAAAAAATTCGCGTGGTATCAGGCGCTTGCGTGAACCTGCCGGTTAAAGCGGCACGCCCAGGCGCTTGGCGACTTCTTCGTAGGCTTCGATGACATCACCCAGGCCTTGGCGGAAGCGGTCCTTGTCCATCTTCTTGCGGGTTTCCTTGTCCCACAGGCGGCAGCCGTCTGGGCTGAACTCGTCGCCCAGGACGATCTGGCCATGGAACACACCGAACTCCAGCTTGAAGTCGACCAGCAGCAGGCCCGCGTCGTCGAACAGCTTGCTCAGCACTTCGTTGACCTTCAGCGACAGCTTCTTCATCTCGGCCAGTTGCTCGGCGGTGCCCCAACCGAAAGCCACGACGTGGGACTCGTTGATGAACGGATCGCCCTTCTCGTCGTTCTTCAGGAACAGCTCGAAGGTCGAAGGCTCGAGCTTGATGCCCTCCTCCACGCCCAGGCGCTTGACCAGGCTGCCGGCGGCATAGTTACGCACCACGCATTCCACCGGGATCATGTCGAGCTTCTTCACCAGGCACTCGTTGTCGCCCAGCAACTTGTCGAATTGGGTCGGGATACCGGCCGCTTCGAGCTTCTGCATGATGAAGGCATTGAACTTGTTGTTCACCATGCCCTTGCGGTCCAACTGCTCGATACGCTTGCCGTCGAACGCCGAGGTGTCGTTACGGAACAGCAGGATCAAGCGGTCGGCGTCGTCGGTCTTGTAAACCGATTTGGCCTTGCCGCGGTAGAGTTCGTCGCGTTTTTCCATGATGGGCTCCGCTTGCTTGAATGGGTGGGCTAGGCGATTTCACGCCAGTCGAGCCCGTGTTCCTGGTTCGCCACCTGGAGCCAGTCCGGATCGCACCCCAAGGTGTCGACGAAGCACTGACGCGCCAGTTGTGGCAGGTTGTTCTTGCTGCTGAGGTGGGCCAGCACCAGGTGTTGCAGGTGCTTCCAGCCCAGCTCGGCCACCAGGCTGGCGGCCTGGTGGTTGTTCAGGTGTCCCTGGTCGCCGCCGACCCGCTGCTTGAGAAAGTACGGGTAGTGCCCGCGCGCCAGCAGGTCACGGCAATGGTTGGCTTCGATCAGCAAGGCGTCCAGGCCCTGGTAGCGCGAAAGCAGGTGCGCATCGAACGAGCCCAGGTCGGTGAGCATGCCGAAGCGCCGGCGCCCATCGCTGACCACATACTGCAACGGCTCCAGCGCATCGTGCTCGACCCGCGCGGCGCTAACCTTGAGGCTGCCGATGTCGACATTGTCACCACAACCGAGAAAACCGGCCACCTCCACCGGCTTGCGCATACCGCGCAACGTGCCTTGACTGAGGTAGACCGGTACATTGTAGCGCCGTGCCAGCAACCCGACGCCGTGCACGTGGTCGGCATGCTCGTGGGTCACCAGCACCGCGCTCAGTTGTGTCGCCGACACCCCGAGCAACGCCAGGCGCCGCTCGGTCTCACGCAGGGAAAAGCCGCAATCGACCAATACGTAGGTATCGTCACTGGCGATCAGCGTGCCGTTTCCCTGGCTGCCGCTTCCGAGTACCGCGAAACGCACTTAGCCCAGACGGTCCTGGATGGCGCTCAACACGCGGCGGGCGACATCGGCCGGGGCCACGGTGTTGATGTTCTTCTCAACAGTGACCTGGACGTTCTCGCCCACCTTGCTCAGGCGAACCTGATAACGCTCGGCGCGCTCTTCACGCTCTTCCTTGCTCGGCTCGCTGCCGAACAGGCGGCTGAAGAAGCCTGGCTCGTTCTGTTTGTCTTCGGGTTTCTCGGACAGGTTGATGTAGTACAGGCCCAGGCTGCGGTTGATGTCCTCGACACGCCATTCGCCCTGCTCCAGGGCGCGGCCCACGCCAGACCAGGCGCGATCGAGGTCAGAACCCAGGTACAGCACCGGGTTGCCGCTGCCATCTTCGCTCAGGCTGACCTGGCTTGGCGCGTCGAAATCGCGCGCGGCCAGCAGCGACACCGAACCGCCTTTTTCGGCGCTGCGGTTCATGCTGGCGAGCATTTCGTCGACCAGCAGTGCGTCGGCTGCGGTATTGGTGGAGCTGGACGGGAAGTCAGGCTCGGCGGTACTGCCAGCCGGGCGCTCAACGCTGACCACGTACACCTCGGAGGTGTTGCGCTGCACGCCGGGCTCCATGCGTACACGTACGCGCACTTCGCTGTCGGCACTGCCGCCAGTGCTCGCCAGGCGCTGGCCCAGGGAGGCCGAGAGCTCGTCGAAGCGCTGCCAGGTGGTGGTGAACTCACCGGTCTGTGGACGCTCCTCGGCGATACGGAAACCGTTGTCCTCGAAGTACTGGTGCGCCACCGGCCACACTTCGGCCGGCGCGCGCTGGGCCAGTACCCAGCGGCTGCTGCCGCTGCGCTGCAAGGTGAAGTCGCTGACGTCGGCACTGGCCGACAGCGGTTGCGGGCGCGGCACCTCGAACTCGCCAGCGCCCTGGCCGTCGGCGACGTTACGCGGGATCGGCAGCAGTGGGTCCATGCGCTTGACGTGCGTCGCGTCCGGCGGCAACTGCATGGTGGCAGTCGGGCGGGCTTGCAGGTAATCGCTGCCGCGGTCGCGGAAATAGCCATCCTCGCCCCACAGCCAGCCGCACCCACTGGTGCTGGAAATGATCAGGGCGAGAGCGGAAAGACCAGCCAGTCGCTTCATGCGGTGTACTTCCTCGATTAAACCAGTACGCCGGACTGGCGCAAGGCAGTACGGACTTTTTCTTCGTAACCCTGGCTCAGCCAGGTCAGCGGCAGGCGGATGCCCTTGTGCATCAGGCCCATTTCCACGAGCGCCCATTTCACCGGGATCGGGTTGGACTCGCAGAACAGGTCCTTGTGCAACGGCAGGAGTTTTTCGTGGATCGCGCGGGCCTTCTCGGCATTGCCCTCAAGGGCGGCCTCGCACAGATCGGCCATTTCGCGCGGGGCGACGTTGGCGGTCACGGAGATATTGCCCTTGCCGCCCAGCAGGATCAGCTCGACGGCGGTCAGGTCGTCGCCGGACAGCACTGCGAAGTCCTTGTCGACGCCTTCGATGATGGCTTTGGCCCGGGCCAGGTCACCGGTGGCTTCCTTGACGCCGATGATGTTCGGCACCTTCGACAGCCGGATAACGGTCTCGGCCTGCATGTCGCAGGAGGTGCGGCCGGGTACGTTGTAGAGGATCTGCGGGATGTCGACGGCTTCGGCGATGTGCTTGAAGTGCTGGTACAGGCCTTCCTGGGTCGGCTTGTTGTAGTACGGCACCACCAGCAGGCAGGCATCGGCGCCGGCATTCTTGGCGTTCTGGGTCAGGTGCACGGCTTCGGCGGTGGAGTTGGCACCGGTGCCGGCGATGACCGGGATGCGTTTATTGCTGCGCTTGACGCGCTCGACCACGTGCTTGATGACCAGGATGTGCTCTTCGACATCCAGGGTGGCGGACTCGCCGGTGGTGCCGACGGCGACGATCGCGTGGGTGCCTTTTTCCAGGTGGAAGTCGACCAGTTTATCGAGGCTGACCCAGTCCAGACGCCCTTGTGCATCCATGGGTGTGACCAATGCCACCATACTGCCCGCGATCATGAAACTGCTCCTGCCGGAAAAAGAGAGCGGTAATGGTACTGGCGCCATCGGCCTTGCACAAGCGAAGCTGGCAGGCGGAGCATTCCCCTCGGCGCTGCTTTTCGCTACCCTTGATCCTTTGATCGGCGCAACGCGGCCCGCCGGGCCGTCGACAGTGCTCCGCGCCAGTGCCCACGGCCCTAGCTACACGCCTTCGGCCCTGGTGCAGGGGTAGCCTGACCTCTTCGCGCCGACCGCTCATCGCTTTAGGAATGCTGCATGTCCACCGCCACCGTCCGCGAACAATTCCTCGTCATCAGCGCCCTGGGCCCCAACCCCATGGAGCTGGCCAATGTCCTCAGCCGCGCCGCCTTCGAAAACCGCTGCGCGGTGGTCACCTCGCGCCTGTCGCGCCACGGCGAAACCAGCGCGCAGGTGTTGCAGGTTGGTGGCAGCTGGGATGCCCTGGCCCGCCTGGAGACCAGCCTGCCGGGGCTGGCCAAGAAACACGGCCTGACCCTTGACGTGGTACGCAGCGCCGAACAGGAAGTGCGCCCACAGGCCCTGCCCTACGTAGCCTACGTCAGCGCCGCCTATCGCCCGGACATCATCAACGAGCTGTGCCAGTTCTTCCTCGACCACCGCGTCGAGCTCGAGAGCATGACCTGCGATACCTACCTGGCGCCGCAGACCGGCAGCAGCATGCTCAACGCCCAGTTCACCGTGATCCTGCCGGCCGGCACGCAGATCAGCTGGCTGCGCGACCAGTTCCTGGACTTCGCCGACGCGCTGAACCTGGATGCACTGATCGAACCCTGGCGCCCACAGAACCCTGTGTAAGGAAACCCACCATGGCCGTAGCACTCGACCAACCCGTCGCCGATTTCCAGACCCAGGCCACCAGTGGCCAGGCTGTCAGCCTTGCGGGCCTGAAGGGCCAGCAGGTCGTGCTGTACTTCTATCCCAAGGACAGCACGCCGGGCTGCACCACCGAGGGCCAGGGTTTCCGCGACCAGCACGCGGCGTTCGCTGCGGCCAACACCGTGGTGTTCGGCGTATCGCGCGATGGCATCAAGTCGCACGAGAATTTCAAGGCCAAGCAGGGCTTTCCGTTCGAGCTCATCAGCGACAAGGAAGAGGCTTTGTGCCAGCTGTTCGACGTCATCAAGCTGAAGAAGCTGTATGGCAAGGAATACCTGGGCGTGGACCGCAGCACTTTCCTGATCGACAAGAATGGTGTGCTGCGCCAAGAGTGGCGTGGTGTGAAGGTGCCGGGGCATGTGGATGCGGTGCTGGCTGCGGCGCAGGCCCTGAACAAGGCTTGAGATAGGCGCCGGCCTCTTCGCGGGTAAACCCGCTCCCACAGGTTCTCCACGATGCTTGAGAACAGTGGGAAACCTGCGGGAGCGGGTTTCCCCGCGAAGAGGCCCAAGAAAAGCTAGAGCATTGGCGCAACCGTCGGCTCTTGCCGCGGCCAGGCATCGAGCACCGCCTTGAACAGCGTCGCCAGCGGAATGGCGAAGAAGATCCCCCAGAACCCCCACAACCCGCCGAACAGCAGCACCGCGCAGATGATCGCCACCGGGTGCAGGCTCACCGCCTCCGAGAACAGCAGCGGCACCAGCACGTTGCCATCCAGCGCCTGGATGATCGCATACACCGCCATCAGGTAGATGAACTGATCGCCCCAGCCCCACTGGAACAGCGCGATCAACGTCACCGGTACGGTCACCACCACCGCACCGACGTACGGCACCACCACCGACAACCCCACCAGCAGCGCCAGCAACGCTGCGTAGTTGAGCCCCAGGCTGATGAAGGCGATATACGTGGCGATACCGCAGATCAGGATCTCGATACCCTTGCCACGGATATAATTGGCGATCTGCCGGTTCATGTCTTCGCCCACGCGGTTGAGCAAGGTGCGCTGACGCGGCAGGTAACCGCTGACCCAGCGGCCGATCAGTTCGCGGTCCTTGAGGAAGAAGAACACCAGGATCGGCACCAGCACCAGGTAGATCATCGCCCCCACCAGCAGCGGCAGGCTGGACAACGAGAAGGTCAGCGCCCACTGGCCGAATTTGCCGATCTCGCTACGCACCGACTCGATGGCGCGCAATACCTGCTCATCGGACACCAGGTGTGGGTAGCGCTCGGGCAACAGCAGCAACAGTGACTGCCACTTGGCGAGCATGCCCGGCAGTTCGTTGAACAGGGTCGTCAACTGGTGCCAGAGCAACGGCACCAGCACCAGCAGGAACACCGCCAGCGCGCCCATGAACAGCGCGAACACCAGCCACACGGCCACCCGCGTCGGCACCTTGAGCCGCTCCAGGGCATTCACCACCCCTTGCATCAAAAACGCCAGCACCATGCTCGCCAGCACCGGCGCAAGCATGCCGCCCAGGGTCAGCACCACGGTGAAGGCCAGGAACAGCAGGACCGCGAGCACCACAGCCTCCTCGTCGGAGAAGTAGCGTTGCATCCAGTCGCGAAGCACTTTGAACATTGACGATCCTTGGAAAGAAACTCAGGCCTTGCGCAGCCAGTAGGTATATACCCCGGCCTCGGCCATTTCACGCAGCAGCGTATGACCTGAGAGCTGTGCGAACGTGCGGAAGTCACGTTGGGAACCTGCGTCGGTGGCGATCACCTTGAGCACCGCGCCGCTGGCCAGACGGTTGAGCTCCATCTTGGCCTTGAGCAGTGGCAGCGGGCAGTTCAGCCCGCTGGCGTCGAGTTCGGCGTCGCAGGTCGGGGTGTCGGTCATCCGGGATCTCCTGGGCAATGCAATGGGCGTGGCAGACGAGCCGCACAGGATACCGCCACTGGTCGTCATCGTGCGAGCGGGCTACAGTAAGCCTCTTTGATCGACGCGAGCTTCATGCATGAATCTACTGCGCCCCACCCTGATGATGCTGGCCTGCCTGATGGCCCTCCCCGGCCATGCCGACGACCTGCCGTCTCTGGGCGATGCCAGCTCCGCGATCGTCTCGCCGCAGCAGGAACACCAGCTCGGCCGCGCCTGGCTGAGCCTGCTGCGGGGCAACGTCAACCAGCTCAACGACCCGCAACTGAAGGACTACGTCGAGACCAGCGTGTACAAGCTGGCCGAAACCAGCCAACTGCAGGACCGTCGCCTGGAGTTCATCCTGATCGATGCCCGTGAACTCAACGCCTTCGCCGCCCCCGGCGGCATCGTCGGGGTCAATGGCGGGTTGTTCCTCAATGCCCAGACCGAAGGCGAGTACGCCTCGGTAATGGCTCACGAACTGGCGCACCTTTCCCAGCGCCACTTCGCCCGCGGCGTCGAAGCCCAGCAACGCATGCAACTGCCAATGATGGCTGCGCTGCTGGCCGGTATCGTGCTGGCCGCCGGCGGCGGTGGCGATGCCGGTATCGGCGTGATCGCCGGCACCCAGGCCGCAGCCATCCAGGAGCAGCGGCGCTTCTCCCGGCAGAACGAGCAGGAGGCCGACCGCATCGGCATCCTCAACCTCGAGAAAGCCGGCTTCGACCCACGCACCATGCCTTCGATGTTCGAGCGCCTGGCTCGCCAGTACCGCTACGACGCCAGGCCCCCGGAATTCCTGCTGACCCACCCGGTCACCGAATCGCGTATTGCCGACACCCGCAACCGCGCCGAACAGGCACCCAAGGGGGGCGTCGAGGACAGCCTGCGCTACCAACTGATTCGCGCCCGCGTAGCCCTCACCTACGAAGGCACGCCGGGTCTGGCGGCCAAGCGCTTCCGCGCCCAGCTCGACGAAAACCCCAACATGGACGCCGCGCGCTACGGCCTGGCCCTGGCGCAGATCAAGGGCGGCCAGCTCAACGAAGCGCGCGAGAACCTCAAGCCGCTGCTGGCCAAGGCGCCCAACGAGATCACCTACAACCTCGCGCAGATCGACCTGGACATCACCAACAACCGCCTGGCCGATGCCCAGCAGCGTATCGAACGTATGCGCGGTTTGTACCCTGGTAACTATCCGTTACAACAGGTGCGTGCCGACCTGCTCATCAAGCAAGGCAAGCCGGCCGAGGCGGAAAAGGCCTTGGACGCGCTGGTCAAGCAGCGTCCAGACGACCCGGATGTGTGGTACGACGTGGCCGAAGTGCGCGGCTTGTCGGGCAATACCATCGGCCTGCACCGGGCGCGCGCGGAGTACTTTACCCTGGTGGGCGACTTCGACCAGGCGATCCAGCAGCTCGATTTTGCCAAGCGCCGGGCGGGCAGCAACTTCCCGCTGGCCTCGCAGATCGACCAGCGCCAGCGTGAAGTGATGGATCAGCAGCGCATGGTGCGGGACATGATGGGACGCTGAAACTGGAAGGGGCCGCTACGCGGCCCCTTCTCACATCTACATCAGGCGTTACCCGACAACTTCAAGCGCGCCGCCTGGGTGAAGTCCAGCATGCGGTTCAACGGCTTGATTGCCCGCGGCACCAGCGCCGGCTCCACGAAGATCTCGTTGCTGCCCTTGCGCAGGCAATCCAGCGTGCGCTCCAGGGTGTTCATGGCCATCCACGGGCAATGCGCGCAACTGCGGCAGGCAGCACCGTTACCGGCGGTAGGTGCCTCGACGAACTCCTTGTCCGGGCACAGCTGCTGCATCTTGTAGAAGATGCCGCGGTCGGTGGCGACGATAAAGGTCTTGTTCGGCATGGTCTGCGCAGCCTTGATCAGCTGGCTGGTGGAGCCTACCGCGTCGGCCAGCTCGATCACCGACTCCGGCGACTCCGGGTGCACCAGGATCGCAGCGTCCGGGTACAACGCCTTCATGTCCGCCAGCTGGCGCGACTTGAATTCCTCATGGACGATGCAGGCGCCGTCCCACAGCAGCATGTCGGCGCCGGTCTTTTTCTGGATGTAGCGGCCCAGGTGCTGGTCCGGCCCCCAGATGATGGTCTCTCCGTTGTCCATCAGGCTTTCGACGATTTCCAGCGCGCAGCTTGAGGTCACCACCCAGTCGGCCCGCGCCTTCACCGCCGCAGAGGTGTTGGCATAGACCACCACGGTGCGCTCCGGGTGCTGGTCGCAGAAGGCCGAGAACTCGTCTACCGGGCAGCCCAGGTCGAGCGAGCAGGTGGCTTCCAGGGTGGGCATCAGCACGCGTTTTTCCGGGGTCAGGATCTTCGCTGTCTCGCCCATGAACCGCACCCCTGCCACCACCACGGTGCTGGCAGGGTGGTTCTTGCCGAAACGAGCCATTTCCAGTGAGTCGGAGACGCAACCGCCGGTTTCCTCGGCCAGGGCCTGGATGATCGGGTCGCAATAGTAGTGGGCAACCAGCACGGCATCCTGCGCCTTCAGCTCGGCGGCGATGGCTGCACGGTACTCAGCCTCCTGCGCCGGCGTCAGCGGGTTGGGCTGCTTGGCATCGAGGTGGGCTTGCACCAGGAGGCGTTCGGAAATCTGGGTCATGATCGCTGGACCTGCGGGCGCGAGTGCGCATCAGTCGAGAGTATCACCCGGCCCTGGCAGATCGGCTAAAGGTGCCGGACGGCCGGCGTGGCGGGCCATCGCGGCCCATCTGCGGGCACGGATTATTATCGGAGGCCGAAGGCTACAGACAATCGCAGGAATGCAAAAGCGGTTTTTGCATGGAGCACGAGGTTACCCGTACCGGGCGCTTTGCAGGCATGCCTGCAAAGCGCCCGGATGGCGCATCAGCCCTGCGGCGACAACGCCGCCAGGTGTGCGCCCAGCATCATGGCGAACTGCTCGACCGTCATCTTGCGGCCATTGAAGTCGACCATGCCATCGGCATAGTGCAGGCTCGACACCACGTCTTCGCCCTGCACCGTGGCCATGCCGCTTTGCAGCGCCATCACGCCGAGCATCTCACCGGCCTGGCTGGACTGAGCGGCGATAGCCTGGGCGTCGGTCTGGCCATCGAGCAGCGCCTGCAAGGTGGCCAGGTCGCCGATCATCGGCTTGGACAACGACAGCTTGCCTTGCAGCTTGCTGACCACTTGCTTGCCCCACTGCTCCGACGGCAGGTCGAAGGACGCGGGGTTGGCCAGGTCGACCACCAGGCTGAAGCGGCTGTGCCCGTTGGCAGTCTTGAACGACAGGTCTTCCAGCGCCAGTTGCGGCTTGGCGGCGAGCAGCTGTTGCAGGTCGGCCTTGACCTTGGCCTCCTCCTGCGGGGTCATGTCCAGCGACGGCGCCTGCTGGCCCTGGGCGGCAGCGGCCTGGATCGCTGGCAGCTTGGTCTGGTACCAGGTCACCAGCGACTGCATGGCCGGGATGTCCAGCGACTTCATGGTGAATACCATCTGCCCGCTGCCGACGGCACGACCGGCGTAGCTGATGTCCGAAACCTTGTAGGACAGCCGAGCGCCCAGGCGGTCTTCGCCTTCGGCGCTGTACAGGCTGTTCTGCTCCAGCCCCTTGAGCAACAGCACGTCCTGCTTTGGCCCCACGGCAGCCTGGGCTTCGGCCAGGTACAGGTCGAGGTGGCCAAGGTAGATCATGTCATGGTCGGTACCGGTCAGCTCGCCGCCCACTTTCAAGCCATTGAACTGCAACTTCAGCGGCGCCTGGTCCTCATTCACCAGGTTCATCGCCAGCTTGTCGGCAGTGCCATGGATCTTCACCGCCTTGCCCTCGCGGTCGCCGCTGAGCAACAGCTGCATGCCGGAGAAGTCCAGGGTCCTGCCATCGTCTTCCTTGAGGTTCACCGGCGCCAGGCGAATATCGCTGTCGACCGTGCCGCCATAGCCAATGCTGACCTGCGCGGTCACCGGGACCTTGTCGCCCGCTGCGGCGAACCAGGGTGCGGTGAAGTCGTCTTTCTGCAACGCACTGTTGCTGGTAGCCATCACCGGCAGCAGCTTGCCCGCCTTGACCCGCGACCACGGGAACGGGCCATGTTCGATCTGGTCGAGCACCGCCACTTCGAAATTCAGCGGTTCCCCCTCGCCCGTCTGCAGGTTCTCGACCTTCAAGCGATATTGCGCGGTGCTGGTAAAGAAGCGCTGCTCCAGCGAGACCAGCTCGATTGTCATGTTGCCACCTGTGCCGGCCACGGCTTTCTTGAGCTCGGCGTTGCCGCGCTCGACCGAGTTGGCGAGCTCTGCGGGCAACTGCTTGCCGGTATACCAGGCGCCAGCGGTGGTTACGACGGCGATGGCGACGGCCAGGCCGGAAAGGATGCCTACTGATTTCTTCATGAATAGAACCGATTACTGTCCATAGGGGCGATGCGTGGTGTCACGCAAGGTGGCAAGGGTAGCACTGTCGGCGGGCGTGAAGCGTGGGTCAACCGGCAATAAAACCCGCCTGCCGCGCAATTGCTGAACATGACTCACGAGCGCATGTCGATGACTCCGTATTAACGCAGCGGTGTCGACGCCATACAGTCGTGCTGAAAGGCGCATCGAGCTTCGCTGAAACCATCCGCCTGGAGAAAGGAAATGACTGCACCCTCGACGAAACCCGTCTGGTTCATCACCGGCTGCTCCACCGGCCCCGGTCGAGACCGACGGGGCCGTCGAAATACCTGCGATAGACGGTTTGGCGGTAGGGCGCGATGAAATATCCCTATACAGCTTGTTGATATTTTCAATTATCCCGCTTCCAACCAGCTCCTTAAGTTTTGGCTGCGCATCAGGACGCAGAACAAGACCATCAGGAGCTTTCCCATGAAAAACCCTCCTAGTACTGCCCCCCACTACGCCAGCGTATTGCTAGCTACCAGCCTTCTTTCGGGCACCGCCTATGCCACGCCACTGACCCGCGACAATGGCGCGCCAGTGGGCGACAACCAAAACTCGCAGACTGCCGGCCCCAACGGCTCGGTGCTGCTGCAAGACGTGCAACTGATCCAGAAGTTGCAGCGCTTCGACCGCGAGCGCATCCCGGAACGCGTGGTGCACGCCCGTGGCACCGGCGCCCATGGCGAGTTCACCTCCACCGCCGACATCAGCGACCTGACCGTCGCCAAGGTGTTCCGCCAAGGCGAGCACACCCCGGTGTTCGTGCGCTTCTCCAGTGTGGTACACGGCAACCATTCGCCGGAAACCCTGCGCGACCCACGCGGCTTCGCCACCAAGTTCTACACCGCCGACGGCAACTGGGACCTGGTCGGCAACAACTTCCCGACCTTCTTCATCCGCGACGCCATCAAGTTCCCGGACATGGTCCACGCCTTCAAGCCAGACCCACGCAGCAACCTCGACGATGACTCACGCCGCTTCGACTTCTTCTCCCATGTACCGGAAGCCACCCGCACCCTGACCTTGCTCTACTCCAACGAGGGCACGCCGGCGAACTATCGGGAGATGGACGGCAACAGCGTGCATGCCTACAAGCTGGTCAATGCCAAGGGTGAAGTGCACTACGTGAAGTTCCACTGGAAAACCCTGCAAGGCCAGAGAAACCTCGACCCACGGCAGGTCGCAGAGATTCAGGCACGTGACTACAGCCACATGACCCACGACCTGGTCAACGCGATCAAGCAGGGCAACCATCCGAAATGGGACCTGTACATCCAGGTGCTCAAGCCCGAGCAACTCGCCCAGTTCGACTTCGACCCCCTGGATGCGACCAAGATCTGGCCCGATGTGCCAGAGCGCAAGATCGGTCAGATGGTGCTTAACCGCAACGTAGGCAATTTCTTCGAAGAGACCGAGCAGGTGGCCATGGCGCCGTCGAACCTGGTCCCGGGCATCGAGCCTTCGGAGGACCGTTTGCTGCAAGGGCGGCTGTTTTCCTATGCCGATACCCAGATGTACCGCATCGGTGCCAACGGCCTGAGCCTGCCGGTCAACCGACCGCGCAGCGAGGTGAATACCATCAACCAGGACGGCGCCATGAATGCCGGACAAACCACCAGCGGCGTCAATTACCAACCCAGTCGCTTGCAGCCGCGCAGCGAACAGACCAACGCGCGCTACGTCGAAACACCGCTGAGCGGCACGACCCAACAAGCGAAGATCCAGCGCGAGCAGAACTTCAAGCAGGCGGGCGAACTGTTCCGCTCCTATAGCACGAAAGAGCGCAAAGACCTGATCGATAGCCTCGGCGAGGCGCTGGCAATCACCGACGAGGAAAGCCGCTACATCATGCTGTCGTACTTCTACAAGGCCGATAGCGAATACGGCACGGGGCTCGCCAAAGTTGCCAAGGCCGATGTGCAGCGGGTACGTGAAATGGCGTCGAAGTTGGACGACTGAAGCCGACGCAGTATTCAAGAAGTATGGGAACAGAACGAAAAAACCCGCCATATAGGCGGGTTTTTGTATTTCTTCACACCGAAGCGCGTTGCTCGCATCGGGTGGAATATGGTGGGTCGTGTAGGATTCGAACCTACGACCAATTGGTTAAAAGCCAACTGCTCTACCAACTGAGCTAACGACCCGTTGGATGGCGCGTATATTACTGATTCCTAACAGGAAATCAACACCCCATCAGGACTTTTTTTAAAAATAGGGCGTTGGATCGGCCACACCCGCCGCGCTGAAGCCCTCGGCACGCAGGCGACAGCTGTCGCATTTACCGCATGCCCGGCCTTGATCGTCTGCCTGGTAGCAGGACACCGTGAGGCTGTAGTCCACACCCTGAGCCACACCGGCCTCGATGATCTGAGCCTTGCTCAGGTTCTGCAGGGGCGCCTGGATACGGAAGCCCTGCCCTTCGACGCCCGCCTTGGTGGCCAGGTTGGCCATGCGCTCGAACGCCTCGACGAATTCGGGGCGGCAATCCGGGTAGCCGGAATAGTCCACGGCATTGACGCCGATGAAGATGTCCCTCGCCTCCAGCACCTCGGCCCAACCCAGGGCCAGCGACAGGAACACGGTGTTGCGGGCAGGCACGTAGGTGACCGGAATGCCCTCGGTCGGCGCCTCGGGAACGTCAATGCTGCTGTCGGTCAGTGCCGAACCGCCGATACCGTTGAGGTTCAGGCCGATTACCTTATGCTCGACCACGCCCAGGTCGCGAGCCACTCGCGCTGCGGCGTTCAACTCCGCACGATGGCGCTGTCCGTAGTCGAAGCTCATGGTGTAGCAGCTGTAGCCTTCGGCCTTGGCCATGGCCACCACAGTGGCCGAGTCCAGGCCGCCGGACAGCAGGATTACCGCGCGTTTTTCCGTCATTTCATTCACTCTCTTTGGTCTCAGCGCCCTGGTTCGTCGTTCCACAGCAACTTGTGCAACTGCAATTGGAAACGCACGGGCAGGTTGTCGGCGACGATCCACTCAGCCAGTTCGGTGGCGCTCACCTGGTGGTGGCTGGGTGAGAACAGCACTTCTCCAGCACGCTCGGCCAGGTTGTACTGGATCAGCTTGGACACCGCCCAGTCGTAGTCCTCGCGCGAGCAGATGACGAACTTGACCTGGTCGTTGCGGGTCAGGTGCTCGATATTCTCGTAGAGGTTGCGGTGGGACTCTTCGGAACCCGGGGTCTTGAGGTCGACTACTCGGCTGACCCGGGCATCCACCTTCGAAACATCGAGGGCGCCGCTGGTTTCCAACGACACCTCGTAGCCCGCATCGCAAAGGCGCGTCATCAACGGTAACGCATTAGGCTGGGCCAGAGGCTCTCCACCGGTGACACAGACATAGCGCGGCCGGAAACCCGCAACCTGTTCGAGAATGTCGTCGAGCGTACGCACGGTACCGCCGCTGAAGGCATAGGCACTGTCGCAATACTGGCAACGCAGGGGACAGCCGGTCAGGCGCACGAATACGGTGGGCAACCCAGCCGTTCGCGTTTCACCCTGCAAAGAGTAAAAAACTTCGGTGATGCGTAATGTGTCTTGCATGATCGCCACGGGCGTGACAGCTAAACAGGCCATCCGCCTCCATCAGGCACTGTCGCGGACTCGACATAGCGTTATCCGCAGCAGCGTGTTTACGAAAAAAGGGCACAGATTCTAACGAAAAAACCCGCGACAAGCGCGGGTTTCTTTCGAGAGGTACACCTCAGAGCTTCTGCAGGTCTCGTTGAGCCAGTTGCGCGGCGGAGGTGCCGGGGTACTGGGTGATGACCTGTTGCAAGATGCCCTTGACCTTGTCGGTATGGCCCTGGCGACGCTCGACGTCGGCGAGCTTGTACAGCGAATCAGGCACTTTGCTGTGCTTGGGGTACAGCTGGCTTACCTTGGCGAAGGCCTGGCTGGCACCTTGCAGGTCGCCCTTGGCCAGGTTCACCTCACCCAACCAATACTGGGCATTGCCTGCGTACTGGCTGTTGGGATACTTGCGCAGGAAGGCACCGAAGGCCTGGCTGGCCTTGTCGAAGTCCTTCTGCTTGATCAGGTCGAAGGCTGCATCGTAGTACAGCTTCTCTTTTGCCGGGTCGCCTGGCTCGCTGCCTGTGGCAGGCTGCTGGGCGCTGGCACCGCCATCGGTGGCGGGGGCTCCGGTGGCAGGTGCGCCGCCGGACGGGGAATTCTCGGGGGTCGCCGCGGGTGCGACGCCACTGCTGATGCGACGATCCAGATCCTGGTATCGCTCCAGGTTTTCCTGCTTCATGCGGGCCACATCGTTCTGCAACTCTTCGATGATGCCCTGTTGGCGGGAAAGCTGGTCCTGCATTTGTTGCAGCTGCATGAACAGCTGGCCCTGCGCAGAAGCAGGGGCAGAAGCCCCTGCTCCGGCATAGGCGCCGCTCGTGCCATAACCCGAAGGCGGATAACTGCCCCCGTTGTCATCTACTACAGGTACCGCAGCCAATGCCGAGAGCGGCAGGCTGAGGGCGAGGACGGTTACAACACGACGGCACATACGCATGAGAACTTACTTACGCAGTTCTACGCGACGGTTCTGAGCCCAGGACTGCTCGTCGTTGCCGGTAGCAGCTGGACGCTCTTCGCCGTAGGAAACCAGTTCCAGCTGAGCAGGCGAAACGCCTTGCAGGACCAAGTAGCGTTGAACGGCCTTGGCACGACGCTCGCCCAGAGCCATGTTGTACTCGCGGGTACCGCGCTCGTCGGTGTTACCTTCCAGAACAACGCGGTTGCCGTTGGCTTTCAGGTCCTTGGCGTGAACGTCCAGGGAGCGCATGGCTTCTGGCTTCAGGTCCGAGCTGTCGTACTCGAAGTAGAAGGTGGTGATTGCGCGCAGGGCGGCTTCTTCGCTCAGGGAACCGTCAACGGCACCGGTGTTGGAACCGTAGCCAGCATTCGGGTCGACAGCGCCTTCGCCAGCGTTGTCACCGCCCTTGGAGGAGCAACCTACAGCTACGGCCATGGCCAGAGCCAGCGCAGCGAATTTACCAAACTTCAGCATTTCCATCGTGAAACTCCTAATGAAACCCCAGTGTGTTAAGCAAAATTGTTACGCCGCAATCAGTTCAGGTAGGGGGACCAGGACGGTTCTCTGACTTCGCCTTGAGCGGTAGGAAGTGGGAGCCTCACACGGCCGTTAAGCGACACGAGCATCAAGACTCCCCGACCCTGCTGGCGGGTGGCGTAGATTAGCATGGTGCCGTTTGGCGCAACAGTGGGAGACTCATCAAGACTGGTCTCTGAAAGAATCTTTACACTTCCACGCTGCAAATCCTGGGCAGCCACCTTGAAGTTGGTGAAGCCATCCTGGCGGTGAATCATTACCAGGGTCTTTTCATCTGCAGACAGTTTCGGGTTGGCGTTGTAGTTACCCACGAAAGTTACGCGCTCGGCACCACCACCGCTGACGGAAGTCTTGTAGATCTGCGGTTTGCCACCCCGGTCGGAAGTGAAATAAAGCGTGTTGCCATCTTTGCCCCAGAACGGCTCGGTGTTGATACCAGGGCCGGCCGTGACACGATTGATCTGGCGCGAGGCCACGTTCATCACATAGATGTCAGGGTTACCGTCCTTGGACAGCACGAGCGCCAGGCGAGTACCGTCCGGCGACCAGGCTGGAGCGCCATTGAGGCCCTCGAAGTTGGTCAGCTGTTCACGGCGACCGGTATCGATGTGCTGGATGAAAATGCGCGGACGCTTCTGCTCGAACGAGACATAGGCGATACGCTTGCCATCCGGCGCGAAGCGTGGCGACAGGATCGGCTCGCGAGACTGCAACAGGGTAACGGCGCGTGCACCGTCATAGTCGGAGCGCTGCAGGGTATAGCGGGTGTTGTTGGCCGAGAAACGCTCGGCGGTTACATACAGCATGCGCGTGGAGAACGCACCTTTGATCCCGGTGAGTTTCTCGAACGACTGGTCGGCGATGTAGTGCGCCATGTCGCGCAGCTGATCGACACCGCCGCCGACGCTACCGCTCAGCACCTGCTGTTCGGTCGCGACGTTGAACAGCGCATAGCTCACCTGCAGGCGACCGCCAGAGGGAACGATGCTGCCGACCATCACGTATTGGGCACCCAAGGCTTTCCAGTCGCGGAAGATCACTTCGCTGGCCTGGGTAGGCTGGCTGATCATGTTCTGCCGCGGAATCGGCGCATAGTAACCGGAGTTACGCAGGTCATTGCCAATGATGTCGGCCATGTCTTCCGGCAGTACGCTGCCACCTTGCATGCCGAACGGCACTACTGCGATGGGCGTAGCCCTATCACTGCCGCTGGTGACCAGGATGTTCTTTTCCTCTGCCACCGCCATGCCTGCCACGCAGCAGAGCATGACCAGCAGTCCTCTCAGACGTTTAATCACAACGCAAGATCCTCAGGTGTAAATGTCATCTTGAACGAACGATACGGATTGAACTCGTTCGGCTTCAAGCCCTGCATTTCGGTCAAGCGACCAATATTCTTCACGGCGGCCACGGCAGAACTGTCGAACGGGCCGTCACCACTGGACCTTGCCACGCTCACGTTGGTGATCGTGCCGTCCGGCAGCATGTTGATCTGCAGTACGACCGTCATGCCCCTGCGCGCAGAAGGCGGACGAGCCCAACCCTCTGCCGCACGCATGCGGATAAGGTCATCGAAGTCGCCGGCTACCTGGTCACCTTGCTCATCCGCCAGGGCCTGCTGACGCTCGGTGGTATCGGACAGCAGCTCGGCCAGGGCCTGGGCTTTCTTGTCTTCTGCCGCCTTGCGCGCCGCTTCCTGTGCTTTTTTCTTCTCGGCGTCTGCTGCGGCCTTCTTCTTGGCCTCATCAGCTGCCTTCTTCTTCGCTTCGTCGGCCGCCGCTTTCTTCTTGGCGTCCTCCGCTGCTTTTTTCTTCGCGTCCTCGGCGGCTTTCTTCTTCGCCTCCTCGGCAGCCTGCTTCTTGGCCTCTTCCTCGGCCTGCTTCTTCGCCTCTTCCTCGGCTTTCTTCTTGGCGATGTCAGCTTGCTGTTTCTTCGCTTCCTCGGCCTTCTTGGCTTCGGCAGCCTTCTGCGCTTCGGCAGCCTTGGCAGCCTCTTCGGCCTTCTTCGCCTCGGCGGCCTCGCGGGCCGCTTCAGCCTTTTGAGCGGCTTCGGCTTTCTTTTGTTCCGCGGCCTTCACGGCCTCCTGCTCGACCTTCTTCTGCTCCAGCTGCTCGACTTCAGTCTGGCGCGACGCAGTTTTCTTGGCCTCACCCGCAATTTTCTGGTTGGTCTGGGTAGTCGCCTGGCTCTTGGACTTGAGCTGGTAGAGCGTAGCCTGGACGATCGGTTTGGAAGGCGGCAGCTCGGGCGTCATGGCAAAGCTGACGAACAGCATGGCAAATACCAGCACATGCAGGCCGATGGCCCAGACGCTGGGCCAGAAATAGCTTTCCGAGGCGGAGGGCTCTCGCTGCTGCATCAGGGCGCCTCGGTAATCAGGCCAACGTTACCGACACCGGCCTGCTGCAACCCGCCCATGGCACCCATGACCGAGCCGTAGTCGACGGCCTTGTCGCCACGGATGAACACCTGGGTCTGCTTGCCCTGGTCACGGCCGGCAGCGATGATCTTGGTCACCGCGCTGGTCATGTCCGGCAGGGTCATGGCCCGGTCCATCTGTTTGTCGGTATCGACTTCGCTGCCGAGGTTCCAGTAGTAGGTCTTGTCGGCCTTGATCGAGATGGTGAGGATCTGCACGTTGTTGTCCTGCGGCAAGGCTTCGCTGGAAACCTTGGGCAGGTCGACCTTCACGCCCTGGTTGAGCATGGGTGCGGTCACCATGAAGATGACCAGCAGCACCAGCATCACATCGATGTAGGGCACCACGTTCATCTCGGCGACCGGCTTGCGTTTGTGGCGAACTCGGGCCATGGATGTCTACCTGATCACTCTTCGCTGGTGTGTACTTTGCGGTGCAGGATCGCCTGGAACTCGTCGGCGAACGTGTAGTAACGGCCGATCAGCACTTCGCTGCGCGCAGAGAAACGGTTGTAGGCGATGACCGCCGGGATTGCCGCGAACAGGCCGATCGCGGTGGCGATCAGTGCCTCGGCGATGCCCGGGGCGACGGTGGCCAGGGTGGCCTGCTGAGCGCTGGCCAGGCCGCGGAAGGAGTTCATGATGCCCCAGACGGTACCGAACAGGCCGATATATGGGCTGGTGGAGCCGACGGTGGCGAGAAACGGCAGGCTCTGCTCGAGCTTTTCTTCCTCACGGGAAATGGCGACGCGCATGGCACGGCCAACACCTTCCATGACCGCGTCCGGGTCGACGCCCGGCTGCTGGCGCAGGCGCGAAAACTCTTTGAAACCGGCCCGGAAGACCTGCTCGACACCAGAGTCCGGATCGGGGTTGCTGCCCGCCTGGCGATACAGCTTGGACAGATCGATACCCGACCAGAAGCGCTCCTCGAAGGCGTCAAGCGCACGACGACCGGCACGCAGCATGTTGCTGCGCTGGAAGATCATGATCCAAGAGGTCACCGAGGCTGCCACCAGGGTCAGCATCACCAGCTGAACCACGATGCTGGCATTGGCGACCAGGCTCCACATGGAGGTATGGTCGACGACGTTTGCTTCCACGCTTATTCTCCTGCGTTGGATTGAATACCCGGCCCGTCCGCCAGGAAGGCATCGCGCAGCGCTGGGGGAATGGCCCGGGGTTTGAAAGTGTCGGCACGCACAGCGGCCACCAGGAACTGCCCTTCGCAGAGCAGCGTTGCATCCTTTTCCCGCCAGACCTGCTGCACGAAGCGCAGGCTGGCGCGATTGAGTTCAAGCACTTGCGCGGTTACCCGCAGCTCGTCGTCCAGTCGGGCTGGCGCGTGATAGCGCGCTTCGCTGGAGTGGACCACGAACAGAAGGTTGTCGCCGGCCAGCTCCGACTGGGAAAAGCCCAGGTGACGCAGCCGCTCGGTGCGCGCACGCTCCATGAATTTCAGATAGTTGACGTAGTAGACGACCCCACCCGCGTCGGTATCCTCGTAATAGACGCGACAACGGTGTGCGAACGGTTCCGGTCGATTTTGCGCGCGCATACTCTAGTGCTTACTCCTCAGCTTGCCAATCCGCCCTGGCAACTGTTTTTCGGGAATGTCCTATTGCCACCTTCACCACGAAGCACCAGCGCTAGGACCACGAAAAACCCGTTTCGATCTGTCATTCATCATCCGGATCGGAAAATTCCCCACCCTCGGCGAAACGCCCGGGAATATTCAGGCCGAAATGCAAATAGGCGTGCCGGGTGACCACGCGGCCACGCGGCGTGCGCATGATGTAGCCCTGCTGGATCAAATAGGGCTCCAGCACATCTTCAATCGTGTGACGTTCTTCGCTGATGGCCGCTGCCAGGTTATCCACCCCAACGGGGCCACCATCGAACTTCTCGATCATGGTCAGCAGAAGACGTCGGTCGGAATGGTCGAAGCCACGCTCGTCGACATCCAGCAGGTTCAACGCCTTGTCGGCGATTGCCTTGGTGATGTGGCCCTTGCCCCGCACCTCGGCGTAGTCACGCACCCGACGCAGCAAGCGGTTGGCGATACGCGGCGTACCGCGGGCGCGGCGGGCGATCTCGAAAGCCCCCTGGTCTTCGATGGCCAGGCCGAGGATGTTCGCCGAACGGCTGACGATGGTCGCCAGGTCCTGGTTGCTGTAGAACTCCAGGCGCTGGACGATGCCGAAACGATCGCGCAGCGGGTTGGTGAGCATGCCCGCGCGAGTGGTAGCCCCCACCAGGGTAAACGGTGGCAGGTCAAGCTTGATCGAGCGGGCGGCAGGCCCTTCGCCGATCATGATATCGAGCTGGAAATCCTCCATCGCCGGGTAAAGCACTTCCTCGACCACCGGGGGCAGGCGATGGATCTCGTCGATGAACAGCACATCGTGCGGCTCGAGGTTGGTCAGCATCGCGGCCAGGTCGCCTGGGCGCTCGAGAATCGGCCCCGAGGTACTTTTGACCGAAACGCCCATTTCGTGGGCGATGATGTTGGCCAAGGTGGTCTTGCCCAGACCAGGCGGCCCGAAGATGAGGGTGTGGTCGAGCGACTCGCCACGACCACGTGCCGCCTGGATGAACAGGCTCATCTGCTCGCGCACTACCGGCTGGCCGATATATTCGTCGAGGCTCAGGGGCCGGATAGCCCGGTCCTGGACCTCTTCGCGGTCACGTCCGCTGGCGGCGATCAGTCGGTCGGCTTCGATCACTTGACCATTCCCTTGAGGCTACGGCGGATCAGCTCTTCGCTGCTCAGGTTAGCCTTGCCTTCGATAGCGGAAACGGCCTTGCTCGCCTCCTGCGGTTTGTAGCCGAGCGAGATCAATGCACTGACGGCATCGGCCTCGGCCGTGGAAGCGCTGGCCACTGGCAGCGGGCCGTCGGATACCAGGGTGAACATGGCCGGGGAGGTTTCCCAGGCCTTGAAGCGATCCTTGAGCTCGACCAACAGGCGTTCGGCGGTTTTCTTGCCGACACCGGGCACGCGCACCAGCGCAGAGGTGTCCTGGGCCTGCACGCAACGCACCAGCTCATCGACCTCAAGGCCCGACATCAATGCCAGCGCAAGCTTCGGACCCACACCGTTGAGGCGAATGAGCTCGCGGAACAGCTCACGCTCTCGCTTCTCGAAGAAACCATAGAGCAGGTGGGCGTCCTCGCGAACCACCAAGTGGGTATGCAGGGTGACGGCCTCGCCAAGCTTGGGCAGGCGGTACAGCGTAGTCATTGGCACCTCCAGCTCATAGCCCACGCCATTGACGTCGATAATCAGGTGCGGCGGCTGTTTTTCCGCCAGGGTGCCGCGCAAACGTCCAATCACGTTCCGATCCTTCTTCTCGGGCCCCGGCCAGCGACCGGACAACCCTATCAGCAAAAGCGCCGGCTGAGCGTTCCACCCGCGCAAAATATGTATCAGGGCATGAAGCGGTTACAGACGCAAGCGCCCGCCACGTCGCCGCGCCGCACCCAGGCCGTGGGGCACCAGGCTGGAGCGGGTGTGGGCATGGCAAAGCGCGATGGCCAGGGCATCGGAAGCGTCGATTTGAGGCTTCTGGGTCAACTTGAGCAGGTGCATGACCATCAGCATGACCTGCTCTTTGTTGGCGCCACCGGTACCCGCCACAGACTGCTTGACCTGGCTGGCGCTGTATTCGGCGATCTCAAGCCCCGCCTCGGCGGCGGCCACGATCGCCGCCCCCCTGGCCTGGCCGAGCTTGAGCGCCGAGTCGGCATTGCGCGCCATGAATACCCGCTCGATGCCCATTGTCACAGGCTCGTGCAGACGAATGACCTCGCTGACGCCACGAAACACCACCTGCAAACGCTCGTGCAGCTCGCCGCTGCCGGTACGAATGCAGCCGGACGCCACGTACTCGCAGCCGCGCGGGGTATGGCGGACCACGCCATAGCCGGTGATTCGCGAGCCAGGATCGATACCAAGAATCAGTGTCATAACGCCTGTTCGTGCAAAAGGTAACGGCCTATTCGCGGGCAAGCCCGCCCCCACAAGGACGCTGGCGACCCTGTGGGGGCGGGCTTGCCCGCGAATAGGCCCTCGAGGCCTGGGGAAAAACCCTTAGCCAAGTTGTTCCATGATCTCGTCGGAAATCTGCGCATTCGAGTAGACGTTCTGCACGTCGTCCAGGTCTTCCAGCATATCGATCAGCTTGAGCACCTTCTCTGCGCCATCCTGGTCCAGCTCGGCGCTGGTGGTCGGCTGCATGATGATTTCCGCGTCGACGGCCTTGAAGCCCGCCTCCTCCAGCGCATTACGCACGGCGTAGAAACCATTGAACGAGGTAAAGACGTCGAAGGAGCCGTCTTCGTTGGCCACCACGTCATCGGCGTCGGCCTCCATTGCCGCTTCCATCAAGGCATCCTCTTCCACGCCCGGGGCAAAGCTGAGCTGCCCCTTGCGCTCGAACAGGTAGGCCACGGAGCCGTCGGTGCCCAGGTTGCCACCACACTTGCTGAAGGCATGACGCACGGCAGCGGCGGTACGGTTGCGGTTGTCGGTCATGGCCTCGACCATGATCGCCACGCCGCCCGGGCCGTAGCCTTCGTAGCTGAGTTCCTCGACGTTGTCGCTTTCGTTGGTGCCGGCACCACGCGCCACCGCTCGGTCGATGATGTCGCGGCTCATGTTGGCGCCCAAAGCCTTGTCCAGGGCCAGGCGCAGACGAGGGTTGGAGGCTGGGTCAGGGCCACCCTGCTTGGCAGCGACGGTCAGTTCGCGAATCCACTTGGTGAAAACCTTGCCTCTCTTGGCATCCTGGCGCTCTTTGCGGTGCTTGATGTTCGCCCACTTGGAATGACCGGCCATAACGACTCCAAATCCTTGCATCAGAAACAGGTTCCGCCCCGAAGGGCGGAACACGATAAATCAGCGCCGAGGCGCTCGGACGCACGCTCAAGTGCGCCCTGCCTCGCTTACTCGACCTTGGTCTGCTCGCGCAGACGGATGTGCAGTTCACGCAGCGCCTTGGCGTCTACCAGGCCCGGTGCCTGGGTCATGACACAGGCCGCGCTCTGGGTTTTCGGGAAGGCGATCACTTCACGGATCGACTGTGCACCGGTCATCAGCATCACCAGGCGGTCCAGACCAAAGGCCAGGCCACCGTGGGGCGGAGCACCGAATTTCAGGGCGTCGAGCAGGAAGCCGAACTTCTCTTCCTGCTCCGCCGCCTCGATGCCCAACAGGCGGAATACAGCCTGCTGCATCTCTTTGCGGTGGATACGGATCGAGCCGCCACCCAGCTCGGTGCCGTTCAGCACCATGTCATAAGCACGCGACAGCGCGGTGGCCGGGTTGGCCTCCAGCTCCTCAGGCGAGCACTTCGGCGCGGTGAAGGGGTGGTGCAGTGCGGTGAAGCTGCCGTCTTCGTTTTCCTCGAACATCGGGAAGTCGACGACCCACATCGGCGCCCACTCGCAGGTGAGCAGGTTGAAGTCATGGCCAAGCTTGATGCGCAGCGCGCCCAAGGCTTCGCTGACCACCTTGAACTTGTCGGCACCGAAGAACACGATGTCGCCATCGACTGCACCCACGCGGTCAAGAATGGTGTTGAGGTTGGCCTCGGGGATGTTCTTGACGATCGGCGACTGCAAGCCTTCGACGCCCTTGGCGCGCTCGTTGACCTTGATGTAGGCCAGGCCCTTGGCGCCATAGATGCCGACGAACTTGGTGTACTCGTCGATCTTGCTGCGCGGCATGCTGGCGCCGCCTGGCAGGCGTAGGGCGGTGACACGGCACTTCGGATCGTTGGCAGGGCCAGCGAAGACCTTGAAATCGACGTCTTTCAGTTGGTCGGCGACATCGACCAGCTCCAGCGGGTTGCGCAGGTCGGGCTTGTCCGAACCGTAGCGGCGCATGGCCTCTTCGAAGGTCATGTGCGGGAACTCACCGAACTCCAGGTCCAGCACTTCCTTGAACAGCTTGCGGATCATGCTCTCGGTCAGGCCCATGATCTCGGATTCGTCGAGGAAGCTGGTCTCGATGTCGATCTGGGTGAATTCCGGCTGGCGGTCGGCACGCAGGTCTTCGTCACGGAAGCACTTGGCGATCTGGTAGTAGCGGTCGAAGCCGGCGACCATCAGCAGTTGCTTGAACAGCTGTGGCGACTGCGGCAGGGCGAAGAAGCTGCCGGGGTGGGTACGGCTCGGTACCAGGTAGTCACGCGCGCCTTCCGGGGTGGCACGGGTGAGGATCGGCGTCTCGACGTCGAGGAAGCCGTTTTCGTCCAGGAAGCGACGGATGCTGCTGGTGATGCGCGAGCGCAGACGCAGCTTGTCGGCCATTTCCGGGCGACGCAGGTCGATGAAGCGATAGCGCAGGCGGGTTTCCTCGCCGACGTCGGAGTATTCGTTCAACGGGAACGGTGGGGTTTCCGCTTCGTTGAGCACGGTCAGCTGATAACCCAGGATCTCGATGGCGCCGGACGCCATGTTCGGGTTCACCGCACCTTCAGGGCGCTTGCGGACCTTACCGGTGATCTGCACCACGTACTCGCTGCGCACGCGGTCGGCGGCAGAGAAGGTATCGGCGCGATCCGGGTCGAACACGACCTGGGCCATGCCTTCGCGGTCACGGATGTCGAGGAAGATCACCCCGCCGTGGTCGCGACGACGATGGACCCAGCCGCAAAGGGTGACTTCCTGGCCGTCCAGGCTCTCGTTCAGTTGGCCGCAATAATGGCTGCGCATCATGATGGTCGTTTCGCTTCTCGTGATTCGTGTATTCGGTGAAGGCCTTGGCCGCCCAAGGGGCTAATACTGCAAGACCCGGTCGCTGCAATTCAACTCAGTCGGCCTTGTCGCCGCCTGCCAGGTTCTTTTTGGCCCCGGTCTTGAAGTCGGTTTCGTACCAGCCGTTGCCGCTCAGGCGGAAACCAGGCACCGACAGCTGCTTCTTCAGTGCAGGTGCCTGACAGGCCGGGCAATCGATCAGCGGCGCGGCGCTGATCTTTTGCAATGCCTCCAGACGGTGGTCGCAGGCACTGCATTGGTAGTCATAAAGGGGCATGGATGTCTCTCGTCAACCATAACGCTGGCTGCCAGGGCAGCAAAAAGCGGGATTATATATGGTTAAGGAGTGCAGTGCAGCCCGGCGATCAGCGTATGCCCGGTGGGTCTTGTAGCCAGGCGACGCAGATCACCCGCACCAGCCCGCTGAAATTGCGCACGCCGCCCTGGCGCAGGTGCACCTCGCGGTCGATATAGGAAAGCACGGCACTCACCGAACAGTTGTTGGCCTCGGCGATATGCTCGAGTATGCGCCAATAGACCACCTCCAGGCGCAGACAGGTGGCGAAGCCATTCAAGCGGATGGAACGCGAGATAGGCACGATCTGGCGCATATCGAAATCGCTCTTGAACGGATCCTTGCAATCCTTGACCGGCCAACCGCCCTGCTTGCCTGCTTGCGCCATATATTCACCACATCGTTTCAATACACGGAAAGCCCTGCATGGGAAAACCATCAGGGTCGTGCAATGAAGCGCTGGCGCGCCGATACAAAGCAGCGGCAAAACCTTCCCCGCGCAATGAAAAGCCCGGTTTCGCTTGCGAAACCGGGCTTGGCGCAGGCCCTCAGTTGTTGTCGAGCAGCACGCGCAACATCCAGGCGGTTTTCTCGTGAACCTGCATACGCTGGGTCAGCAGGTCAGCGGTCGGCTCGTCGCTGACCTTGTCCACCACCGGAAAGATGCTGCGCGCGGTACGCACCACCGCTTCCTGGCCCTGGACCAGTTGGCGGATCATTTCTTCGGCGCCCGGCACGCCTTCTTCTTCCTTGATCGAGGAATGGCGCGCGTAGAAGGCATAGGAGCCCGGCGCCGGGAAACCCAGTGCACGAATGCGCTCGGCAATCGAGTCGACGGCCAGTGCAAGCTCGTTGTACTGCTCCTCGAACATCAGGTGCAGCGTGCGGAACGACGGCCCGGTCACGTTCCAATGAAAGCTGTGGGTCTTCAGGTACAACACATAAGTGTCCGACAACAGCCGGGAAAGCCCTTCGACGATGGACTTGCGATCTTCTTCGCTGATACCGATATCGATTGCCATGAATCTCCCCTTTTCCTAAGGCTTGACGATCAAGCAGGCCGAATCACTGTACCAAGAGTTGCCTGCCACTGCATGCAGCGCGGTGCAATACATCAGTCAAACCCGGAGCTGGTTTGAGAAGCTTGGGCCTTTGCTGTTAAATAGGCACTGTGCCACCCGTGCGGATCGTTATTGCCGGGTGCATAGGCTGGCCAGTCGCGTGACCGCGCGTTCATCTCATGCGCACCGTGCTGCCAGCTCTTCCTGTGACCGGCCTTATCCACATGTGAGCCTACCCAATGTTCAAGATCGTCCATCTACTGACGGGCGTGGCGGCTTTGCTGCTATCGCTCATTCCCAGCCTCAGAAGCGATGCAACACCGTTCCTGCAACAACCCGACGCGGTTTACCTGGCCCTGCTTGGCCTGATCAACCTGGTTTTCGCCCCGGCCGCCCCAGGCTACTACCAAGGTGTGCGCCAATGGCTGCAACGCCTGGCCAGTGCCATGCTGGTAAGCGCTGTAGTGCTGCAGACCGCCGCCCTGCTCGCGCGCCCGGAGCTTGGCAGCTTGCCAGCCCTGTTCGCGGCAGCGTTGGCCGTGGCCGCGTACCTGGGCGCAAGCTTTGCCCGCGGCACTCGCAAGCCCCGCGCAAGCCATGGCACCCTGCAAGACGCAGGCAAGCGCGATACCGGCACCGTGAAGTGGTTCAACACGTCCAAGGGCTTCGGCTTCATTTCCCGCGACTCAGGTGACGATATCTTCGTGCACTTTCGCGCCATTCGCGGCGAAGGCCACCGCGTACTGGTCGAAGGCCAGCGCGTGGAGTTTTCGGTGATGCATCGGGACAAAGGCCTGCAAGCCGAAGACGTGGTCGCGGTTTCGCGCCGCTGAGCCACGCCCTGCCCCGCCGCTTTCAATAGTGAGGCGGCGGAGGCTCTTCCCCTCCGGCTTCGTATTGGCCGACCATCTCTTCGTAGCGCTTGAGCAATTCCGCGACCTGCAACTGCAGGCGCTCGATCACCCGGTTCTGTTCCACCAACACATCGTTGAGTGCCTGGATGGTGTCGTCCTGGAACGCCTGGCGGCTCTCCAGATCGATGATGCGGGCTTCCAGTGACATAGGCCTCATGCCTCCTTCAAGTCGTTGCCAAGCAGCACAACCAGGCGCTGGCGTATCGCCTCGACCTGCCCAGGCGCATATTCGATGGCCGGTACCTTGCCCCAGACCGGCGCCGGCCAGGCGGCATCGTCGCGGCGACGCACAACCACATGCATGTGCAGTTGGCTGACGACGTTGCCCAGGGTGGCCACGTTCATCTTGTCGGCAGCGAATTCGCCCTTGAGGGCCTCGGCCAGACGCGTGGTTTCCTGCCAGAGCTGCTGCTGGTCAGCGGCGCTCAACTGGAACAACTCACTCACCTCGGCGCGCCGTGGTACCAGGATGAACCAGGGGTAGTTGGCGTCTTTGCTCAGCAGCAGGCGGCAAAGCGCAAGATCCCCCAACACCAGCGAATCCTGCTGCAGACGCGAATCCAGGACGAACACGACAACCTCCGACTTAGCCAATTGGCCCGCACGCTGCGGGCACCATCGGTGCAGGATACCTGGCTTCGAGCCCGTCTTCATGGCCCATCACGACGGCACCGCCCTGTTTTGGCCCCAAGCTTGATGGCCATGCGCCACATCCGGTAACACAGCGCTACTTTTCGCACCAAAATGATGCGAAAAATTTCCTTTCCTCACACCCAGACCTGCACAAATTACTCAGGATGAACAATCAGCGGTAACACATTGACTTTCAAGGCAGCTTTCAATGGAAAGCCATCCCCCGAAAAGCGGCATACCATCAGACATTGAGAAGCCCGTGTTTCCGGCGTTTGGCAGCGGTTTCCAGGGAAAATGTGAAAAATTCATCAACGCCGATCATTTTCTTGCACGCTTGTTGCATTCCCTTTACGCCAAGTCGGCACGAGACCTGCAAAGGCTGGTTGACGGGACGAATAACAACAGCGGTAACGAGTCATCAGGGAGCCTCAGTCACCGAGAGAGATCCTTACGGTTTTATTACGGGCTGACGGCAACGCTGTAGTACACGACCGATTAAAGCCGGGACGTGGTTTGCGACATGGATATAACCATTAGCGACAGGAGCATAAACTTTCCGAAAGGATGTTTTTTTCATGTCGCCAAGCACAGTCAGCGTGATATACATTTTCGCCGACATAAAAAGAAAGAGCTGCCCCGATAACTAAAAAACCTGGGCGCAGCGGTACTCTTCCTAAAACCAAAGGAGCAAATCACGATGCGCGTGATGAAGTGGAGCATGATCGCCCTGGCCGTTGCGGCAGGGACTTCGCAGTTGGCAGTCGCCTCTTCGCAAGATGAATCCAAGGGCTTTGTCGAAGACAGCCAGCTGGGTGTAAAGCTGCGTAACCTGTATTTCAGCCGTGACTTCCGTAACAACTCGAGCGACGACCAGAGCCGCCGCGCAGAATGGGGCCAAGGCTTCATCGGCACCTTCGAGTCGGGCTTCACCCAAGGCACCATTGGCGTCGGCGTCGACGCTATCGGCCTGCTGGGCGTGAAACTGGATGGCGGCCGTGGCACCACCAACACCGGCCTGTTCCCGGTCGACTCCGAAGGTCGCCCTGAAGATTCGTACTCCAAAGGCTACGGCGCGGTCAAAGTCCGTATGTCGGACACCGTCCTGAAGTTTGGCGGCCAGTTCACGGCCCTGCCCGTCTTCGCCACTGACGACAGCCGTCTGCTGCCGGAAGTTGCCGAAGGCTTCTTGCTGACCAGCAAGGAAATCGAAGGCCTTGAGCTTAACGCCGGTCACTTCACCCGCCTCGACGCCCAAGCGGCGAGCTACAAGGACAGCATCGGTGGCCTGAACGCTGCCCGCATCAAGAACCCCGGCCTGACCGAAGCCAACGTCTTCGGTGGCACCTATGCCGTCACCGACGGCCTGAGCACCACTCTGTACTACTCGCGCGTAGAAGACTTCTGGCGCAAGTACTACGGTAACGTGAACTGGGCGCTGCCTCTTTCCGACAAGCAAGGTCTGGTGTTCGATTTCAACATCTATGACACCAAGAGCGTCGGTTCTGCCAACTACACCGCCTATGACGGTGACAAGCTGGACAACACCGCATTCAGCCTCTCCGCCGCTTATAATTTCGGCGCCCATACCTTCACTCTGGCTTACCAGAAAGTCACCGGCGACGGCGACTACGGTTATGGCATCGACGGTGGCGGTACTGTCTTCCTGGCCAACTCCATCGCTCGTTCCGACTTCAACGCCGAAGACGAGAAATCCTGGCAGGCTCGCTACGACCTGAACTTCGCCGAGTTCGGCATTCCCGGCCTGACCTTCATGACCCGTTACGCCCGCGGCACCGGCGCGAACGTCGAAGGCACCGACAACGGCAAGGAATGGGAACGCGACGTGGACATCAAGTACGTCATCCAGGAAGGCCCAGCCAAGAACCTGAGCATGCGCGTACGTCAAGCCACCTACCGCTCCAGCGACGGCGTCTACTACGGTTCGGACTCCATCGACGAACTGCGTCTGATCGTCGAGTACCCGCTGAGCATCCTGTAAGCCCTGGCTTGCAATGCCCCGCACCTGAAGAAGCCCGGCACTTGCCGGGCTTTTTCTTGGCGGTCTTGGCTGACAAGCGCCACGCCCTGGGGCATCCTGTACGCTTTCGTTTCGCCCCCGTACAATGCGGGGTCATTTCACATTCAGGCAATCGACACGGCTCCCCATGCGCACCAGTCAATATTTGCTCGCCACCCAGAAAGAAACCCCTGCCGACGCGGTCGTCATCAGCCACCAGCTCATGCTGCGTGCCGGCATGATCCGCAAACTGGCCTCCGGCCTCTACACCTGGCTGCCGATGGGCCTGCGGGTGATGCGCAAGGTCGAAACCGTGGTACGCGAGGAAATGAATGCCGCTGGCGCACTGGAAGTGCTGATGCCAAGCATCCAGCCTGCCGAGCTGTGGCAGGAATCCGGCCGCTGGGAGCAGTATGGCCCCGAGCTGCTGCGCCTCAAGGACCGTCACGACCGCGACTTCTGCGTCGGCCCGACCCACGAAGAGGTCATCACCGACCTGGCGCGCAACGAGCTGTCCAGCTATAAACAGCTGCCGCTGAACATGTACCAGATCCAGACCAAGTTCCGTGACGAGATCCGTCCGCGCTTCGGCCTGATGCGTGGCCGCGAATTCATCATGAAGGACGCCTATTCCTTCCATGCCGACCAGGCTTCCCTGCAGGAAACCTATGACCGCATGCACCAGGCCTACATCAACATCTTTACCCGCCTGGGTCTGGACTTCCGCCCTGTACAAGCCGACACCGGCTCGATCGGCGGCAGCTACTCCCACGAATTCCACGTGCTCGCCTCGTCCGGCGAAGACGACGTGATCTTCAGCGACAGCTCCGACTACGCGGCCAACATCGAGAAGGCCGAGGCCATTCCGCGCGAGGCCGTACGCCCGGCTCCCACCGAGGAGCTGCGCCTGGTCGACACCCCGGATGCCAAGACCATCGCGCAACTGGTCGAGAACCATGGCCTGGCGATCGAGAAGACCGTCAAGACCCTGATCGTACGCGGCGCCGAGGAAGGCAAGCTGATCGCCCTGATCGTGCGTGGCGACCATGAGCTGAACGAAATCAAGGCCGCCAAGCTGGAACAGGTCGCAGACCCGCTGGTCATGGCCACCGACGCCGAACTGCGCGCCGCCATCGGTGCTGGCGCGGGCTCCCTCGGCCCGCTGAACCTGCCGCTGGAAATCATCATCGACCGCTCCGTGGCCCTGATGAGCGACTTCGGCATCGGCGCCAACATCGACGACAAGCACTACTTCGGCGTGAACTGGGAGCGTGACCTGCCGGTTCCACAGGTCGCCGACCTGCGCAACGTGGTCGCAGGCGACCCAAGCCCTGATGGCCAGGGCACCCTGGTGATCAAGCGCGGCATCGAGGTTGGCCATATCTTCCAGCTCGGCACCAAGTACAGCGAGGCACTCAAGTGCCAGGTGCTGGGCGAGAACGGCAAGCCGGTCACCCTGGCCATGGGTTGCTACGGCATCGGCGTGTCTCGCGTAGTGGCCGCTGCCATCGAGCAGAACCATGACGACAGGGGCATCATCTGGAACGACGCCCTGGCGCCCTTCCAGATCGCCCTGGTACCGCTGCGCTATGAAACCGAGCTGGTTCGCGAAGCCACCGACAAGCTCTATGCCGAACTGACCGCCGCCGGCTTCGAGGTGCTGCTGGACGACCGTGACAAGAAGACCAGCCCCGGCATCAAGTTCGCCGACATGGAGCTGATCGGTATTCCGCACCGCATCGTGGTCAGCGACCGCTCCCTGGCCGAAGGCAACCTTGAGTACAAGCACCGCACCGAGCAAGATGCCCAGGTGCTGCCACTGAACGAAGTGCTGACCTTCCTGCAGGCGCGCGTGCGCCGCTAATCGCCCAATGCACGAGTGAACATGTCCAAGCGAAGTACCTTTACCCTGGGCGGCGCCGCACTGTGCGGCGCCCTGTTCGTCAGCGGCTGCGCCAACCAGATGTCCCAGCGCAGCGAGCATGAGGAGCGCGTCGAGCGCAAGTTGCTCGAGCACAGTCTGCAGATCGACGTCGGCGAGCCCAAGGTCATGGAGCTTCCCCAGCGGCGTGTGCGCATTCACGAGCAGCAGCGCTTCGAAGTCACAGAGTTCGAAGTGACCCGCCGCTACGACCGCTACACCCCCTACCAACCCTGGCGGGAGGTCTACGAGATCCCGCTGGGTGCAGTAGCCGTGGTCGCCGGCCTCGGCGCCAACGTGGTCAACGTGTTCACCCTGGGCAACCTGCCGGACAGCATTACCCATGACTGGCTGAACTATGGCGTGGCTGGGCTCAACCCATTCATGAACGTGCAGTCCAACGGGCGTGCCCAGCAGAACCTGGCTGGCATCAGCGAGGTGCAGAAAGGCAAGCGTGAGGAGGCCACCAGCACTCCCTGGAGCGAGCGCCTGGTGGAGGTCAAGGCGGGCAAGGCTACCCATGAGCTGACCACCGACCGCAATGGGGTGCTGCGCCTGAACCTGCTCGACAGCCCATTCTCCGAGCAGAACCTCAACCATGTCGGCACCCTGCATCTGCTCGTGGCCGACGAGGAAAAGGGCGTGCGCGGCGACGCCAGCCTGCTGGTCAGCGGCTCCCTGCGCAGCAAGCTGCTGGAGGCTCACGAGCTGATTTTCGACGACCTTGAGGACGACGAAGTCGGCCAATGGGTCCACCGGGTCAAGCGCTTGTCGGAGCTGGGCCTGGAGGAAGAGGCCAGCGAGCTGGAGCAGAGCCTGATCGAGCTGACCCGCAACGACCCTGAGCTGCAGCAGGAGTTTCTCAAGACGCTGACCAAGGAAACCGGCCGCCTGGTGGCCGACCCCGGCACACAGTGACGATAAAAAGGGCTGCCTGGCAGCCCTTTTTTCAGGGTTCGAACAGCTCCAGCTGTTCATGGGAACCGCGCAGGTCCCGCAACCTCACCCCCACCCCCAGCAAGCGTACCGGCTTGCCGCCACGGGCAAACGCCTGGCGCAACAGTTGCCGATAGCTTTCCAGATCTCGCCCGGCACCCGCCTGCTCCAGCGTGGTCTGGCTGAAGTCATGGAACTTGACCTTGACGAAGGGCTTGTCCGGCCGGTAGCTGCTATCCATTCGCGCTACCCGCTCGTTCAGGTTGTCCAGCAGGCCGGGGATTTTCTCAAGGCAACTTGCCAGATCCGGCAGGTCAGTATCGTAGGTGTTTTCCACGCTCACCGACTGGCGCCGGCTGTCGTTCTGTACCGCTCGCTCATCGATACCCCTGGCCAGCCCCCAGAGCCGCTCGCCGAAACTGCCGAACTCACGCACAAGCGCCAAGCGCGACCAATCGCGCAGTGAAAGGCAGGTATCGATGCCCAGGCGCGCCAGCTTGTCCGCCGTGACCTTGCCCACGCCATGCAGGCGAGCGACCGGCAAGGCGGCGACGAACGCCTCTACCTGGTCCGGTGTGACCACGAACAGACCATTGGGCTTGCGCCAGTCGCTGGCGATCTTGGCCAGGAACTTGTTCGGCGCCACACCGGCCGAGACGGTAATGTGCAGTTTCTGCGCGACGCGGCGACGGATATCCTCGGCAATGCGCGTGGCGCTGCCGGCGAACCACTGGCTGTCACTGACATCTAGATAGGCTTCGTCCAGCGACAACGGCTCGATCAGCTCGGTGTAGTCGCGGAAGATCGCGTGGATCTCCCGCGAGGCTTCGCGGTAGGCCTCGAAGCGTGGCTTGGCGATCAACAGGTCTGGGCACAGCTTCAGGGCGTGGCGCGATGACATCGCCGAGCGCACGCCATAGGCTCGCGCCTCGTAGTTGCAGGTCGCGATCACGCCTCGACGCTCGGCTGACCCGCCCACGGCCATAGGCCGACCGGCCAGGCGCGGGTCGTCACGCATCTCGATCGCGGCGTAGAAGCAATCGCAGTCGATGTGAATGATCTTTCGCTGAGACATGAATGACCATGGATACTGTAAATTCATACAGATACTACAGCATCATCGGATCTTCGACAGCCAGCAGGCGCTTGGGGCCAAGCACTGTCAGCATTCACGGCAAACCCGCGTCGTTGCTGGCCCTCAGTGCCAATTCAGAACGCTAAGGGTTTGAACGAAAAAGACTTTTTTCACGAAAACGCTTGACAGGGTGAAGGATTTCCGTAGAATTCGGTTCCACAGGCGCGGGATGGAGCAGCCTGGTAGCTCGTCGGGCTCATAACCCGAAGGTCGTCGGTTCAAATCCGGCTCCCGCAACCAAATCTGAAAAAGGCCACTGTTCACGCAGTGGCCTTTTTCTTTGTTCTTGAAAAATATTGAAAAAAATCAAGGGGTAAAGCTTGACACCCCAGCGCATCTGCGTAGAATGCGCCCCACTGACGCGGGATGGAGCAGCCTGGTAGCTCGTCGGGCTCATAACCCGAAGGTCGTCGGTTCAAATCCGGCTCCCGCAACCATATTCGTCAGAGCAAACCCCGCCTGTTTTCGGACACGCGGGGTTTGTTGCTTTTGGCCTTCTGAAATCCCCCGCCGCCGCATGCACGCCGCATGAACTAACTTTAACTATCCTGAAACAGATTATCCGACGTCGCTCGGAGTAATATTTGGATACGTTTTCCCAAAGGGACTTTCACTTGGCCGCACCTTTCCCCTCCCTCGCGCCGCGTGCCCGGGGTGACTCATGACCGCCGCTCCCCAAGAATCCCCAGCTCCCGTTACCGCCGCACTGCCTGCAGCCGTACAGCGCCTGCCCTGGCTGGAGCGCCTGAGCAAGTACCGCCAGCCGCTTGGCCTGGGTGTGACCTTGCTGCTGTTCGCCATGGGCCTGATTGCCTGCCGCCACCTGTTGAGCGAGCTGGACATCTATGCCCTGCACGACGCCATGCTCAGCGTCCCCGCCCCCGCATTGCTCGGGGCGCTACTGGCCAGTGCAGTGGGCTTCGCGATCCTGCTGGGCTATGAGTGGTCGGCCTGTCGCTATGCCGCCGTCCAGCTGCCAACCCGGACGCTGCTGCTGGGCGGTTTCAGCGCATTCGCCATCGGTAACGCCATTGGGCTGTCGATGCTTTCCGGCGGCTCGGTGCGCTATCGCCTTTATGCGCGCCAGGGCCTGGGGGCAGCCGAGGTGGCACGGATGACCGTGTTCGCCAGCCTGTCGCTGGGCTGCGCCCTGCCTCCGCTGGCCGCATTGGCCACCCTCAGCGACTTGCCAGCTGCAGCCACCGCGCTGCGCATGCCCGCGGCACTGCTCGGTGGTATCGCTGCAGCGGTGCTCCTGGCCACTGCCGTGCTGGTCGTTGGCCTCTACCGTCGTCGCACCGCAGAACAGCCCCTGCCCGACAACCTGCTGGTTCAGCTTGGCCGCCGCACCCTGCGCCTGCCCGGTGCGCGTCTGGCCGCCCTGCAACTGCTGATCACTGCCCTGGATGTCGCCGCAGCCGCCACCGTGCTCTACCTGCTGCTGCCAGAAGCCCCGCCGTTCGGCGCCTTCGTGCTGGTCTACCTGCTGGCCCTGGCCGCCGGCGTGCTCAGCCACGTACCCGGCGGCGTCGGAGTGTTCGAAGCGATCCTGCTGGCGGCCTTCGCCAACCCGTTGGGCGCCGCGCCACTGGCCGCCGCACTGCTGCTGTACCGCCTGATCTACGTGGTATTGCCGCTGCTGCTGGCCTGCGTGCTGCTGCTCGCCAACGAAGCTCGACGCCTGCTGTTCGCCCAACAGGCAATAAAGGCAGCGTCCGGGCTTGCAGCGCCAGTGCTGGCTATTCTGGTGTTTCTCTCGGGAGTAGTACTGCTGTTCTCCGGCGTGACCCCGGAAATCGACAGCCGCCTGCAGCACATGGGCTTTCTCATCCCGCACCGGCTGATCGACGCCTCGCACTTTGGCGCCAGCCTGATCGGCGTGCTCTGCCTATTGCTGGCCCAAGGCCTGCGTCGTCGACTGTCAGCCGCCTGGCTGCTGACCATGGTGCTACTGCTGGCGGGCGCGGTGCTGTCGCTGCTCAAGGGCTTCGATTGGGAAGAAGCCTCGCTGATGATGTTCACCGCAGCCCTGTTGGCGCTGTTCCGTCGCTCGTTCTACCGGCCCAGCCGCCTGCTGGAACTGCCATTCTCACCCGTGTATCTGGTCGCCAGCGCCTGCGTGGTAGGGGCCTCGGTGTGGCTGCTGCTTTTCGCCTACCAGGACGTGCCCTACACCCACAAGCTGTGGTGGCAGTTCACCTTGGATGCCGACGCCCCTCGGGGCCTGCGTGCAGCCATGGGCAGTGCACTGCTGCTGGTGATCGTCGCCCTGACCTGGCTGCTGCGCACCGCACGCCCGGTGATCCACCTGCCGACCGAGGACGAACTGCAGCGCGCCAGCCGTATCCTGCGGGCCTCCGACCAGCCCGACGGCGGCCTGGCCCTGACTGCCGACAAGGCGCTGCTGTTCCACCCCAGCGACAACGCCTTCCTTATGTATGCCCGCCGCGGCCGCAGCCTGGTGGCGCTGTACGACCCGATCGGCCCGGCCCAGGAGCGCGCCGAGATGATCTGGCAGTTCCGCGACCTGTGCGACCTGCACCATGCCCGGCCGGTGTTCTACCAGGTTCGCGCCGAGAACCTGCCGTTCTACATGGACATCGGCCTGACCGCGATCAAGCTCGGCGAGGAAGCCCGGGTCGACCTGCGCCGCTTCGACCTCGAAGCCAAGGGCAAGGAGATGAAAGACCTGCGCTATACCTGGAACCGCGGTAGCCGCGATGGCCTGACCCTGGAAGTGCACGAGCCCGGCCAGGCGCCGCTCGAGGAGCTGCGGCAGATCTCCGACGCCTGGCTCAGCGGCAAGAACGTGCGCGAGAAAGGCTTCTCGCTGGGACGCTTCAGCCCCGATTACCTGCGCCATTTCCGCATCGCGCTGATCCGCTTCCAGGGCCGCCCGGTGGCCTTCGCCAACCTGCTGGAAACCCACAGCAACGAACTGGCCAGCCTCGACCTGATGCGGGCGCACCCCGAAGCGCCCAAGCTGACCATGGAATTCATGATGATCGGCTTGATCCTGCACTACAAAAGCCACGACTACGCCCGCTTCAGCCTCGGCATGGTGCCGCTTTCCGGCCTGCAACCACGCCGGGGCGCCCCCTTGACCCAACGCCTGGGCTCGATGGTGTTCCAGCGCGGCGAACAGCTCTACAACTTCCAGGGCCTGCGGCGCTTCAAGGACAAGTTCCAGCCGGACTGGGAACCTCGCTACATGGCCGTGCCAGCCGGGCTCGACCCGCTGGTGGCACTGGCTGATACCGCCGCCCTGATCGCAGGCGGCCTGACTGGATTGGTGAAACGCTGATGATCCGACGCTATTGGCTGTATGTCCTGGCCCCCCTGCTGCTGGCCGTGCTGGCCGCAGGCGCGGCTTTCTGGCACTGGACCCGCCCGGCCCCCGAAGTGAAGGTGGAGCACTTGGCTCTGAACGATGGTAGCGCCCTCACTCGCGCCACCCCCGGCGTGCGCGCCAAGGCCTTGGTGGCCATTGGCGTGCCCCACGACCAGGCCCTGAGTGACAAGCAATTGCTCGACCTCAGCCAGGCCGGTGCCGCCCAGCTTGTACAGGTGGTACTACCCACCGGCGATTGCAGCAAGCAGCAACAGGCCATGGACCTCGCCATGGCACAACTGGCCGCCAAGCCGACCCTGGTAGCCGGTATCGGCCCTGGCGCCGCCCAAGCCTGGCGCTGGCTGGCCGCGCAGAACGACGACAAGGCGCGGGCCATCTCGGTCGACTTCAACCTTGAGCAACCGGCCTGCCAGGAGGCCCTGCCGAAAACCGCCGCCCATGGCCACTGGAGCGTAGCCTGGAACGACAACCCGGACGACGCCAGCGCCGCCTTCGTGCGCGACCAGGCCAATGCCGAGACCAGCATCAGCGACTACGACATCCACCTGCCACAGGTGCTCAAGGCGCAGCTGACCCAAGCCCTGGTCGGTCGCGACGGCAATGCCCTGGCGATTCCTGTCGTAGAAGTTCCAGCCGGGCAAACCGCCGACACCGTCACCCTGTTCCTGTCCGGCGACGGTGGCTGGCGCGACCTGGACCGCGATGTCGCCGGGGAAATGGCCAAGATGGGCTACCCGGTGGTGGGCATCGATACCCTGCGCTACTACTGGCAGCACAAGACGCCTGAACAAAGCGCCCTGGACCTGTCCGAACTGATGCAGCACTACCGGCAGAAATGGGGCACCAAACGCTTTGTGCTGACCGGCTACTCGTTTGGTGCCGACGTGCTGCCCGCGATCTACAACCGCCTCTCGGCCGACGACCAGAAACGTATCGACGCGGTGATCCTGCTGGCCTTCGCCCGCAGCGGCAGTTTCGAGATCGCGGTGGAGGGCTGGTTGGGCAAGGAAGGGCAAGAGGCGCTGACCGGGCCTGAGATGGCCAAGCTGCCGGCGTCCAAGGTGGTGTGCATCTATGGGGTGGAAGAAACCGACGAGAGCGGCTGCACCGACAAGACCGCCGTAGGTGAACGCCTGAAACTACCGGGTGGACACCACTTCGACGAAAACTACCCGTCGCTGGCCAAGCGCCTGATCGGCGAGATCGAAACCCGCCAGGGCAAGGCTAACGTTGCCGAGCAGTGAGCGCGCCGCACTGGACGCTTTTGTGCTGGTCAAGTGCCTCCGTGCTCGCTAGAATTGCGCACTTTTTGATCAGAGGCGCCGAAAGCGCCCGTCAAGATCGCCGCCGATTCTGGCTGGGCGAACTGCATTCATACCGAGGTTAGCCATGTCCACCACTCCCGCCACGCCGAAGGTCGGCTTTGTCAGCCTGGGTTGCCCCAAGGCCCTGGTCGACTCCGAACGCATCCTGACCCAGCTGCGCATGGAAGGTTACGAAGTCGTGCCGACCTACGAGGACGCCGACGTGGTGGTGGTCAACACCTGCGGCTTCATCGACAGCGCCAAGGCCGAGTCGCTGGAGGTGATCGGCGAGGCGATCAAGGAAAACGGCAAGGTCATCGTCACCGGCTGCATGGGCGTCGACGAAGGCAATATTCGTGACGTGCACCCCAGCGTGCTGTCGGTCAGCGGCCCGCAGCAGTACGAGCAGGTGGTCAACGCCGTGCACGAAGTGGTGCCGCCGCGTCAGGACCACAACCCGTTGATCGACCTGGTGCCGCCCCAAGGCGTCAAGCTGACCCCGCGCCACTACGCCTACCTGAAGATTTCCGAAGGCTGCAACCACAGCTGCAGCTTCTGCATCATCCCATCGATGCGCGGCAAGCTGGTCAGTCGCCCGGTGGGCGAGGTGCTGAGCGAGGCCGAACGCCTGGTCAAGGCCGGCGTCAAGGAGATCCTGGTAATTTCCCAGGACACCAGCGCCTATGGCGTCGATGTGAAGTACAAGACCGACTTCTGGAACGGTCGCCCGGTCAAGACCCGCATGCTCGAACTGTGCGAGGCCCTGAGCAGCCTGGGTGCCTGGGTGCGCCTGCACTACGTCTACCCCTACCCGAACGTCGACGACGTGATCCCGCTGATGGCCGCCGGCAAGATCCTGCCGTACCTGGACATCCCGTTCCAGCACGCCAGCCCCAAGGTGCTCAAGTCGATGAAGCGTCCGGCGTTCGAAGACCGCACCCTGGCGCGTATCAAGAGCTGGCGCGAGCAGTGCCCTGAGCTGGTAATCCGCTCCACCTTTATCGTCGGTTTCCCCGGCGAGACCGAGGAAGACTTCCAGTACCTGCTGGACTGGCTGACCGAAGCCCAGCTCGACCGCGTCGGCTGCTTCCAGTACTCGCCGGTCGAAGGCGCCCCAGCCAACGACCTGGGCCTGGACGAAGTGCCAGACGACATCAAGCAGGACCGCTGGGACCGCTTCATGGCCCACCAGCAGGCGATCAGCGCCGCGCGCCTGCAACAGCGCATCGGCAAGGAGATCGAAGTGCTGATCGACGAAGTCGAGGAGCAGGGCTCGGTTGGCCGCAGCTTCTTCGATGCCCCGGAAATCGACGGCAGTGTGTTCATCGACGGTGACCACGGCTTCAAGCCGGGTGACAAGGTACGTTGCCGTATCGTCGATGCCGACGAGTACGACATGTGGGCCGAGCCTGTCTAAGGCTGCCCACCTGGCGAATGGGGCCGCTCTGCGACCCCGATTCGCTTAACTGGCGAGGTTTGTTTTTGCATCTATGGTGTGAGAAAAGGCCCCCTGCCGGGCCACGGAGTCACCTCTCCCATGCCCCAGCCAATGACGCTCCACACCCCGCACGTCCACGACTACCCGGAACTGGTGCAGATCTGGGAAGACGCCGTACGCGCCACCCACGACTTTCTCCCGGACGCCTACATCGTACTGCTGCGCGAGCACGTGCTGCGCCGCTACCTGGATGCCGTGATGCTGGTCTGCTGCCGTGATCGTACGCGGCGCATCCTGGGCTTCGCGGGAGTCGCCAACGGGCGCGTGGACATGCTCTTCGTCGCCCCGCAGTACCACGGCCAGGGCGTGGGCAAACGCCTGCTGCACTACGCCATCGACGAGCTCAACGCCGAACGCCTGGACGTCAACGAACAGAACCCCAAGGCGCTGGGTTTCTACCTGCACCAGGGCTTCGAGATCATCGGCCGCTCGGCCACCGATGGCCTTGGCCAGCCCTACCCGCTGCTGCACCTGAGACTGGTGCACAAGAACAGCGCAGATTCCCGGGCTGATTGACGCGCGCAGAGGTACAATGCGCCCTTTCCTCTTTGCGTGAACCACTGTCCATGTCAGAACCTGTACGCCTGTCCAAACGTCTTGTCGAACAGCTTGGCTGTTCCCGTCGCGAGGCCGAACTGTACATCGAGGGCGGTTGGGTCACGGTCGACGGGGTGGTGGTCGAGCAGCCGCAGTTCAAGGTGCAAGACCAACCCATCGAACTGCTGCCCGGCGCCCGCGCCGAAACCCTGGAGCCGGTCACTCTGCTGCTCAACCAGCCAGCCGGGCTGGACGCCGAGACCGCCCGCGCGGGCATGACCCTGGCCAGCCTCAGCGAGGCCCACCGTGACGGCGTACGCCCGCTGCATGGGCACTTCGCCCGCCAGGCCTGCGTGGCGCCTCTGGAGCCGGGTGCCAGCGGCCTGCAGTTGTACACCCAGGATTGGCGGGTAACCCGCAAGATCGAAGCGGACATCCGCCGGCTGGAACAGGAATACATCGTCCAGGTCAGTGGCGAAGCCTCGGCAGCCGCCCTCGAGCGCCTGGCCCGTGGCGTGACCTACAAAGGCCGTGAACTGCCAAAGGCCAAGGCCAGCTGGCAGAACGAAAGCCACCTGCGCGTGGCCCTGAAAAACCCCCTGCCCGGCCAGATCGCCCAACTGTGCGCCAGTGTTGGCCTCAACGTGCAGGGCATGCGCCGCATCCGTCTGGGCGGCGTACCGATGGGCAAGCTACCCTTGGGACAGTGGCGCTACGTGGCCAGCAGCGAACGTTTCTAGCATTACCAGCGCCGCCAAGCGCGGCACTTGAACAGGATCGGCTTCAACATGAACCACAATGATGTACTGCGCAGCCTGCGCTACATGCTCAAGGTCAACGACGCCAAGATGGCCGAGATCATTGGGCTGACCGGGCTGGAGGTGAACCCGGTAGTGCTCGCCACCTACCTCAAGAAAGAGGAAGAGCCCGGTTTCGTACGCTGCCCCGAGCGCGTGATGGCGCACTTTCTCGATGGCCTGGTGATCCACCGCCGCGGAAAGGATGACAGCCGCCCCGTTCAGGCGGTGGAGCTACCGGTGACCAACAACACCATTCTCAAGAAGCTGCGGGTGGCCTTCGAACTCAAGGAAGACGACCTGCACGCGATTCTCAAGGCGGTCAACTTCCCGGTGTCCAAGCCCGAGCTCAGCGCCCTGTTCCGCAAGGTCGGGCATGACAACTACCGCCCTTGCGGCGACCAGTTGCTGCGTAACTTCCTCAAGGGCCTGACCCTGCGCGTGCGTGGCTGAAAGGCATGCAGCATAGCGTCTCGCCGGTCGGTATCGTTCGCTCCTGCTTCAAGGAAAAGTTCGCCATTCCACGCCAGCCACAACTGGCCCCGGCAGCCCGTGGCACCCTCGAACTGCTGCCGCCGTTCGACCAGGGCGATGCGGTAGCGGGGCTGGAGCAGGTCAGCCACGTTTGGCTGCTGTTCCTGTTCCACCAGGCCCTGGAAGACAAGCCACGCCTGAGGGTGCGTCCGCCAAGGCTGGGCGGCAACAAGAGCATGGGCGTATTCGCCACCCGCGCGACCCACCGTCCCAATGGCATCGGCCAGTCGGTGGTGCGCCTGGAGGGCGTGGAGCCTGGGCGGCTTTTGCTGTCGGGCATCGACTTGCTCGACGGCACCCCGGTGCTGGATATCAAGCCGTACGTACCCTATGCCGACAGCCTTGCGGAGGCGAGCAATGCCATGGCCAGCGAGGCGCCCGCGCCTATCGAGGTGCAGTGGAGCGCCCCCGCCCTGCCCCAGGCCCACGAGCATGCGCAGCGCCTGGGCGAGCCGCTCGTCGAGCTGATAGAACAGTGCCTGGCCCAGGATCCTCGCCCCGCCTACCAGCTGCCGCCGCCGGATCGGGTGTATGGGGTGAAGTTCTGGGATGTGCAGGTGCGCTGGCATTACCCGACACCGGAAGTGATTCGGGTGTTGGAGGTGATGCGGGACAGCTGATACCTGATAGGCGGCCAGCGGCCTCTTCGCGGTGCAACCCACTGCAACAGGATTTGCACGCTCCTTGAAGTTCGCGCTGTACCGGTGGGAGCGGGTTTACCGCGAAAGGGCCGGGATTGCCGCCACCAAACCCAAGGCATAAAAAAACGCAGGCTGGCCTGCGTTTTTTTGTAATGGGGACGCCTTACTTCTCGACGAACGCACGCTCGATCAGGTAGTCGCCCGGCTCGCGCATACGTGCAGAGATCTTCAGGCCGAAGCTGTCGAGCACTTCGCTGGTCTCGTCGAGCATGCTTGGGCTACCGCAGATCATCGCGCGGTCGTCCTGCGGGTTGATCGGCGGCAGGCCGATGTCGCTGAACAGCTTGCCGCTGCGCATCAGGTCGGTCAGGCGGCCCTGGTTCTCGAACGGCTCGCGGGTCACGGTGGGGTAGTAGATCAGCTTTTCGCGCACCGCCTCGCCGAAGAACTCGTTCTGCGGCAGGTGCTCGGTGATGAACTCGCGGTAGGCCACTTCGTTCACGTAACGCACACCGTGAACCAGGATCACCTTCTCGAAACGCTCGTAGGTCTCAGGGTCCTGGATGACGCTCATGAACGGCGCCAGGCCAGTGCCGGTGCTCAGCAGGTACAGGTGCTTGCCGGGGTTCAGGTCGTCGAGTACCAGCGTGCCGGTAGGCTTCTTGCTGATGATGATCTCGTCACCTTCCTTCAGGTGCTGCAACTGCGAGGTCAGCGGGCCATCTGGCACCTTGATGCTGAAGAATTCCAGGTGCTCTTCCCAGTTCGGCGAAGCGATGGAATAGGCGCGCATGAGCGGGCGGCCGCTTTCCTGCTGCAGGCCGATCATCACGAACTGACCGTTCTCGAAGCGCAGGCCCGGGTCGCGGGTGCACTTGAAGCTGAACAGGGTGTCGTTCCAGTGGTGCACACTGAGGACACGTTCGTGGTTCATGTTGCTCATCTAGGGGGCTCCTGAAAAAGACGCAGCGCGCAAAACGCGCAGTTGCGCGATAGTTTAGGGGCAGCGAGAATATCTGTTAACTGAATTATCAAGATATGTCTTATCGGTTATATAGATATGCGATTCACACTTCGCCAACTCCAGGTCTTCGTCGCCGTCGCCCAGCATCAAAGCGTCTCCCGGGCCGCTAACGTGCTGGCCTTGTCGCAGTCGGCCGCCAGCACCTCCATCACCGAACTGGAGCGCCAGTCCAGCTGCCAGCTGTTCGACCGCGCCGGCAAACGCCTGAGCCTCAACGCCCTGGGCCATCAACTGCTGCCACAGGCCGTGGCGCTGCTCGACCAGGCCAAGGAAATCGAAGACCTGCTCAATGGCAAGTCGGGCTTCGGCTCGCTGGCCGTCGGCGCCACCCTGACCATCGGCAACTACCTGGCCACGCTGCTGATCGGCAGCTTCATGCAGGTGCATCCGGAAAGCCAGGTGAAACTGCATGTGCAGAACACTGCGCACATTGTGCAGCAGGTGGCACATTACGAAATTGACCTGGGTCTGATCGAAGGCGACTGCAACCACCCGGACCTTGAAGTGCAACCTTGGGTAGAGGATGAACTGGTGGTGTTCTGCGCCCCCCAGCACCCCTTGGCCAAAGTCGGTCACGCCAGCATCGAGGCGCTGGCACACGAAGCGTGGATTCTGCGCGAGCAAGGCTCCGGAACGCGCCTTACCTTCGACCAGGCCATGCGCCATCACCGCGCCAACCTGAACATTCGCCTGGAGCTCGAGCACACCGAGGCGATCAAGCGTGCCGTGGAGTCGGGCCTTGGCATCGGTTGCATTTCCCGCCTGGCCCTGCGCGATGCCTTCCGCCGCGGCAGCCTGGTGCCGGTGGAGACCCCGGAGCTGGACCTGCTGCGCCAGTTCTACTTCATCTGGCACAAGCAGAAGTACCAGACTTCAGCCATGCGCGAGTTTCTTGAACTGTGCCGCGGCTTTACCGCTGGGGTTCAGCGCAGCGACGAGATCGTCCTGCCGACGATTGCCTAGACAAGAATCACGCCCCACACCAGCGCCACCATGGCCATCGCCACCAGTTGCGCAGCGCTGCCCATGTCCTTGGCGTTCTTCGACAACGGGTGGCGCTCCAGCGAGATGCGGTCGATGGCCGCCTCCACCGCCGAGTTGAGCAGCTCGACGATCAACCCCAGCATGCACACCAGGATCAGGATCGCGCGCTCGGCACGGGTGACCGGCAGCCAGAAGGCGACGGGAATCAGCACCACATTGAGCAGCACCAGTTGGCGGAACGCCGCTTCGCCCTTGAAGGCGGCGCGCAAGCCGTCCAGCGAGTAACCGGCGGCATTGAGGATACGTTTGAGGCCCGTCTGGCCTTTGAATGGCGACATGTGTGTATTTCATCGATGAAAGGCTGGCAGGCTAGCCCAGCCAGGGTCAAAAAACCGTGAAGCAGCAGTCAGTTAAGTGCCGGCAACCGACTCCAGTTGCTGCAACAGCAAGGCCGCCTGGGTACGCGTACGCACCCCGAGCTTGCGGAAGATCGCCGTGACATGGGCCTTGATGGTCGCCTCCGAAACGCTCAGTTCATAGGCAATCTGCTTGTTCAGCAAACCTTCGCAGACCATGGTCAGCACCCGGAACTGCTGGGGCGTCAAGCTGGCCAGGCCTTCGCTGGCGGCCTTGGCCTCGGCCGATACGTCGACCTTTTCGAACGCCTGGGGCGGCCACCAGACCTCGCCGTCGAGCACCTTTCGCACTGCATCCTGGATGGTTTCCAGTGGGCTGGACTTGGGAATGAAGCCACTGGCACCGAACTCACGGGACTTGACCACCACAGCGGCCTCTTCCTGTGCCGAGACCATCACCACGGGAATCTGCGGATACTGGCCGCGCAGCAATACCAAGCCAGAGAAACCGTAGGCCCCCGGCATGTTCAGGTCGAGCAGGACCAGGTCCCAGTCGGCTTTCTCGGTCAGGCGGGTTTCCAGCTCGGCGATACTCGCCACCTCGACCAGCCGCACGTCCGGGCCAAGGCCCAGGGTCACGGCCTGGCGCAGTGCACTGCGAAACAGCGGGTGGTCATCGGCAATCAGGATTTCGTATGTGGCCATCGATCCAGGGGTCCTGTTCTGAGCCAGGCGCATGGGCTAGGTAAGCGCCTGACGGGCACTCAAGGCACGGCGAAAACCATGGGGTACAGCAGTATCGTCGCGGCTGAAGCGGCGCCAAGGATGCCGAGCGCTGTACAGGTGGTCAAGCCAATTGCCCACCCGGGCTCGCCCACCCTGGCTTTCAACTGCGACAGTATGAACCAATCCACTGCGCCTGCCCCTTGGACTATAGGAAGGTATGCAAACGCTGATGCGGTTCATCTTGAGGGTCCAACGGCAGACGACGCTTGCCGCTCAGGTAGTGCAGACTGAATACGTCCAGGTAGGCATCGAGCGCCTGGGAGGCGAGCGCATCGCCGGCAAGGTCCAGGCACATGGCGGCCACCTCGGCGGTGCAGAAGTGGTCGTCGCGCTTGGAGCGGCGCAGCCGGTAGCGGGACATCTGCTCGGCTTGCAGGCTCAGTACCGGGAAACGGTCCAGGTAGGGGCTTTTGCGGAACATCTTGCGCGCCTCGGTCCAGGTGGCGTCGAGCAAGATGAACAGCGGGCGCTTGCCCGGTTCGCGCACCACTTCGCTGACCACCCGCTGCTCGGCGACGAACTCGCCCGGGAAGACGATATAGGGCTGCCACTGAGGCTGCTCGAGCAGCGCCAGCAGGCGTGGGTCGACCTCGGTGCGTTGCCAGCCGAAGGCCCAGGTGTCGGCCACCAGGTCGGCGATCAGCCAGCCGGTGTTGGTGGGCTTCAACGGCTCGGTGTCGTGCATCACCAGGCATACCCCTGAGTCGGCATCGACTCGCGGCTTCCAGGCGCACAGGCAATGCGTGGCGATCACCCGGCAATCGGGGCAACGCTCGGCACGTGAGCCGCGGGCGATGAAAGGTTTGTTGCTGCGGGCCAGGCGCTCGGCACGCAGACTCGCTACCGCATGACTCATGACGGCAGGCCTCGGGACAGGGTGGGGATCGACACAACGGCGACTCGACGAAAAACCGGTCGCCAGTCTACCAGAGCCCGTGTGTCTTTTGCCGTGCAGGGTGGCTCCCTTATACTCGGCTGCTTTGGCGGCCCGGCAAGGCACCATGGAACGCCGTCCGCCGACGCCGGTCAAAGCGCCAGTTATCGAACCAGGAGAGATTCATGCTGCGTTTCATCGCCCCGACCCTGAGCCTGCTGCTCGCCCTGCCGCTGGCAGCCCAGGCGGCTTCCAAGCAGGATTATGAGCTGAACCAGATGCTGGAAAAGGTCGCCAAGGAAAGCAGCGTCGGCACCCCGCGCGCGGTCAATGAAGACATCCTCGACCAGGGCTATACGGTCGAGAAAGGCAAGGCGTTGGTCAACCACCTGAGCGTGCGTGAAGACCACGCCCAGCGCATGCTGCAGAACCCTGCGCTGGTCCGCAGCCAGCTGGGCGACAGTGTCTGCCGCAACAACGGTTACCGGCAGTTGCTGTCCAAGGGCGCAGTGCTGGTCTACCGCTTCACCATCTACAAGACCAACCAACCGGTCATGGACCAGGCATTCGACGCGGCCAGCTGCACTGCAGGCGGCAAGAAGAAGTAAGTCACACCACCCGGTCATCATCCGTGGCGCGCCGCTGCTCTTCATCGGCGCGCAATTCGGCCAACAGGGCCTGCAAGTAGCGCGAACGCAGCCCCTGCCCTTGCAGCCTGTGAAGGCATTCCTCCTCCAGGCTCACCTGGTTGGCTCGCGCGGCATGCGCAAGCTGCCCATACAACCTTGCGTCCACTTCGATGACCAGCCGATGCATAGGCATACCTCACGCAGTCGCGCTCCTACCTGTCAGTTGACCAAAAGCCTTGCAACGTCTGGATCCCATCTGACGAACGGCAATGCCGCGCGCATTTCGGCAAGAGGCCGCAGCAAGGTCTAGATTGATAGCGAACGGACCGCACTTTTTTCCGGCGTGCCAAGGAGGCCGCCGCCCCCTGACACGCTGGCACAGAACAATAACGACCACCCGATGGACTCATACACTGCATCACGGCCTTGAAGGCCTACTGCAATGCTCGGGACGCACACTCGAGCCACGGCAGCCAGCGACACACGCAGTGTCGCGGCCGGGACACGCCATCGCCCCGGTCAGAGGTTTTGCTGCAGAAGGAGACGTTGAATGCCTTACCTACCGAACGAACGCCTGTTCAATCATTTCAGGGACCACGGTATCGACCTGAGCAAGCTCGACGAACAATTGCAGCTCGTCGCCCCGAACAGTCCCAACCTGCCGCTGTACCGCGACATGCTGCTGACCGTACTGCGCATGGCCCACGACGATGCCGACCGCTGGAGCGCCAAGATCACCTTGCAGGCCCTGCGCGAACTGGACCACGCCTTCCGCAGCCTTGCGCGCTACCGGGGCAGGCGCAAGGTCACGGTATTCGGCTCGGCCCGCACGCCACAGGAACATCCGATGTATGCCTTGGCCCGGGAGCTGGGAGCCAGCCTGGCACGCGCCGAACTGATGGTCATCACCGGGGCCGGTGGCGGCATCATGGCTGCCGCACACGAAGGTGCGGGCAGCGAGCACAGCCTGGGCTTCAATATCACCCTGCCCTTCGAGCAGCACGCCAATGCCACGGTGGACGGCACCGATCGGTTGCTGCCGTTCCATTTCTTCTTCATCCGCAAGCTGTTCTTCGTCAAGGAAGCCGACGCCTTGGTGCTTTGTCCCGGCGGCTTCGGCACCCTCGATGAGGCACTGGAAGTATTGACGTTGATCCAGACCGGCAAGAGCCCATTGGTACCGGTGGTGCTACTGGACTCTCCCGGCGGCAGTTTCTGGAGCGATGCCCTGGCCTTCATCAGCCGCCAGCTGGAAGAGAACCGCTACATCCTGCCCACCGACCTGAAGCTGGTGAGCCTGGTGCATAGCGCCGAAGAAGCGGTGGAGGAAATCAAGCAGTTCTACCGCAATTACCACTCCAGCCGCTGGCTGAAGAACCAGTTTGCGATCCGCATGCACCACCCTCTCAGCGAAGCGGCACTGCAGGAGATACAGGAAGGCTTCGCCGACCTGCGCCTGAGTGGCAAGTACCACCAGGCCGCCGACGGCGGCTTCGAGCACGAAGTAGGCAACTTCAGCCACCTGACCCGGCTCACCTTCACGTTCACGGGCCGCGACCAGGGGCGTCTACGGGAATTGGTGGACTTCATCAACTTGCCGGAAAACTGGGCCAAACCCCAGCCCATGCATACAACCCAGCGGGCGCGTGACGCCTTGAAAGTCAGCTGAAACGAAAACGGCCTGCATGGCCGACCCACCCCGAAGGGAAGGTCGGCCATGCAGGCCGTCAATCGTCCAGGCCGCGCCCGCTGAGCAGGCGGCCAATCATGTCCATGGGGTAGCCACGATAGGCCAGGAAGCGGGTCTGCTGTGCGCGGCTACGTGGGTCTTGCGGACGTACGCCTGCAAACTTGCGCTGCCAAACATCCTGTAAGCGGGCCGACCAGTCGATGCCACATTCACGTAGGGCCTGATCGATATCACCACGGTTCAGACCACGCTGGCCTAGCTCCTCGCGAATTCGCGCGGGGCCATAACCGGCGTTGGAGCGATGGTTGATGAAGCTTTCGAGGTAACGCGCTTCACTGAGCAGACCGTCTTCGGTAAGCCGATCAAGTGCTTGCTCGATCAACTCATCCGAAGCGCCGCGCTGACGCAGCTTGCGCGTCAGCTCGACACGACCGTGCTCGCGTCGGGCAAGCAGGTCCATGGCTGTCCGTCGAACGGCGACGGGGGTGTCGAGTACGACGGACATGGGGCCGATCAATAACCGGCGTCGGCGTCAGCCAAATCGTCGGCATCGACGTCTGCCGCAGCGGCCTTGCTAGCAGCCGCAGCAGCGGCAGCGGCACCTGCGGTCAGCAACTTATCGCGAATCTGCTTCTCGATCTCGCCACCAATGGCTGGGTTCTCTTGCAGGTACTTGGCGGCGTTGGCCTTGCCCTGGCCGATCTTGTTGCCCTGGTAGCTGTACCAGGCACCGGATTTTTCGACCAGGCCCTGGGAAACACCCAGGTCGATGATTTCGCCGTTGCGGTAGATACCCTTGCCGTAGAGGATCTGGAACTCGGCCTGGCGGAACGGTGGCGAGACCTTGTTCTTGACGATCTTCACGCGAGTTTCGCTACCGACCACCTCGTCGCCTTCCTTGACCGCGCCGGTACGGCGGATGTCGAGACGTACGGAGGCGTAGAACTTCAGGGCATTACCACCGGTGGTGGTTTCAGGGCTGCCGAACATCACGCCGATCTTCATACGAATCTGGTTGATGAAGATGACCAGGCAGTTGGCGTTCTTGATGTTACCGGTGATTTTACGCAGCGCCTGGGACATCAGGCGGGCTTGCAGGCCCACGTGCATGTCGCCCATCTCGCCTTCGATCTCGGCCTTTGGTACCAGGGCTGCCACGGAGTCGACGATGATCACGTCGACCGCGTTGGAACGCACCAGCATGTCGGTGATTTCCAGCGCCTGCTCGCCGGTGTCCGGCTGGGAAACCAGCAGGTCGTCGACGTTGACGCCCAGCTTGCCGGCGTATTCAGGGTCGAGGGCGTGTTCGGCGTCGACGAAGGCGCAGGTGGCGCCGTTCTTCTGGGCTTCGGCGATGACCGACAGGGTCAGCGTGGTTTTACCGGAGGATTCCGGACCGTAGATTTCGACGATACGGCCTTTCGGCAGACCGCCGATGCCAAGGGCGATATCCAGGCCCAGGGAGCCGGTGGAGATGGCTGGAATAGCCTGGCGCTCATGGTCGCCCATGCGCATGACCGCGCCCTTGCCGAATTGACGTTCGATCTGACCCAGGGCCGCAGCCAAGGCGCGCTTCTTGTTGTCGTCCATTGAAATCCTCACGTGATCGACTTGGCCCTGATGGGCAGAACAACTGTATAAGTAGCCAGTATTATTCCACAGGGAAAAGATTCCGCAACCCCCGTCGAGCGATTTACTCGGCGCCAAGCTGTAACAAGCCGTCTAACGCAGCGATTACCGTCTGTCGACGCACCGCCTCGCGGTCGCCGTCGAAGTGCCGCCGCTCGCTAGTCACATGGCTGCCATCGGCCCAGGCCAGCCACACGGTGCCGACCGGTTTGGCTGGCGAGCCGCCATCCGGGCCGGCCACACCGCTGACTGCCACGGCGAAGCGCGCGCCACTGGCGGCCTGGGCGCCACGTACCATGGCCTCGACCACTTCCTGGCTGACCGCGCCCACCTCACTGAACAACGTTTGCGGCACGCCCAGCTGGCGGGTTTTCTGGCTGTTTGAATAAGTGACGTAGCCGGCCTCGAACCACGCCGAACTGCCGGGGATGCGGGTGATGGCCTCGGCGATGCCGCCGCCGGTGCAGGATTCGGCGGTGCTCACCTGGGCGTTGAAGCGCCGCAGGTGTTCGCCCAGGCGGGTGGAGAGAACGGTGATCGGGTCCATGGCAGGGCTCCTAGGCAGGACAGCCCACTACCCTACCACCCTCCAGGCCGCAATGCGCGCACGTAGGCCTGGCAGGCGCGCAACGCGATCAATCCGCGGTCGCCGTCGTCGGTAATGGCGACAATTCGTCGAGCATGCGCCGGGTCAAGTCGGGCGCGTACGGGGCCATGATCCACGCCGCGGGCGGCGGGGGTGGCAGGCATTGTGGCGCCGTTGGCGTCGCGCTCGACAAGGACTGACAGCCGCAGATCGGCAGTAGCCAGGCGATCACGCAGGCGAGCCTGGGTGTGTTGCGCATCGGTAAGCTCCTGGGAATATCGGGTTTCACTGTCGTGCAGGCGCTGCTCGAGGGCCTGGCGTTGTCCACGCTCGGCAAGCAGCTGGTCGTTGAGCTCTGCAGCCTGCGCCGCCCGCTGTTGCGCCTGATGCGTATTCGACTCGGCCAACGCTAGTTCGTAGCGCCAGGCCTGGACCTGCCAGGCCAGCGCTGCGGACAGCAACATGAGCGTTGCGTACACGCCCAGTTGCAGGCGGCTCAGCACAGCACTTCCCGGGCCCTTGCCCAGAGCTTGAGGCGCTCATCCAGGCCATTGAGGCCGCCGTTGATGTGCCGGGTGATGCGGTTGAACTCCCCGCGGTCGGCAAGCGCATTGAGCCCGCGCGACTGCCAGAACCACGCGGCAGACTCGCAGGCCCAGCGCGGCTGTTCGAGCAGTTGCGGCTGCGCCAGCAGACGCTCGTCGCCGAACAGCGCGCGGCTGCAGGCCTGGTAGTTGTTGTAACCCGTGACCTGGATCAAGCCTCGGCCACGGTAGCGTTGGCCATCACCATCGGCCTCGGGGGTGTTGCCCAGACGCACGGCCAGGGAACCGGTGTCGTAGCGCGCCAGGTAACGGTCGCTGCCCAGCTCCTTGACATAGCGCAACTGGCCGGACTCGTGGCCGACCTGGGCGAGGAACGCTGCAACGCGCTTGGGATTATCGATTTCCCAACGTGGCATTACCGCGTTCAGGACAGGAAGAAAAACGCCCGCGACAGGGCGGGCGTTGGGGAGGATCTGCAGCAGTTGCTGCTCGGTGAGCATCGTCATCTCCTTGTGTGAGGACATGAATGGGCGGGGATACTCAAATGGCCAGCACGGCATGGCACCGGCCTTGCCGGTGTTCGCGGGCAAGCCCGCTCCTACAAGAACTGCGCAGCTCTGGAGTAGCGCTAGGTCTTGTTGCCGGCTGACCGAGTCGGCGCCCGACCTTTGGCTTTGGCCTTGCCAGCCCGGCCACCCGTGCACTGTACGGTAGTGCGCCAGCCGGATTGCGTGAACACCTGCTCGACCGACTCGATCAGGTATGTGCCATCAAGCCCGTCGAGAAAGCCCTTGGCCTCCAGGCTACGTTCGGCAAACAAATCGGTACGCCCAGGCGTGTCCAGGCGCACCTGCGCGGTGTCGCGGTTGAAGCTGGCCAGGCGTGCCCGGGCGGCCTGCTCGGCAGCAGCGCGATTGGGGTAAAGGTGGCGGTCGGTGTGCACCGGTTGCAGGCCGTCAGGCGCATCGGCGTTGCCCAGCTCGACTTCCACCAGCCTGCCGCTGGCACTGTCCTGGTAGCGGGTACGTACCGCCTTGTGGGTAGTCCTGTCGCCCAGGCGGAACTGCCATTGGCTGACCTCCTGCCGCATAACCACCACCACGCCCAGTGGCTGGCCGCTGGCGCTTTGCCCGCCTTGGCGCGGCAGCACTAGCAGTTGGCCATTGGCGAGCTTGGCGGTGCAGTCGTACTGGCGGGCCAGGCGGGTGATGAAGTTGAAATCCGACTCACCGTACTGGTCCACCCGCGGCACGTTCGTGGCCACCGGGCAGACTGCCTGCCAACCATTGCGCGCAGCGATTTCGGCGACGATACGCTGCAACGCCACCGCCTCCCAACTACCGCTGCGGATGGTCTTGCCGGTACCGCGCATGTTGCTGGCCTTGCCGCGCACCACCAGGGTATCCGGGGGGCCGGACAGCTCGACTTCGTCGACCGTGTAGCGGCCCAGCAAGGTCTGCGGCTGGCCGGCATAGCCCAGGTGCACCTCCAGCACCGCGCCACGCGCCGGTAGCGCCAGGGCGCCATCGCGAGCATCGATGCGCAGCTCGAATTCGTCCGACTCCATGCCGGGCTTGTCGGTGGTGCGCATCAGCAGCAGGCGATCGTTGATCAAGGCAGTGATGTCCTTGCCATCGGCCTTGATATTGAACACAGGTTGCATGGTCGAGGGCTCCGTTATCAGGGCTCAATCCCAGAGTTGTACGCTGCCGGATGCCACCACGGGCAGCTCCGGCAGCACGATTCTCACCCCGGCGCGAAAAGGCTGGGCCTCGTCGGCCAGGCCCTGGTTGGCGGCCAGCACCGCCTCGACGGTGCCGTCGAGGTGGCCGTAGTAGTGCTGGCAAAGGGTGTCGAGCACGTCGCCTTCAGACGTTGCGCAGGTCTTCGCCATAGCGGCTGAACTCCAGTGAGAAACCTTGTTTGCGTGGAATGCCACCGGCCAGCAAGTGGGCTTGTTCTTCTTCGATACTGGTCAGGCACCAGGTGCCGAGCACCTCGCCGTAGCCGGTGGTGAGGCTCAGCGGCAGCAGTTGCCTGCCGATACTGCGCAGCGCCTGCAACTGGCCGAGGCCGCCCTTGAAGCTGGGGAAGATCGCACCGCGAAGGCTGATGCTTTCTTCCCCCAGGCCCACCGCCTGTTGCGCGCTTTCGCGGCCCAGTCGTTCCTGCCCGGCCCAACGAAAGCGTGTTTGTCGGCGTAACTGGTCGAAGGCAGCGGTGTCGAGGTTGAAGTAGTACGGGTTGGCGTTGGCCCTGAGCGGTTGCAGCACCAGCAAGTGGGGAAACGGCTTGATGGCCTGCGTGGGCGGCGTGGTGTCAGGCGCGAAGCCCAGGGTTTCGAGCACACCCTCCACCGTCTTGCGCACCGCACCGGCGGCTCGTTCGATAGCCGTACGGGCCTTGGCGGCATGGCCGGCGAAGGCATCGATGCGCTCTTGCACCTGACGCACCACGGCAACGGCCTGGTCGTACTTGGCCGCTACTTTCTGCACCTGCTCCTGGGCTCTGGAAATGGCACGCATGGTGCGTTGCAGGCGAGGGGCGATGAGCGGGCCGATCAGCGGTAGGGCCGACAGTTCGCCAGCGGCATCGCCCATGTGCCGGACCGCATCGTCCAGCGGGTCGAGCATGGCATCGGCACGCCGCTGCCCTGCCTCGCCCGCCTTGACCAAGGTATGCAGCGCGGCTTGCAGTTGCTCCAGGTAAGTCATGGGTTCTCCTCTAGGCCACGTGGGATTGGTCATACATCTGCACGCTGCGAGCCTGGCGCATCAGTTCGTCCAGCTGGCCGCGGGCGATAGCCTCGAGGCGCTGCTTGAACAGAGGGTCGTCAAGGCTGTTGATGAATGTGACAGGCATGTTGGCGGTAAAGGTGAATTGCTGGTTGATCGGGGCGGGAGGCGTTGCCATGGCACTTGGCGGCGCCCCTTCCAATCGCGGGGCCGGGGCACTGCGCTGGCTTTCACGCAGGCTGGCGCCGATGTCTCCCGAGCCTTTCCAGACAGGCTCGACGGGCGCTTGCTTGATCGGCGATTTGTCGGGTGTTGCAGGCAAAGCGATGGGCGGGCTGCCCTTGGATTTCGGGTCATCGCTGAACCATGCCTTGCCCAATGTCCCCCCGAGCTTGTCACCGACGAAATTGCCGATAAGCCCACCTATCGGTGCCCCGATAACCGGCAAGATCGCGGCGCCGATCACCGATCCGACCACCGAACCTGTCAGCCCGCCGATCGCTGCACCGTAGCCCTCGCCTTTCTCTTGCTCTGTGGTTGCCGTTTGGTACGTGTAGGCCGCCTTGAGGCCTGCATCGAGAAACGACAGCTTGTTGGCCACTGGCCTGCCGGCATCGGCCACTCGCGACCACAAGGAGCCAGTCGGGGCGCCAGGCCCCCAGCCTGTAGCCCTCTTCGCCGCACCAAGCACGGAACGGCCAGCCGTACCGGCACGCTCACCCAACCACTGCCCCGCGCCCTTCAGGCCGTTGGCCACCGCCGCAGGCACCTGGCGCACACGCTGCATGATCGCGCCGCCAATACCGCCGGGCTGCGCCCTCACCTGCGCCAATGCCCCCAGCATCCTGCCGGGCGCCTCCTTGACGCGCTGCACCGCCCCTCCGCTGTTGGGGCCTCCCAGCCATTGCCGGGCAGCGGTCCATTTCTCACCGACCACCGCCGGTATCTGCCGGGCCCGCGCACTCAATGCCGCGCCGACACTGCCATGCTCGCCCCGCACCTTGACCAGACCCTGGGTCAGCACGCCGGGCGCGCGCCTGGCGATGGCCACGCCCCCCACCAGCGCGCCGAACATCGCCAGGCTCTTGCCGATATCCACCACCGTCTTGCCGATGCTGTCGCCCGGCCGCTCGGTCACCTTGGCGCCCTGCTCGCCCGCCTTTTGCTGCGCCGTGCTGACGGGGGCCGCCTGGGGTGCAGGTGGCGCTGAGCTGGGTACGCTCACCGATACCGCGACAGCACGTAGCCGGGTACCCAGTTGCGCTGCCGCGCCAAGCAGCTCGCGCGCCGAGGAGATGAGCCGCGCATAGTGGTTTTCCAACCCTTCGAGCGCACCGCCCTGCTCCTTCGCGCTGTCGATCAACTGCCGCTCCATCGACAGCCAGGCCTTGCCCTGGGCCAGGCGCTCAGCCTGTGCCGCTTGCTGCTCCCGGCGAAAACGCTGGGTATCGCCGATCACCTGCTTGAGGGGGCTGGCCTTGGCACGAGGCTCCCCCAGCAGCACCGCTGAACCCAGGCGGTTTGGAGGCCAGTTGACGGCGGCACCGGTCGCCGGTGCCAACGCTGGCTTGTTCGCCATTGATTCCTCCTTGTCTCTACGCAAGCCACCAGAGCATGTCGCTGTACGACATGCCCATGATTTCGCTCGCGGAAAAGTTCAGCTCCTTGGCCAGCCGCCGAGCGGCAGCGTGCTGTCGGGCCGGGTCAAAGTTCGTCGTCCTGCACCAGGCGAAAGTAGCCCGCTTGCAGGCGGCTGTAGTCCTTCAGCGCCAGCGCTTCGAGGTCCTTGACGCCCACCTCGGCCAGGGAGGCGAACAGGTTCAGCTCGCGCTGTTCGTCATCGCCGCCGCCGACCTGGGCATTGCGGATATCGCGCACGGTGGGGCTGCGCAGCGACAGGCTGTCGACCTGCACGCCGTTGGCCTCGCTGGGGCGCGACAGGCGCACGGTGATGCGGTCGGCCTCCAGGGCCAGCCACTTGGGTTGCTGCTTGGCTTGAGCCATGGTCGCCTCCTTACAAGCCGAGCGCGGCGCGCTGGGCGGCCAGTTGGTCGACGCCATCGATCACCCGCTTCATGCCCAAGGCGTCGATCTCGTAGACCTCGCGGCCATCGACTTCCAACTTGTAGTAGGTGACCGCGACGCTGTGCTTGACCTCGGCCTTGTCGCCAGACTTCCAGTCGCCCATGTCGACTTCCTTGAGGCTGCCGCGCAGGGTGACGATGACCGGGGTGATCTTGCCCTTGAGGCCCTTGAAGGCGCCGCGGAAGGTGCCGTTGAAGGCGCTGCCGTCGGCCAGGCCGAAGAACTTCAGGGCCTCGCGGCGCACGCCGGTGGTGGTGAAGGCAGCTTCCTGCTTTTCCATGCCCTGGTCGATCTCGACCGGCATGTCCATGCCGCCGGGGCGGTGCTCTTCCATTTTCAGGGTGAGCTTGGGCAGAGTCAGGCTGGGCACATCGCCCTGGAAGCTCACGCCGTCGACGAACAGGTTCAGGTTGGCCAGGGTTTCGGGAATCATTGCCATGTAAATGCGCTCCTTAGGCGGCGGAATCGAGGACTTCGGTCAGCCACTGGTTGGTGACTTCGACGCGGAAGTTGGGGTTTTCGGCAGGCGGGACGTCGGTGAAGCGGATGTTCCAGTACACCTTGCCCTGCTCGAGCTGGCTGGCGGTGTTCAGTTCCGGGTCGGCGAACACCTCGAAGTTGATGATCGCCCCCTGGTTCTTAAGGTCGCGCATGAAGGCTTGCAGGCCTTCGGTGACGTCCTTGACGTAGGTGGCGGTGATGGCGCGGTCGACGGCCCATTTGTGGCCGTAGAGGATCGCGTCCATGACGATGTCCATGGTGCGCACGCGGGTGACGAAGGCCCATTTCGGGTCGCTCGACAGGGTGCGGTTGCCCCACAGGCGGAAGCCATCGTCGCGGATGATGGTGGCGATGTTGGCGTTGTTGAGCAGGTTGGCGCGGCAGGTTTCATCGCCGTCGAGGAACTCGACCGGGCGGCTGGTACCGGTAATGCCTACGAATTCCTTGTTCGAAGGCGAGGCCCAGAAGCCGTACTCGCGGTCGGTATAGGCGAACAGGCCGGCGACCCAGGCAGAGCCAGGTGCATCGACGGTGTCGGCGGCATCGGTGTCGAAGTAGCGCACGCCCGGGTCGACCAGGAAGGCACGCTTGGCACCGAAGTTCTCGGCGTAGGCGATGGAGGCCTCATCGGTGGTGTTCGGGCCGTCGATGATGGCGATGCCACGCAGCTTGTCGGCCAGTGCTACCAATGCGGTGGCTACGGCCTGGGTGGCGCTGTGCTTGGGGGCGACCAGCAGGCGCGGCTGGGCGTTGAAGCAGCTCTTGCCGTCGAGCAGCGCTTGCAGGCCGGTGCGCTTGCCGTCGGCCAGCACGCTGCCGATGATCGCGGCGGCTTGCTCGGAAGCCTGTTCGACCTTGGCCACGCCGCAAGCGACGATGACCGCACGGGCACGGGTGAAGACGGCGCGGCAGGCCTTGGTGATCGCCGCATCGGCGCCGAAGGCGGCTACGGCCTCGCGTTCGCTGGTGATCAACACCAGGTCGTTGGCCTTGGCCGAGACCTCAGCGCCGGGGGTGAAGGTATCGACCAGGCCGATGATCGAGGAAGATGGCAGTGCAATGGTGCGCGCGCCGGTGTCTACGTTGGTTACGGTGACGCCGTGAAAGAATCCAGCCATTTAGGTTGTCTCCAAGTTAGAAATGAAAAGGCCCTGCAAGTCCAGGGCCTGTGGGTGAAGCGTTGTGTGATGGTGAGGATTGATAGCGCCTGTTAACAGGGCACTCAGCTGGCGACAACAATGGACATTATCTATCTTTAATATCCAATCGCTCGCCACTGCACTTCACGCGAGTCGAAAAGATTGTTATCACAGAAGACCTGCCCATCGAACCCAACTAAACTGGGCACACCAATACTCACCGACTGCCTATTCTGCCGGTAAGAAGATACCGCATAATCTCCCGTTGAAACGCCTACACTTGCAACAACCGAAAAGCATGCATTCGGGAATACTAAGGGAAATACAGTATCTATATTGAATGAAGATACATTCGCCGGAATGGTGATACGTCCCCACTGCTCGATCATACCGTTCGGAATTTTTGACCAGCCATTCAGCGACTTCAGAGACGCATAATTTTGTGTATTTGAAAGCCCGCCCGCTAGTACAGCATAAATGCCGTCACCGTTATAAACCAAAATCAAAGGGGGTTCATTCGCTTTGACCGTAAGGGTGGTATAGGAGGTTGAACCGATTGCGATATACCCACCACTGACAGCTGGTTTATGGACAACGATAGTGCCATCCCCCGAGCCTACCGAAATACAAAAAATAGAGCCGACTGGAATTCCTACGGACGGTAATACTACTGTGCTACTCCAAGTCCCTACCCCGCTCATATAGGTAAGCCGACCGACCTGCTCTAGCGTCAAGGTTGAACCAGAAGGAATGCCAGCCAGACTTGATGGAAGAGTCCACCCAACCTCCTTGACGAACTGCGTAGTTGCCAATTGCGTTGAGATATTTCCGCGAGGAGGCGTTGGACCAGATGGATTCCCGGTGAATATGGGACTGGCGATGGGTGCTTTCAATTCCAGTTTCGAATCTAACTGAGCGATGGAGTAGACATCGGTCAACCCGTAACCAGCGATCGTGGTTGGACTACTGGCCGCTATTACGCGCCCATACTTGTCAACCGTCACACTGCGATAAGTCCCCGCTGCTACACCGCTACGCCCAAAGGCCATTTCGTATTGCTGAGCAGTGACCCCCAAGGTAACAGGCTCATCGGTTACCAATTGCCAAGCACTGTCACCATTGGCCGTACCTTTTTCTACCAGCACCAGCAATCCGGGGGTGACCTTACTATCGCTGTCGGCATCACCACATCGTGTCCAAGCACCGCTAGCCACCGAGTACAGCCCATTGTCCTTAGGCGCGGCCTGGTTCTTGACCAGCACTCGAGCGCCGATGACCAGAGCGATACCGTCAATGGTCTGCAAACCGCTCAAAGCGATAGGTGCGGTGGTCGCGGCGAGCACTGAGTGCTTGAAATCCTGTTTGGCCAACTCCTCCGTGACCCACTCTCTAGTCGCCAGCACCACTGCCGGATCGATTTTCAACTGCACATTGCTGGCGCTGCTGACCACCAGGTTCATCCGGACCACTTGAGTACGTCCCGACCCCTGGCTTAGCAACGGCTTGTAGGTCGGAGCACAGTTGGCTACGGCGACCATGTCATCATCGGCATCGTATAGCGCAATTTCTCGAATCCAGCGCCCGCCGACATCTGCCGGAATAACTTGCTCGGCCACGATGATCGCGCTGTTTCTTTCATCCACCTTCAATTGGTTCAGAGGTGCACGGCGCCACTCGTTGATCAAGCTGGTCTGATTGGCGTTCGGTGTAGGGTCTGCGCCATTGGCATCGCCCACGCCCATTTGTGTGATCCGCCATGGAATGCCCAAAGCATCCGCGTTGGCCTGTTTCGCCGCGCCCACGTTCGTGAGAATGGCGTAGAACTGAGAATTCTGGTCAACCATTTGTAATGTCCAAGGTATCGATTGTGTGTTCACGGCCGCCGCGCCCCATGACGCCGGAGACGTCAACTTCACGTGGCGCCAATGGGTAGATCTCGAGTTCATCCCCGTCCTGGATCGCGCATCCCAGATAGAGTTGCCCCCGGCTCTCCAAGCTGATGACCAAACCCGTCATATGCCGACTGACCGGCCGGGCGTCGTCGATCAGAGCCGACATCTCGTTGTAGATTTCTTCGCTGATGCCCGAGCCGGAAACCCCCACTTTCAAGGCGAAGGTACCCGGCACCCCGGCAGGCGCAGCCTGCCACCACTCGATCACCTCGATCAGGTAACCGAACGGCTCGACCACCCGCCTGAGGGCGCCGAGGGTGCCTTTGTGGGCGTGGACGAAGAACGCCGAGCGGATCACCGAGCGCTTGATGGCATCGCTCCAGTCATCGTCCCAGCGGTCCACCGACCAGGCCCAGGCCAGTTGGTAGAGAAGATGCGGCGGGCAAGTGTCGGGGTTGTACAGGCCGCGCAGGGAAACCTTCAGGTCCTCGTCGGCGGCCACTTCCAAGGCCCGTTCAAGCGGCGTGCGATTCAGTGGCAAGAGGCTTTGCATGTCACTCCCCCCGCGTGATGTCGACGCCTAGGCACCAGGCCGCCTGGGCCTTGGTCGGGCGGATGTCGACCCAGTCGAGCAGCTCGACCCGGCTGACGCCGTCGATGTGCAACTGCGCATCGATGCCCGAGCGCGCCACCTCCACGCCCAGACGGCGCCGAGGGTTGACCCAGGCACGCAGGCGACGTTCGCACTCGGCGCGAATGGCCTCGTATTCCGGGCCGTGGCCGGCCATGTGCAACACCGCCTCGATGCGATACGGCAACACCTCGGCGCTGCGCACGCTGACCCGGTCGGCGACTGGGCGGATGTCGTCGTCGTTGAGGTATGCGGCCACTTCCTCCAACAACTCCTGGCTGGCTACGCCATCGTTCTCCAGGCTCAGCACCGTGACATCGACCACCGCCGGCGACGGGCTTTCGGCAGTCGCGTCGGCGACCTGCCCCGAAGCGTTGCGGGCATGGAGGATGTAGCTGTTGCGCGGGCCGGCGGTTGTCAGGCCTTCGTAGACCAGCTGTACACGCTCGCGCAGGGCATCGTCGGCTTCGAGGATGGCTTCGGTCGGTGGGAAGGTGGTCGGGTCCGCAGGCTGGATCACCAGGCGTTGCAGGGCGACGTTGGCTGCAAGCTGGTCGAGGTCGCGACCTTCGGCATAGGCCAGCAGCAGCGCCTTGGCCGCATCGTTGATGCGTGCGCGGTTGAGTAGCTTGCGGTAGGCACCGACCTCCAGCAGCTTGCTGACCGGGTCGCTCTCCAGCGCGGCGTCCCAGGCATCGCCAAGGTGTGCGCGAAAGGTGGCCAGGTCGGCCTGGTAGAGGGTTTCGAAGTCCAGGTCTTCGAGCAGCGCCGGGGCGGGCAGTTTCGACAGGTCGACCTGGCTCATGCGCGCACCTCCAGTACCGCATCGTCGCCCAGGTAACGACCGCTCAGCAGCAGGTTGACCTGGCCGTCGAGCACCGCCACCACCTTGACTCGCTCGAGTTCAAGGCGTGGCTCCCAGCGTCCGAGGGCGCGGGCGACTTCGGCTTGTACTGCGCTTTTCCAGCCTTCGTTGACCGGCAGGTCGACGTAGCGGCGCAGTTGACTGCCGTAGTCAGGGCGCATGCGCCGGCTGCCCAACGGTGTGGTGAGGATGTCCTCGATGGACTGGCGCAAGTGGGCGATGCCGACCAGGGGCTGGCCGGTGCGGCGGTCCATGCCGATCATGGCGAGCCTCCTGGGGCGGCGCGTGGCCGCGAGTGGGTATGCATGGTGTTCTCCTGACGTGGGACGTCCTGCTCGACAGCGTGCGGTGGCCGGGCGTCAGTGCTTATGGTTGGCGGTGTTGCCAGCGGTATCGATGATTCGCCCGCCGCCGTTGATGTCGCCGCTGACCGTCAACGGGCCTTCGACGCTGACGTTGCCAGCCAGCGTGATGCTGGCGGCGTCGATATGGATGGCGCCATCGCTGACCATCACCGTACTGGCGCCGACCTTGATGCTGGCGGTGCCGCTGGGGAGGTGGATGTCGTAACGCCGCGCTTGCCAGTCGTAGACCAGCGAGCCGCCGTCATCGAAACGCCACGCCTCGATGTGGTCACGGTTGTCCGGCGGGCTGCCTGCATTGCCATAGAGCCCGGCGATGAAGGTGCCCTGGGCCGGCTCGCCGCTGGGGCTGACCAGCACGCCCTGCTCGCCTGGGCTCGGAGCCCGCCAGTGCCGCGCTTTGCCAGCGGCCTGGGCATGCCAGCGAACCCAGGCGCTGGTCCAGCCCGCGCCATCGGAAACCCTTATGCGCGCTGCAGCGAGGTCGACGGCCACGACCCGACAGGGGATGACCAGACAGGCCAGCATGCGATCGTGCATGGCACTGGCGTAGCTCATGCGAGGTCCTCCGGGGTGATGTACTTGCCTTCGTTACCCGGCCCAGTGTCGGGGCTGAAGCCAAGCATCAGGCTGCCCGGCGGTTGGTCGGGCCAGTGCCATTGCGCTTCGCCGAGCAGCACCGGTTGTTCCCACCGTACTTTCCAGTGGTCGCCGGAAAGGTAGGCCCGAACATTGCGGCTCGCTTCCACGAACTCCAGGCCCCACAGCTGCTGGCGCAACAGGTCTACCAGTTGCGCGGCCAGCAGGCTGCCTTGCAGGCGGGCCTCGGGGTTGGCGGCATCGGGGGTGATGTCCGCCTCGAAGGTGGTGAACAGCACCGAACGCCCGTCGCGGGGAGCGGCATCGGCGGTCATGCGCACGATGCCGTGGCGCAACGCCGGTAGCGCGGTATCGCTTCCTACATCTGCATATGCATCGACTGACGCAAGTTCAGGCATCGCCTCACGAATCGTTGCGGTCAAGGCCGCATGCAGCGTGGCCAATTCACTCATGTCCGTACCTCCTATCGTTCATCGCGCAGCCCCAGGCGCCGTGCCGCCCAGCGTTCGTATAGGCCGATGGTCACATCGGCACCGGCCATCGCGGTCAGGCAGCCAAAGGCGCTAGCAGTCCAGATAGACAGGCCGCTGGCATACAGCAGCATGACCGTCGAAACCCCACACACCATGCAGGCTCCGGAGCGCAGCGCCAGGCGCCGCACTAGCGACCAGCCCTTGGCTCCGGCCTTGTCGGCCCGCCACATCTCGCCAGCCAGACCGCCCAGCAATGCCAGGACGATCACCAGCCAGAGCGGCATTTCCAGCAACGCTTGTTGCTCGTTCGTCACTGTCGTGTCTCCTGTGTGATGCCCGCCGGCCGTTGCCGGCGAGGTGTTGTCATGGAAATCGGCATTCCAAAGGGCCCGCTGCGCAGGCCCTTCAGTAATGCGCGTTGGTAACCGCCGGCCACGACTGGTGACGCCGTGCGGTTGCGCTTCAAATTGGTGACTCCGACCGCGGCCGCCTGCCCGCCGGATAACTGTTCGTGGTGCTTTACGCTGCACACCCGGGCCAGTTGCCAACCCTCTGGACAGTCAAGGCCTGTCCATCGCTGCCTGTGTAACAACCGGTTGCTGTCCGGCTTGAGACACAGGCTATGCATTAACGCATATGCAGTCAATGCATTTTTTTGCATTTGCATGCACGCGCTTTTGCTGAAATGCATGAAAGGCTTAGCCGGCGAGGCTCGTAGGAGTTTTCTACCGGCAAAAAAAAACCCGCCGAGGCGGGTTTTCCAGAAGGACGGGGCTTATCGGGCGTACATGCCCCACCAGAACACATGGCCAAGCATGCTGATCTGCTCCTCCTGCATCTGCTGGAAGCTGTAGTCTTCATCCGGGTGTTCGTCGCGGTTGAAGCTGCGCAGGCGGATGCCGGTGGGCAGCCGGTAGACCTGCTTCACGCGCAGTTGGCCGTTATGGTTGATGGCGTAGAGGTCGCCATCGATGATGTCGCCGATGCCGCACTTGCCGGTATTCACCCCGACCGTCGCGCCATCGCGCAGCACCGGCAACATACTGTTGCCCCTTACTGTCACGCACTTGGCCTGGTCGAACTGCACCCCGTTGTGGCGCAGGCTGCGCTTGCCGAAGCGCAGGCGCGCGCGCTCGCTTTCCTCGATGACGAATCTTCCTGATCCTGCTGCCAATTCGACCTCGCGAAGAAAGGGGACCGACACCTCGTCGTCCTCGACGGGGGTTTCGTCGTCCCACAGGCTGATGTCATCCAGATCGGCATGAACCCGCACAGGCTGCAGCACCTGGCGGGCTTCGCCCAGGTCGGCGCGGCCACGCAACTGGTCGGTGCTCAGGCCAAAATACTCGGCGATCTTCGAGACGTGTTTATCCGAAGGGTCGACGATTTTCTCGCTGAGGATGCGCGACAGGGTGGATTGCGGTACGCCCGTGCGCCGGTGCAGCTCCGTCGGTGACAGGCCGTGGCGGTCGAGCAATTCTCTGAGTACGGTAGCTACGTTGCGTTTTTGCATAGCGTGCATAATGCAGGCTGCTTCGGCTGAATGCAATGGCTGCTGCATGGCTGTGGCAACCTGGCCCCGCATCTGGAAAATCCCTGTATCATCGCCTGTTTCGCAAAAGCCACCAGAAACCGCTGTAAGGCCTCGAATGTCCGATCTCTCCGCACACACCCCGATGATGCAGCAATACTGGAAGCTGAAGCACCAGCACCCAGACCAGCTGATGTTCTACCGCATGGGCGATTTCTACGAGATCTTCTACGAAGATGCGAAGAAAGCCGCGAAGCTGCTGGACATCACCCTGACCGCGCGCGGCCAGTCTGCGGGCCAGTCGATCCCGATGTGCGGCATCCCGTTCCATTCATTGGAGGGCTACCTGGCCAAGCTGGTGAAGCTCGGCGAGTCGGTGGTCATCTGCGAGCAGATCGGCGACCCGGCCACCAGCAAGGGGCCGGTGGAGCGTCAGGTGGTGCGCATCATCACCCCCGGTACGGTTAGCGACGAGGCCCTGCTCGATGAGCGCCGCGACAACCTGATCGCCGCATTACTGGGTGACGAGCGCCTGTTCGGACTGGCCGTGCTGGACATCACCAGCGGCAACTTCAGCGTGCAGGAAATCAAGGGCTGGGAAAACCTGCTGGCGGAGCTCGAGCGCATCAACCCGGTAGAGCTGCTGATCCCCGATGACTGGCCCCAGGGCCTGCCCGCGGAGAAACGCCCCGGCGCACGGCGTCGAGCCCCCTGGGATTTCGACCGCGACTCGGCACGCAAGAGCCTGTGCCAGCAATTCGCGACCCAGGACCTCAAGGGCTTTGGCTGCGACAAGCTGACCCTGGCCATCGGCGCCGCCGGTTGCCTGCTGACCTACGCCAAGGAAACCCAGCGCACCAGCCTGCCGCACCTGCGCAGCCTGCGCCATGAGCGCATGGACGACACGGTGATCCTCGATGGCGCCAGCCGTCGCAACCTGGAACTGGATATCAACCTGGCCGGTGGCCGCGACAACACCTTGCAATCGGTGATCGACCGTTGCCAGACCGCCATGGCCAGCCGCCTGCTGACCCGCTGGCTGAACCGCCCGCTGCGTGACCTGAAGGTGCTGCAGGCGCGCCAGGGCTCGATCCGCTGCCTGCTCGACAGCTACCGTTTCGAGAAGCTGCAACCGCAACTCAAGGAAATCGGCGATATCGAGCGTATCCTCGCCCGCATCGGCCTGCGCAACGCCCGCCCCCGCGACCTGGCACGCCTGCGCGATGCCCTGGGCGCGTTGCCCGAATTGCAGAACGCCATGGCCGAACTGGAGGCGCCGCACCTGGCGCGCCTGGCGGCCATCGCCGGTACCTATCCGGAACTTGCCAGCCTGCTGGAGCGGGCGATCATCGACAACCCGCCGGCGGTGATCCGCGACGGTGGCGTGCTCAAGACAGGTTACGACAGCGAACTGGACGAGCTACTGGCGATGAGCGAGAACGCCGGCCAGTTCCTGATCGACCTGGAAGCCCGCGAGAAGGCCCGTACGGGGCTGGCCAATCTCAAGGTCGGCTACAACCGGGTACATGGCTACTATATCGAGCTTCCCACCAAGCAGGCCGAGCAGGCGCCGGCCGACTACATCCGCCGCCAGACCCTCAAGGGCGCCGAGCGCTTCATCACCCCCGAACTCAAGGCCTTCGAAGACAAGGCACTGTCGGCCAAGAGCCGCGCCCTGGCACGCGAGAAAATGCTCTACGACGCGCTGCTGGAAACCCTGATCGGCCACCTTGCGCCCCTGCAGGACAGCGCTGCGGCACTGGCCGAACTGGACGTTCTGAGCAACCTGGCCGAGCGCGCGCTGAACCTGGACTTGAACTGCCCAAGTTTCGTCGACGAACCTTGCCTGCGCATCGACCAGGGGCGTCATCCGGTGGTGGAGCAGGTACTGACCACCCCCTTCGTGGCCAACGACCTGGCGCTGGATGATGCCACGCGCATGCTGATCATCACCGGCCCCAACATGGGTGGTAAATCTACCTACATGCGCCAGACCGCACTGATCGTGCTGATGGCGCATATCGGCAGCTTTGTCCCGGCGGCACGTTGCGAGCTGTCGCTGGTCGACCGCATCTTTACCCGCATCGGCTCCAGCGACGATCTGGCCGGCGGGCGCTCGACGTTCATGGTCGAGATGAGCGAAACCGCCAATATCCTGCACAACGCCACCGACCGCAGCCTGGTGCTGATGGACGAGGTTGGCCGTGGTACCAGTACCTTCGACGGCCTGTCCCTGGCCTGGGCTGCCGCCGAGCGCCTGGCCCAACTGCGCGCCTACACGCTGTTCGCCACGCACTATTTCGAGCTGACGGTATTACCGGAGAGCGAGCCGCTGGTGGCCAACGTGCACCTCAATGCCACCGAGCACAACGAGCGCATCGTCTTCCTGCACCATGTACTGCCCGGCCCTGCCAGCCAGAGCTATGGCCTGGCGGTGGCGCAACTGGCCGGGGTGCCCGGGCAGGTAATCCAGCGCGCACGCGAGCACTTGGGTCGCCTGGAAACCGCAAGCCTGCCCCACGAAGCGCCGGTGGCCAAGAGCAGGGGTCAAGCGCAGGTTCCACACCAGAGCGACCTGTTCGCCAGCCTGCCGCATCCAGCCATCGAGAAGCTGGGCAAGCTGGACCTGGACGACATGACACCGCGCCAAGCTATCGAAATGCTATATCAACTGAAAAACCTGTTATAACGGCCGACCGCGCAAGCTGGTAGAATCCGGCGCGGTTCGCGGCACCGCAGGCTCCTAGCCTGGTCTGCGGCACATCGTGAACCGCGCTGCCCTGAGAGGAAGGGCACGCTGCCGTCGCCTGAGGAGAGAATTAGAAATGACCTTCGTCGTCACCGACAACTGCATCAAATGCAAGTACACCGACTGCGTGGAAGTCTGTCCGGTGGACTGCTTCTACGAAGGCCCGAACTTCCTGGTTATTCATCCGGACGAGTGCATTGATTGCGCCCTGTGCGAACCAGAATGCCCGGCCCAAGCCATCTTCTCGGAAGACGAAGTGCCGTCCGGCATGGAGAATTTCATCGAGCTGAACGCCGAGCTGGCAGAAATCTGGCCGAACATCACCGAGCGCAAAGATGCGCTGCCAGACGCCGAAGAGTGGGATGGCAAGACCGGCAAGATCGCCGACCTGGAACGCTGAGCCTCAGTGCTCGGAAACAAAAAAGGCCCCAAGCGGGCCTTTTTGTTTTTTTGCAGGCAAAAAAAGGGGCGGTTTGACCCGCCCACATTTTTTCCGTAGTCCCTGCTTGTCCCAATCATCATCCTGATGAATCGCGTCCTGCGATGTCCCTGGCGATCATCCTTGAGCGCCTGTGCCAGTCCGTCGGCACAGTTCGAATACTAGCGATTCCAGCGGCGGCGGCAACCTGCATGCATCTCAAGATGCTACCGTGGAAACATTTCTACAAAACTAAAAAATCCTTAAAAATCATTCAATTAACAAATAGGCCGCACTGGAAGCGACAATGATTTACCGACTCCTACAGCAATGACTTACACGACACGTAAGCAATCACTTACACGCGAAGCAACTACGGTGGTGCTGTAAACATTTACCACGGATACAAAAACGCCCCGAGGTTATCGGGGCGTCTTGTGCGCAAAGGCTTGGTGAAACCAGCTACTGGAACAGAGACTCGCTGGACAAGCCATTTTTCTCGAGGATTTCGCGCAGGCGCTTGAGGCCCTCTACCTGGATCTGCCGCACACGCTCGCGGGTCAGGCCAATTTCCAGGCCTACGTCCTCGAGGGTGCTGCTTTCATGACCGCGCAGACCGAAGCGGCGGATAACCACCTCACGCTGCTTGTCAGTCAGCTCGCCCAGCCACTGGTCGATACTCTGCGACAGGTCATCGTCCTGCAACAGCTCGCAGGGATCGGTTGGACGGTCGTCGGTCAGCGTGTCGAGCAGAGTCTTGTCGGAGTCCGGACCCAGCGAAACGTCCACAGAAGAGACGCGTTCGTTGAGGCCGAGCATGCGCTTGACCTCAGCCACCGGTTTTTCCAGCAAGCCGGCGATTTCTTCCGGGGAGGGTTCGTGGTCGAGCTTCTGGGTCAATTCCCGCGCAGCTCGCAGGTAGACGTTCAGCTCCTTGACGACATGGATCGGCAGGCGAATGGTGCGGGTCTGGTTCATGATCGCCCGCTCGATGGTCTGGCGGATCCACCAGGTCGCATAGGTAGAGAAGCGGAAACCACGCTCTGGATCGAACTTCTCGACCGCGCGAATCAGCCCCAGGTTGCCTTCCTCGATCAGGTCGAGCAAAGACAGCCCACGATTGACGTAACGACGCGCGATTTTTACGACCAAGCGCAGGTTGCTTTCGATCATGCGCTTGCGCCCGGCAGGGTCGCCCTTCTGCGACAGGCGCGCGAAGTGCACTTCCTCTTCCGGCGAAAGCAGTGGCGAGAAGCCGATTTCGTTGAGGTACAACTGGGTCGCGTCGAGCGCCCGGCTGTAATCGATGTACTTATGTTGCTTTAGTGACGAGCCTTGCTTGGCCCTGGTCCGAACAGACGGTACAGCAGGTTCGTCTGACACCACATCCGTTTCCAAAACGATGCCGGTCTCCATCAGGAGCAGGTCATCGTCGATGTCAAACTCCGGCACTTCTTTACTGAGAGCCATTGTTATAGTCCTTTGCTGAGTTCGAACTCAGACTCTAGCGGCACCTGTTTCCCTGGCAGCGCTAAAGCCTGTCCCCTCTACATCCAAGGAACAGGCTGGGTGCAACATCAACGGCGAGGCAGGAACTGGAGAGGGTCGACGGGTTTGCCCTGGCGGCGAATCTCGAAATGCAGCTTCACCCGATCAGTGCCCGTGGACCCCATTTCTGCGATCGTCTGCCCTGCCTTGACCTGCTGCCCCTCCCGAACCATGAGCCTGCGGTTGTGACCGTAGGCGCTGACGTAGGTATCGCTGTGCTTGATAATGACCAACTCGCCGTAGCCCCGCAAGCCACTCCCGGCGTAAACCACTGCACCATCAGAAGCTGCAAAAACAGGCTGTCCCAAATCACCGGCGATATCAATGCCTTTATTCAAACTACCGTTTGAAGCGAATTTTCCAATCAGCACACCGTTTGCAGGCCAGGTCCAACCGCCCGCCGAGCGCTCCGCAGCGGGCACCTGGGCGCCCACCGGTGGTGGGCTGGCAGGTGGTGGCGGGGCGGAGTTGCCAGAACCGGCGGGCGGCGCGGTGGTGGTAACCGGGCGCCGGGTCACGGTGGTACGACTGGATGAGGATGGGCTGGAAGACACCACCGTGGTGCTGCCGGCTGCGCCACTGCTGAAGCGGATGGGCTGCCCCGGGCGAATGGTATAGGGCGCCGGAATATTGTTGCGCGCCGCCAGCTCCTTGTAGTCCCAGCCGTAGCGGAATGCGATGGAGAACAGGGTATCGCCGGGCTTGACGACGTATTGCCCCGAGGTCACGGCGGCTCGCTTGGGGGGGGCGGTGTTATTGCGGTCGACCACCCGCGCACCGCTGGAACCGGTGCTGGAGCAGCCCACCAGCAAGGTCCCCATGGCCAACGCAATCGCCAGAAGCTTGAAGCCCGATAGATCCTTGCGCTGTCGACTGACTGTGTGACCCACCCGCGCTCCCCTCATGGTGCAGAAATCAAATGTGACGAATTGCAATAATGTTTCAACTATAACCGAGCACAAACCTGGCTGCCCGGTCAGGTGCCAGCGGATAACGGCACTCCGCCAGATAGACAGGCGCCTGCCCGAAGAATTCGTTGCCGCCGCAAATATTCCAAGGACTTCAGGCCAGCGGACCATTGAGCAAGGGTACGAAACGCACATTCCCCAGGACGCGCCTGGAGAAGCCATGTTCCTCACGCACGATGAGCATCAGTTGCTGCGACTCTCCAGCCGCCCCCACCGGAATCACCAGGCGCCCACCGGGGGCCAACTGGTCCAGCAGGGCCTGGGGCACCTCCGGTGCAACCGCCGTGACGATGATCGCGTTGTAGGGCGCCAGCGCCGGCCACCCTTCGCAACCATCGCCCCAACGAAACACCACGTTACGCAGGTTCAGTTCGACCAGGCGCTCCTTGGCCCGGTCCTGCAGCACCTTGATGCGCTCGACCGAGAACACCCGCTCAACCAGCTGCGCAAGAATGGCGGTTTGGTAACCGGAACCGGTACCGATCTCCAGGACCTTGTCCAGCGGGCCGGCCTCAAGTAGCAGTTCGCTCATATGCGCGACCATGAACGGCTGGGAAATGGTCTGGTTGTGCCCGATGGGCAGCGCAGTGTCTTCATAGGCCCGATGGGCCAGCGCCTCATCGACGAACAGATGACGCGGCGTGCGGCGAATGGCCTCGAGCACCTTGGCGTTCGACACCCCTTCCTCATAGAGCCGCTGGATCAGTCGCTCCCGAGTGCGCTGGGAGGTCATGCCAATACCGCCGCGCCGCTGCAGATCGTCCTTTTCACGCATCAGAGCACGTCCTCCAGCCAGCCGTCGAAGCGCTCGAAGGCATCGTTGAAGGTACGGTCCAGCTGCAATGGCGTGATCGAGACGTAGCCTTGCATCACGGCGTGGAAATCGGTACCGGGCCCGCCATCCTCGGCATCGCCGACCACCGCGATCCAGTAGCCTTCCTTGCCCCGCGGGTTGACAACCTTGGTGGGCGCTGCGGCACGGGCGCGATGCCCCAGGCGGGTGAGGCGAATGCCACGAATGTGCTCCAGCGGCAGGTTAGGGATGTTGACGTTGAGAACAGTACGCGGCGGCAGCTCCAGGCGCGCCTGCGCCTCTACAAGGCGGCGGGCGATGTGCGCGGCGGCAGGCAGGTTGTCGGGCTGGCGCGAAATCAAGGAAAACGCCAGCGACGTGCTCCCTAGGAAACGCCCCTCCAGCGCAGCGGCAACCGTACCGGAATAAAGCACGTCATCCCCCAGGTTGGCACCCAGGTTGATGCCCGAAACCACCCTGTCGGGGGTATGCGGCAACAGGCCATTGATGCCCAGGTGCACGCAGTCGGTCGGCGTTCCGTTGAGGCTGATGAAGCCATTGGCCAACGTGTGCGGCGTCAATGGCCGGTCCAGCGTCAGTGAACTGCCGGCACCGCTCTTGTCTTGGTCCGGGGCGATCACCGTGCACTCGGCATAGTCGGCCAGCGCTGCATGCAGCGCGGCAAGACCGGGTGCGGTAACACCATCGTCATTGGAAATCAGAATACGCATGGGCTGTCCGTCTGCCCTGCCGGCACCAGATCGACAAGCTCGCGCACCACCACGGTGGCGAAGCATCCGGCCGGAAGGACGAATTCCAGTTGCAGAATATCAGGCTCGGGATAATGCCATGTCAGACGCCCAATAGGGAGCCGCAAGATGCGTCGTTCGTGACTCATGCCCGCCTTGGCCAGCCAACGGCACAGCGCAACGTGGCCTTCGGCGACCGCGGTTTCCAGCGCGGCGGTGACGCCATTGCTAGGCGTAGCGCCCTCACCCCACATCGGGCCGGTCGGATGCAAGTCCAGAATGGCCAGGCGAGGATCGGCACACTCCTGCTCGCCAGCCGCGAAGAAACTACGACTGTCGGTGAACGCCAACAGGTCACCGACCTGGGCCTGATTCCAGCTGCCATCGCCAACTCGTGCGGCCAGCACTTGGTTGAACAGGTAGCTGCGCGCGGCCGACAGCAGCCGCGAACGCACATTGCGCTGCTCGGGCAAAGCATCGCGGCCCGCCCAGTCGAGTGCGTCGTGGACGTTGCCACCGCCGTGGCCGAAGCGTTGGGCACCAAAGTAGTTCGGTACGCCAGAAACCTTGAGCTGCTCCAGGCGCGCGTCCAGGGCCTTGTGATCGGCCGCAAGGCCTGTCAGGCGCAAGGTGAAGCCATTGGCCGAATGGGCGCCACGCTGCAGCTTGCGCTGGTGGCGTACCTGCTTGAGCACCCGCAGGCTGGCATCTTCGGCGCGGGCAAGGTCTGGGTCGGCCTTGCCGGGCAGGTGCAGGCTGAACCACTGCCGAGTCAGGGCCTGGCGGTCCTTGAGCCCTGCGTAGCTGATCGCCCGCAGCGGCACACCGGCAGCACGCGCCAGGCGGCGGGCGGCTTCCTCAGTGTTCAGGTCACGTTTTTCCACCCACAGCCACAGGTGCTCGCCTTGGCCGGACAGCGGAATGTCCAGCACTTCGTCGACCTGGAAGTCCTCGGCGACGGCCTTGAGCACCGCAGTGCCCAGGGCTTGCCCACTGGCGCGCGGCCCGAGCAGTTCGTTCTCGGTCATGCGGGCAGTAACAGGGCAACGGCATGCACGGCGATCCCCTCCTCGCGGCCGGTGAAACCGAGCTTCTCTTCGGTGGTGGCCTTGACGTTGACCTGGTCGAGTTCGACGCGCAGATCCGCGGCGATGTACTGGCGCATGGTTTCGATGTGCGGTGCCATCTTCGGCGCCTGGGCGACGATGGTGGCGTCGACGTTACCGACCTTCCAACCCTTGCCCTGGACCACATCCAGCACATGGCGCAGCAGCACGCGGCTGTCGGCGCCCTTGAACTGCGGGTCGGTGTCGGGGAAGTGCTTGCCGATGTCACCCAACGCCGCGGCGCCGAGCAGGGCATCACTGATGGCATGCAGCAGCACGTCGCCGTCGGAATGGGCCAGCAGGCCATACTTGTGAGGGATGCGAACCCCTCCCAGGGTAATGAAATCACCGTCGCAGAAACGGTGCACATCGTAGCCGTGGCCAATACGCATAGAAAAACGCCCTGATGAAGTCAGGGCGTGATTCTACCTGCTTTGCCCGAGCTTGGGCGCCTTTTGGGCCTGCTACACCCGGCCTAGCGCCAGCGCATGGTGGCGCAGGTGCTCATCGATGAAACTGGCGATGAAATAGTAGCTGTGGTCGTAGCCTGGCTGCAGGCGCAGGCTCAGCCCATGGCCCCCTTTGCGCGCGGCTTGCTCCAGGGCTTCGGGCTTGAGCTGCTTTTCGAGGAAGTCGTCACGGTCGCCCTGGTCCACCAGCAGTGGCGGGCACTGGCCAGCAGGGGTTGCCGCCAGCAGCACGCTGGCATCCCACTCGCGCCAGGTCGCCCGGTCATCCCCCAGGTAGCGGGAGAAGGCCTTCTCGCCCCAGGGGCAATCCATGGGGTTGCTGATGGGCGAGAACGCCGACACCGACCGATAGCGCCCTGGATTGCGCAAGGCGCATACCAGCGCACCGTGCCCGCCCATCGAGTGACCGCTGATGCTGCGCAACTCGCTGGCCGGGAAATGCGCCTCGATCAACCCAGGCAACTCCTGGACCACATAGTCGTGCATGCGGTAGTGCCGTGCCCAAGGCTCTTGGGTGGCATTGACATAGAACCCGGCGCCGAGGCCGAAATCCCAGGCGCCGTCCGGGTCGCCCGGAACCTGCTCGCCACGCGGGCTGGTGTCGGGCGCGACGATGATCAGGCCCAGCTCGGCGGCCAGGCGCTGGGCGCCGGCCTTCTGCATGAAGTTCTCGTCGGTGCAGGTCAAACCGCTGAGCCAGTACAGCACCGGCAGTTTCTCGCCCTGCTCGGCCTGTGGTGGCAGGTACACGGCAAACACCATGTCGCAGCCCAGCACCTTGGAGTGGTGCCGGTAACGCTTGTGCCAGCCGCCGAAGCTCTTCTGGCAGGAGATGTTTTCCAGGCTCATGGCTGACCTCAGAAGTGAATCACGCTGCGGATGCTCTTGCCTTCGTGCATCAGGTCGAAGGCTTTGTTGATGTCTTCAAGGCCCATGGTGTGGGTGATGAAGGTATCCAGCGGGATCTCGCCCTTTTCCGACATTTCCACGTAGCTCGGCAGCTCGCTGCGGCCACGCACGCCACCGAACGCCGAACCGCGCCAGACACGGCCGGTCACCAGCTGGAACGGACGGGTAGCGATTTCCTGGCCGGCACCGGCCACGCCGATGATCACCGACTCGCCCCAACCTTTGTGGCAGCACTCCAGCGCGGCGCGCATCAGTTGTACATTGCCGATGCATTCGAAGGAGAAGTCGACGCCGCCGTCGGTGAGGTCGACGATCACTTCCTGGATCGGGCGATCGTATTCCTTGGGGTTGATGCAATCGGTGGCGCCCAGTTGGCGGGCGATCTCGAACTTGGCCGGGTTGATGTCGATGGCGATGATGCGTGAAGCCTTGGCCTTGACCGCACCGATCACCGCCGACAAGCCGATGCCGCCCAGGCCGAAGATCGCCACGGTGTCACCCGCCTTGACCTTGGCGGTGTTGAGCACCGCGCCGATACCTGTGGTAACGCCGCAACCGAGCAGGCAGACCTTCTCCAGCGGCGCTTCCTTCTGGATCTTGGCCACGGAGATTTCCGGCAGCACGGTGTATTCGGAGAAGGTCGAGGTGCCCATGTAGTGGAACAGCTGCTGGCCTTTGTAGGAGAAGCGCGTGGTGCCATCAGGCATCAGGCCCTTGCCCTGGGTGGCTCGGATGGCCTGGCACAGGTTGGTCTTGCCCGAGCGGCAGAATTTGCACTGGCCGCATTCGGGGGTGTACAGCGGGATAACGTGGTCGCCGACGGCCACCGAAGTGACGCCCTCGCCCACCGCCTCGACGATCGCTCCACCTTCGTGGCCAAGGATGGACGGGAAGATGCCCTCGGGATCGGCGCCGGACAAGGTGTAGGCGTCGGTGTGGCACACACCGCTGGCGACGACGCGCAGCAACACTTCGCCGGCCTTGGGCATGGCGACGTCGACTTCGACGATTTCCAGGGGTTTCTTGGCCTCGAAGGCTACGGCAGCGCGGGACTTGATCATCACGGGTCTCCAGACAGATTGGCGATTCAGTCTGGCAGTGTAATTCAAGCTTTTTTGATGAATAATCCGAGCCAGGACAAAACATTATTGCCATGCAGGGATAATCAATGAGCAGCCGCTGGGAAGGCATCGATGAGTTCGTTGCCGTGGCCGAGGCAGGTCAGTTCACCGCCGCCGCCGAACGCCTGGGGGTTTCCTCCTCGCATATCAGCCGCCAGATCGCCCGGCTGGAAGAGCGTCTGCAAACCCGTTTGCTGTATCGCAGTACCCGGCGGGTAACCCTGAGCGAGGCCGGGCAGACCTTTCTGCAACACTGCCAGCGCCTGCAAGATGGGCGCGAGGAAGCGTTGCGCGCCATGGGCGACTTGGCCAGCGAGCCCAAGGGCCTGCTGCGCATGACTTGCGCGGTGGCCTATGGGGAGCGCTTCATCGTGCCTTTGGTGACCCGCTTCATGGGCCTGTACCCGCAGTTGCGGGTGGATGTGGAACTGACCAACCGCACCCTGGACCTACTCCACGAAGGCATGGACCTGGCGATTCGCCTGGGCCGCCTGCAGGATTCCCGTCTGGTGGCCGCACGCCTGGCACCGCGACGCATGTACCTGTGTGCGTCGCCGGGCTATCTGGAGCGCTATGGGCGTCCGCACAGCCTGTCGGAACTGGCGCGGCACAATTGCCTGGTCGGCAGTTCCGACCTCTGGGCCTTGCAGCAGGACGGGCGGGAGATCAGCCAGCGGATACAGGGCAACTGGCGCTGCAACAGCGGGCAGGCGGTGCTGGATGCGGCATTACAGGGGATAGGGTTGTGCCAACTGCCGGACTACTACGTACTGGAGCACCTGCGCAGTGGCGCGCTGGTGTCGCTGCTGGAAGCTCATCAGCCGCCAAATACCGCAGTGTGGGCGCTGTATCCGCAGCAGAGGCATTTGTCGCCGAAGGTGCGCCGGTTGGTAAATTACCTGAAGGAGGGGTTGGCGCAGTTGCCAGAGTACCAGGCCGTGTGATGCTTCGCAGGCAAGCCCGCTTCTACAGCGTTGCGCCACCTGAAAGGAGCGGGCTTGCCCACGAAGAGGCCGACAAAAGCGACAGTGACCTTCAGCGTCGCGCCGCCCAACGCTGGCGCAACCACTCCAGGTCTTCCGGCCGGGTAACCTTGATATTGTCGCTGCGCCCTTCGATCAGGCGCGGCGATAGCCCAGTCCATTCGATCGCCGAGGACTCATCGGTCACGGCCACGTCAGACACCAGGCACTCGGCCAAAGCACGGTGCAACAGCCCCAGGCGGAACATCTGCGGGGTATAGGCCTGCCATACCGTACTGCGGTCGACCGTGGCGCTGACCCGGCCCTGGGCATCGGCACGCTTGAGCGTATCGCGCGCGGGCACGGCCAACAGCCCGCCCACCGGGTCGCCGGCCAGTTCGCCCAACAGCTTGTCCAGATCACTGCGCGCCAGGTTCGGCCTCGCGGCATCGTGCACCAGCACCCAGTCGCTGTCCGCAGCGCCCTGGGCGTGCAGCAGCAACAGTGCATTGAGCACCGAATCGGCCCGCTCGCGCCCGCCGGCCGCACGCTGGATGCGCGAATCGCTGGCGCAACGCAGGCCAGGCCAGTAAGGGTCGTCGGCAGCAATGCTGACCACCACGCCCTTGAGCGCGGGATGGTCGAGGAAACAGTCGAGGCTATGCTCGAGAATCGTCCGCCCACCAAGCTCCAGGTACTGCTTTGGTCGGTCGGCGGCCATGCGGGCACCAATACCCGCGGCAGGAACAACGGCCCAAAAGGCCGGCAAGGGTTGGGTCATTTTTGCGGCAACTGGTAGAGGGTCTCGCCCTCCTTGACCATCCCCAGTTCGTGGCGAGCCCGCTCTTCGACGGTCTCCATGCCCTTTTTCAACTCCAGGACCTCGGCATCGAGCACGCGGTTACGTTCCAGCAGGCGCTCGTTTTCCGCGTGCTGGTCGGCGATCTGCTGCTTGAGTTCGGCCACGTGCGCGAGGCTGCCATTACCGACCCACAGGCGGTATTGCAGGCCACCGAGCAACAGGAGCAGGACGAGAAACAACCAATAGGGACTGCGCATCAAGATATCCAGGGTTGAAAGACCGCGACACACAGGCCTCGGATAGCACGAAGCCTGGCCAAGGCCAGGCTTCGTCGACAGAAACCCGCAGCAAGCGCCTGAGCTCCTAGAAGAAAGGCTCAGGCTGCCTCGGCTGCTGTCTTTTTACCATCTCTTGCTCAGCCGCGAAACTCGGCACGGCCACGGTAGACCGCCTTGGCACCCAGTTGCTCTTCGATACGCAGCAACTGGTTGTACTTCGAAACGCGGTCGGAACGGCACAGCGAGCCGGTCTTGATCTGGCCGGCAGCGGTACCGACGGCCAAGTCGGCGATGGTCGAGTCCTCGGTTTCGCCGGAGCGGTGCGAGATGACTGCGGTGTAACCGGCGGCCTTGGCCATCTGGATGGCTTCCAGGGTTTCGGTCAGCGAGCCGATCTGGTTGAACTTGATCAGGATCGAGTTGCCGATGCCCTTCTCGATGCCTTCCTTGAGGATCTTGGTGTTGGTCACGAACAGGTCGTCGCCGACCAGCTGCACCTTGGCGCCGATCTTGTCGGTGAGGATCTTCCAGCCAGCCCAGTCGGACTCGTCCAGGCCGTCTTCGATCGAGATGATCGGGAAGCGCTCGGTCAGACCTTTGAGGTACTCAGCGAAGCCTTCAGCGTCGAACGACTTGCCTTCGCCGGACAGGTTGTACTTGCCGTTCTCGTAGAATTCCGAAGCCGCGCAGTCCAGGGCCAGCGTCACGTCGGTGCCCAGCTTGTAGCCGGCTTTTTCGACAGCTTCGGCGATGGCGGCCAGGGCGTCTTCGTTGGACGCCAGGTTAGGGGCGAAGCCACCTTCGTCACCCACGGCAGTGTTCAGGCCACGGGCCTTCAGTACAGCCTTGAGGTGATGGAAGATCTCGGTGCCCATGCGCAGGCCGTCGGAGAAGGTCTTGGCGCCGACCGGCTGAACCATGAACTCCTGGATATCGACGTTGTTGTCGGCGTGCTCGCCGCCGTTGATGATGTTCATCATCGGAACCGGCATGGAGTACTGGCCCGGGGTGCCGTTGAGGTTGGCGATGTGGGCGTACAGCGGCAGATCCTGGTCCTGGGCGGCGGCCTTGGCAGCAGCCAGGGACACCGCCAGGATGGCGTTGGCGCCCAGCTTGGCTTTGTTCTCGGTGCCGTCCAGTTCGATCATGGCGCGGTCCAGGGCCTTCTGATCGGAAGGGTCCTTGCCCAGCAGCAGGTCGCGGATCGGGCCATTGATGTTGGCCACGGCCTTCAGCACGCCCTTGCCCAGGTAGCGGCTCTTGTCGCCATCTCGCAGCTCCAGCGCCTCGCGCGAGCCGGTGGAAGCACCCGACGGCGCGCAGGCGCTGCCGATGATGCCGTTGTCGAGCAGTACATCGGCTTCCACGGTGGGGTTGCCACGGGAGTCGAGAACTTCACGACCTTTGATGTCGACGATCTTTGCCATTGTTGTAAGCACTCCAGAATTGACGAAAACAACGCAGCTTTGGGAATTGTTGCCGTTCACCAGGGGACATGGCACGGGCAGACCTGGCGAAGGGAGCCCCTGACCGATAGGTCAGGGGTTGGAACGGACGGTACTTTACCCGAGAAATGCGCTTTACGCGGTTTCTACCGTCGGAAAACTTTTCACCAGGTCGTCCAATTGCTTGAGCTGGGCCAGGAACGGCTCGAGCTTGTCCAGGCGCAGGGCGCACGGGCCATCGCACTTGGCGTTGTCCGGGTCCGGGTGGGCTTCGAGGAACAGCCCGGCCAGGCCCTGGCTCATGCCGGCCTTGGCCAGGTCGGTGACCTGGGCACGGCGCCCGCCTGCGGAATCGGCACGGCCACCCGGGGTTTGCAGCGAATGGGTCACATCGAAGAACACCGGGTACTCGAACTGCTTCATGATGCCGAAGCCGAGCATGTCCACGACCAGGTTGTTGTAGCCGAAGCTCGAACCGCGCTCGCAGAGAATCAGTTGGTCGTTACCGGCTTCCACGCACTTGGCGAGAATGTGCTTCATCTCGTGCGGCGCGAGGAACTGGGCTTTCTTGATGTTGATCACCGCGCCGGTCTTGGCCATGGCCACCACCAGGTCGGTCTGGCGCGAGAGGAAGGCCGGCAACTGGATGATGTCGCAGACCTTGGCCACCGGCTCGCACTGGTACGGCTCGTGCACGTCGGTGATGACCGGCACGTTGAAGGTGCGCTTGATCTCCTCGAAGATCTTCAGCCCCTCTTCCATGCCCGGACCACGGTAGGAGGTCACCGACGAACGGTTGGCTTTGTCGAAGCTGGCCTTGAACACGTAGGGGATACCGAGCTTCTCGGTAACCCGCACGTACGCTTCGCAGACCTTCAGGGCCAGGTCACGGGACTCCAGCACGTTCATGCCGCCAAACAGGACGAACGGCTTGTCGTTGGCGATCTCGATGTTACCGACGCGAATGATCTTCTGGGTCATGGGCTCAGGCCTTGTTCTTCTGCGCCAGGGCCGCCTTGACGAAGCCGCTGAACAGCGGGTGGCCGTCACGCGGGGTCGAGGTGAACTCGGGGTGGAATTGGCAGGCGACGAACCATGGGTGGTCCTTGGACTCGACCACTTCCACCAGCGCGCCGTCCTCGGAACGACCGGAAACCACCAGGCCCGCGTCGATCAGTTGCGGCAGCAGGTTATTGTTCACCTCATAACGATGACGGTGACGCTCGGTGATCACATCGCTGCCATAGCAGTCATGCACCTTGGAGCCGGCCGCCAGCTGGCAGTCCTGGGCGCCCAGGCGCATGGTGCCGCCCAGGTCGGAGGCTTCGGTACGGGTTTCGACGGCGCCGGTAGCATCGGACCACTCGGTGATCAGGCCGACCACCGGGTGGCCACTGTTGCGGTCGAACTCGGTGGAGTTGGCGTCGCTCCAGCCCATCACGTTACGGGCGAACTCGATCACCGCGACCTGCATGCCGAGGCAGATGCCCAGATACGGCACCTTGTTCTCACGGGCGAACTGCACGGCCTTGATCTTGCCTTCCACGCCACGCAGGCCGAAACCGCCCGGCACCAGGATGGCGTCGGCGCCCTCGAGCAGGCCGGTACCCTGGTTCTCGATGTCTTCGGAATCGATGTAGCGCAGGTTGACCTTGGTGCGGTTGGTGATGCCGGCGTGGCTCATCGCTTCGATCAGCGACTTGTACGCATCCAGCAGCTCCATGTACTTGCCGACCATGGCGATGGTCACTTCATGCTCGGGGTTGAGCTTGGCATCGACGACCTTGTCCCATTCGGACAGGTCGGCGCCGTTGCACTGCAGGCCAAAGCGCTCGACGACGAAGTCATCCAGGCCCTGGGCGTGCAGCACGCCGGGAATCTTGTAGATGGTGTCGACGTCTTCCAGGGAAATCACCGCACGCTCCTCGACGTTGGTGAACAGCGCGATCTTGCGGCGCGAGGAGGCGTCGACCGGGTGGTCGGAGCGGCAGATCAGCACGTCTGGTTGCAGGCCGATGGAACGCAGTTCCTTGACCGAGTGCTGGGTCGGCTTGGTCTTGGTCTCGCCAGCGGTGGCGATGTACGGGACCAGGGTCAGGTGCATCAGCATGGCGCGCTTGGAGCCCACTTCGACACGCAGCTGGCGGATCGCTTCCAGGAACGGTTGCGACTCGATGTCACCCACGGTACCGCCGATTTCCACCAGGGCCACGTCGGCATCGCCGGCACCCTTGATGATGCGGCGCTTGATCTCGTCGGTGATGTGCGGGATGACCTGGATGGTCGCACCCAGGTAGTCACCACGGCGCTCCTTGCGCAGCACGTGCTCGTAGATACGACCGGTGGTGAAGTTGTTGTTCTGGGTCATGGTGGTGCGGATGAACCGCTCGTAGTGGCCCAGGTCGAGGTCGGTCTCGGCGCCGTCGTGGGTGACGAATACTTCACCGTGCTGGAACGGGCTCATGGTGCCCGGGTCGACGTTGATGTACGGGTCCAGCTTGAGCATGGTGACCTTGAGCCCCCGCGCTTCCAGGATGGCCGCCAGGGAAGCCGAGGCAATGCCTTTCCCCAATGAAGAAACAACACCGCCCGTGACGAATATGTAGCGCGTCATGAAAAACCCTAGAAGTCTGCGTTAAGGCGGCCAGCGCCGCCGGAGAAAGCGAAGGAAGGCCGAAGCCCCCGATCACCTGCGTCAATCACAGTGCATCTCGAAAAACTGCCGCGTCTGTACAGACCGGGGTTGTCCCGGCATGGAGCTCGCTCGTCATTTTAAGATTCAGCCCAGCAAAAAACTGCTTGGTAATCGGCAACTCCCGTGTTTTCGAGGAACCCACAGAAGCTGTATCAAGAAGGGAGGGTAGTCTACCGGAATGTCCCCTTCACCTCAAACCTTGCACGTTCGTCGGCGGCTGCCACTGCAGCTGGCAACGCCCCTGTCCAGACATTGGCAGGTTCGCCACCGCCAGTATGCAGGTGCCCTGATACAGCAGTGGCAGGCGCTGGCGCAGGAAATGCGGCACCTGGTGCTCGTTGAGCAGACGCTTGAGATCACGGTGGCCGCGGCCCGGAATGTCCAGTACTTCCCCGCCCTGGCGATAGGCGATTCGCAGGCCAGGCCCCGGAATGTCGCCCACAGGCCGCACGCTACCGTTGCCCGGCAGGGCGAGCATCTGCTTCGGGTCTGGCCAAGGCACCTCGCCCAGCGGCACTTGCAGCCAATCGCCGCTCAACCACCACAGCCGCCCCTGGCTGCGCTGCAGCTCGCCATCGGTCAAGCGCCAGATAGGCCGAGCATCGGCCGCGGCATCGCGCAGGGTTTCCCAGCCAGCCCAGTGGCGGCTGTCGGGTAGGCGGGTACGACTGCTCAGCCAGAACTGCAAGGCGTTGCGCTGGCGTGCTGGCGAAAGCGCCGCCAGCACCTCCATGTCCAGCGAGTCCAGGCATTGCCAAGGCGCTGCGGCTCCGGGGCTTGCGGCAGCGATGTCGGAGGCGGCGAGCTCATCCAGAAGCGCCAGTGCCTCGCCCAGGTGCGTGGTACTGCGCGCCAGGCTCTGGCTGGCTTGCGGCCACCGCTGGCGCAGCAGCGGGAACACTTCGCAACGCAGGAAATTGCGGGCGAAGGTGCTATCGGTGTTGGACGGGTCTTCGATCCATTTCAGCCCTGCGGCCTGAGCATATTGCTGCAGGTGGTCGCGCGGCTTATCAAGCAAGGGCCTGACCAGCCTCCCCCGCCCCAGCGGCCGGGATGCAGGCATGGCCGCCAGGCCACGCAGGCCGGCGCCGCGTAGCAGGCGAAACAGCAGGGTCTCGGCCTGGTCTTCGCGGTGCTGGCCGGTGAACAGCAGTTCGCCGGGGCCGAGAAGCTCAGTGAAGGCTTGATAGCGGGCATTGCGGGCAGCTTGCTCGAGGCTGGCGGCAGAATCGACCTGGACGTGGATCACGCGCAGTTCGACCCCTAGTGCATCACAGACCTCCCGGCAATGTGCGGGCCAAGCATCGGCGGCAGCTTGCAGACCGTGGTGGATATGCACGGCACGCAGCGGCGGCGCGTCAGGGTGACGAGCATGGTCGGCGAGCAGGTGCAGCAGGACGGTGGAATCGAGGCCGCCGGAGTAGGCGACGCACCAGGCGGGGGCATTGAGCCAGGGGGTAAGATCAAGCACCTGGGCCTCCTAGCGTGTAAGAGCGCCGCGGCCGCTACGCACTCCATTCGCGGGCAAGCCCGCCCCTACAGGTACAGCGCTATTGTTCAACAGCGCAAACCTGTAGGGGCGGGCTTGCCCGCGAATGGGCCGCGACGCGGCCCCGGATCCATCAGACGCCGTAGCTCATCAGGCGATCGTAACGGCGCTTGAGCAGCGTGTCGTTGTCGAGCTTGCCAAGCATGTCCAACTGTTCGATCAGGTCGCCACGGATGCTTGCCGACATTTTCGCCGGGTCGCGGTGCGCGCCACCCAGCGGCTCGCCAATAACCTTGTCGACGATGTTCAGGCTCTTCAAGCGCTCGGCGGTCACACCCATGGCCTCGGCGGCATCGGCGGCGCGATCGGCGGTTTTCCACAGGATCGAGGCGCAACCTTCCGGCGAGATCACCGAATAGGTGGAGTACTGCAGCATGTTCAGCTGGTCGCAAACGCCGATGGCCAGCGCACCGCCGGAACCGCCCTCACCGATCACGGTAGCGATGATCGGGGTCTTCAGGCGCGCCATCACGCGCAGGTTCCAGGCGATGGCCTCGCTCTGGTTGCGCTCTTCGGCGTCGATGCCTGGGTAGGCGCCCGGGGTGTCGATGAAGGTCAGGATCGGCATCTTGAAGCGCTCGGCCATCTCCATCAGGCGGCAGGCCTTGCGGTAGCCTTCCGGACGCGGCATGCCGAAGTTGCGGCGCACTTTCTCGCGTACCTCACGGCCCTTCTGGTGGCCGATGACCATCACCGGCTTGCCGTCCAGGCGCGCAGTACCGCCCACGATCGCAGCGTCGTCGGAGAAATGACGGTCGCCGTGCAGCTCTTCGAACTCGGTGAAGATGTGGTCGATGTAGTCCAGGGTATAGGGACGACGCGGGTGACGCGCCAGGCGGGCGATCTGCCAGCTGGTCAGGTTGCCGAAGATGCTTTCGGTCAGGGTGCTGCTTTTTTCTTGCAGACGGGCAATTTCATCGCTGATGTTCAGCGAGTTGTCGTTACCGACCAGGCGCAGCTCTTCGATCTTGGCTTGCAGGTCGGCAATCGGCTGTTCGAAATCGAGGAAATTCGGGTTCATAGGCATCCGTCTAGGGTCTACGGCCAGGCGGCCGGCCGGTTGATCCGTTTGGCGCCATACCTTAAGGGAGTGGCGCGTTCAGGTCGAGATTAAATTCGTCGCTTCAACGATATTGCAGGAAGACGTTCTCACGCCCGAACTGGTCACGCAGCGCTTGAATCAGGCCGTCGGCAGGGTCGATGGCCCACTGGTCGCCGAACTGCAACATGGCCTTGGCATCGCTGCCGGTGTATTCCAGCGTAATCGGGCAAGCGCCACGGTGACGAGTGATCAACTCGCCCAGCCAGGCCAGGCGGTCACCCTTGAGCGCATCGTGGGCGACCTTCAGGCGCAGGCTCTCGGCCAGCTTGGTGCGCGCATCCTCCATGGTCATCACCTGCTTGACCCGCAGGCGCAGGCCACCGGAGAAGTCATCGTTGCTCACCTCCCCCTCCACCACCACCATGGCGTCGGTTTGCAACAGGGCCTGGGCGGCCATGAAGGCATCGGCGAACAGCGAGGCCTCGATGCGCCCGGAGCGGTCATCGAGGGTGACGAAGCCCATCTTGTCGCCCTTCTTGTTCTTCATTACCCGCAAGGCAATGATCATGCCGGCCACGGTCTGGGTTTCACGCGACGGTTTGAGGTCGATGATGCGCTGGCGGGCGAAACGGCGGATCTCGGTCTCATACTCGTCGATCGGGTGACCGGTCAGGTACAGGCCAAGGGTGTCCTTCTCGCCCTTGAGGCGCTCCTTGAGCGTCAGCTCGCGCACTTTGTGGTGGTTGGCGTAGACGTCCGAATCTTCCTCGATGAACAGCCCACCGAACAGGTCGACGTGGCCGCTGTCGGCAGTACGTGCGGTCTGTTCAGCGGCCTTGATGGCCTCCTCCAGCGCCGACAGGAGAACCGCCCGGTTGCGGTCGATATTGGCGTGGTAGGCCTTGATCTCGTCGTGGAAGTGCGGCCCGAGGCGGTCCAGGGCGCCGCTGCGGATCAGCGCATCGAGGGTGCGCTTGTTGATGCGTTTGAGATCGACGCGCTCACAGAAGTCGAACAGGTCCTTGAACGGCCCGCCCTCGGCACGTGCCTCGACGATCGCCTCTACCGGCCCCTCGCCCACGCCTTTGATCGCCCCCAGGCCATAGACGATACGGCCGTCATCATTGACCGTGAACTTGAAGTCGGAGCTGTTTACATCCGGCGCGTCCAGGCGCAGCTTCATGCTGCGCACTTCCTCGATCAGCACCACCACCTTGTCGGTGTTGTGCATGTCCGCCGAGAGCACCGCCGCCATGAACGGCGCTGGGTGGTGGGTCTTCAGCCAGGCGGTCTGGTACGACACCAGGCCATAGGCGGCAGAGTGCGACTTGTTAAAGCCGTAGCCCGCGAACTTCTCCACCAGGTCGAAGATGTTGCCCGCAAGATCAGCATCGATCCCGTTGCTGGCGCAACCTTCGATGAAGCCGCCGCGCTGCTTGGCCATCTCCTCGGGCTTTTTCTTACCCATGGCCCGGCGCAGCATGTCCGCGCCACCCAGGGTGTAGCCGGCCATCACCTGGGCGATCTGCATGACCTGTTCCTGGTACAGGATGATGCCGTAGGTCGGCGCCAGTACCGGTTTCAGTCCGTCGTACTGGTAGTCCGGGTGCGGGTAGGCCAGCTCGGCGCGGCCGTGCTTGCGGTTGATGAAGTCGTCCACCATGCCCGATTGCAGCGGGCCAGGACGGAACAGTGCCACCAGTGCGATGAGGTCTTCCAGGCAGTCGGGCTTGAGCTTCTTGATCAGCTCCTTCATGCCGCGGGATTCGAGCTGGAACACCGCCGTGGTTTCGGCTTTCTGCAGCAGCTCGTAGGTTTTCTTGTCATCCAGCGGGATGAAGTCGATGTTGACGTCCGGCAGGTTCTTCTTGGCCTGCTCGCGGTTGATCGTCTCCATCGCCCACTTGATGATGGTCAAGGTACGCAGGCCGAGGAAGTCGAATTTCACCAGGCCCGCCGCCTCGACATCGTCCTTGTCGAACTGGGTCACCAGGCCGCCGCCCTCTTCGTCACAGGCAATCGGTGAGAAGTCGGTGAGTTTGGTCGGCGCGATCACCACGCCACCGGCGTGCTTACCGGTACCCCGGGTAACGCCTTCGAGCTTCAGGGCCATGTCCCAGATCTCGCGGGCATCCTCGTCGCCCTTGAGGAAGTCGCGGAGCATTTCTTCCTGCTCGTAGGCCTTCTCCAGGGTCATGCCCACTTCGAACGGAATCATCTTCGACAGGCGGTCGGCCAGGCCGTAGGACTTGCCCTGCACCCGCGCCACGTCGCGCACCACGGCCTTGGCGGCCATGGTGCCGAAAGTGATGATCTGGCTGACCGCGTTGCGCCCGTAGGCGTCGGCGACGTATTCGATGACCCGGTCGCGGCCGTCCATGCAGAAGTCGACGTCGAAGTCGGGCATGGAAACCCGTTCAGGGTTGAGGAAACGCTCGAACAGCAGGTCGTAGGCCAGCGGGTCGAGGTCGGTGATCTTCAGCACGTACGCCACCAGCGAGCCGGCACCCGAACCCCGGCCTGGGCCTACCGGCACGCCGTTGTTCTTGGCCCATTTGATGAAGTCCATAACGATCAGGAAGTAACCGGGGAAGCCCATCTGGATGATGATGTCCAGCTCGAACTTCAGGCGGTCAAGGTAGACCTGGCGCTTCTCTTCGTAGTTGGGCGTGGTGTCCTTCGGCCAGAGCACCGCCAGACGCTCCTCAAGGCCTTCGTGGGAAACGTGGCGCAGGTAGTCGTCGATGCCCATGCCGTTGGGCGTGGGGAAATCAGGCAGAAAGTGCTTGCCCAACTGCACGGTGATGTTGCAGCGCTTGGCGATTTCCACGGTGTTGGCGATGGCATCGGGCAGGTCGCTGAACAGCTCGGCCATTTCCTCCGCGCTCTTGAGGTACTGCTGGTCGCTGTACAGGCGTGGGCGCCGTGGGTCGTCGAGGGTCCAGCCCTCGCCGATGCACACGCGGGTTTCGTGGGCGTCGAAATCGGACTGCTTGATGAAGCGCACGTCGTTGGTCGCCACCAGCGGCGCACCGACCTTGTCCGCCACGGCCACGGCGGCATGCACGTATTCCTCGTCACCGGCGCGATTTGTGCGTTGCAGCTCGACGTAGAAGCGTCCGGGAAGGATCTGCATCCAATCGCGCAGCAGCGTCTCGGCTTCGTCGGCCTTGCCCGCCAGCAAGGCCATGCCGATATCGCCCTCGCGGCCTGCGGACAAGCCGATCAGGCCCTCGCTGGCCGGTGCGATCCACTCACGCTGGATGACCACCAGGCCATTGCGCTGGCCATCGGTCCAGCCGCGTGAAATCAGCTCGGTGAGGTTGCGGTAGCCCTGAGGATTCATGGCCAGGAAGCAGATACGCGACAGTGGCGCCTCCGGGTCGGCACCGGCCAGCCACAGGTCGGCGCCACAGATCGGCTTGATCCCTGCGCCCATGGCGGTCTTGTAGAACTTCACCAACGAGCACATGTTGCTCTGGTCGGTGATCGCCACCGCCGGCATGTTCATCCCGGCCAGGGCTTTGGCCAGCGGCTTGATCCGCACCAGGCCATCGACCAGCGAGAATTCGGAATGCACGCGAAGGTGAATGAAGGAAACCGACATGGAAGGTCCTGTAGCAGTGCTTAACGACAAGGGCGGGATTGTAGCTTAAATGCGCAATGGGTTTGCGGCCGCCTCGTGGGCAAGCCCACTCCTACAGGAACGAAGTTGTAGTTGTAGGAGCGGGCGTGCCCGCGAAGGGGCGGCATTGTTCAGATGAGCGAACTGAAAGACCCCTCGCGGGCCTCATAGGCGGCGCGCACCGGCGCGAAGGAGCGGCGGTGGATGGGCGTCGGCCCCAAGCGGGCCAAGGCTTCGAGATGAACAGGGGTCGGGTAGCCCTTGTGCCCGCCAATGCCATAACCGGGGTAGATCAACTCGAAGGCGCTCATCTCGCGGTCGCGGGTGACCTTGGCCAGGATCGAGGCGGCAGCGATAGCCGGCACCTGGGCGTCGCCCTGCACCACCGGTGCTGCCGGAACGGCCAGTTGCGGGCAGCGGTTGCCGTCGATCAGTGCCAGCTTCGGCGTCACGCTCAGACCCTCGACTGCGCGCTGCATGGCCAGCATGGTGGCCTGCAGGATGTTGAGCCGGTCGATTTCCTCTACTTCTGCGCGGGCGATGCAGAAGCTCAGGGCTTTTTCACAGATCTCGTCGAACAGCGCCTCGCGCTTGGCTTCGGTGAGTTTCTTCGAGTCGTTCAGGCCGAGGATCGGCCGCTGCGGATCGAGGATCACCGCTGCGGTGACCACCGCCCCGCACAGCGGGCCACGGCCAACTTCGTCGACACCGGCGACCAGGTCCTCTACAAGGTTGAAATCCAGTCCCATCTGCATGTCATCGGTCCTTCAGCAAGGCCAGCACCGCGTCGGCGGCCTGGTTCGACGCGTCGCGGCGCAGGGTGCGGTGAATCTGGTCGAAATGCTCGGTCTGCTCGCTGCCATCGGCCACCAGCGGCGCCAATGTGCGGGCGAGGGCCTCGGGAGTAGCGGCGTCCTGCAGCAGCTCGGGCACCAGGACGCGCTGGGCCAGCAGGTTCGGCAGCGACACGTAGGGGCTCTTGACCATGCGCTTGAGGATCCAGTACGTCAGCCCCGCCAGGCGGTAGGCAACCACCATGGGGCGCTTGTACAGCAATGCTTCCAGGGTGGCGGTACCGGAGGCGATGAGCACCGCGTCGCAGGCAGCCAAGGCCTGGTGCGACTGGCCGTCGAGCAGCGTCAATGGCAGGTCGCGCCCTTGCAGCATCTGCTCCAGCTGGGCACGTCGAGTGGGGTTGGCACAGGGGGAGACGAAGCGCACACCCGGCACCAACTCGCGCAAGCGCTGGGCGGCATCGAGGAACAGTTCACCCAGGCGCCCTACTTCGCCACCGCGACTGCCAGGCATGAGCGCGACCAGCGGTCCATCGCCCAAGCCCAATGCTGCGCGTGCGGCCTGGCGGTCGGCATCCAGGGGAATGGTATCTGCCAGCGGGTGGCCGACGAAGCGCACCGGCACGCCCTTTTCTTCGTAGAACCTGGCCTCGAAGGGCAGCAAGGTCAACATCAGGTCGCAGCCTTCGCGAATCTTCAGCACCCGCTTCTGGCGCCATGCCCACACCGACGGGCTGACGTAATGCACGGTCTTGATGCCGGCCTGACGTAGTTTCAGCTCGATGTTGAGGGTGAAATCCGGCGCATCGATGCCGATGAACACATCGGGCCGCTCGGCGATCAGGGTCTGGATCAGCTCCTTGCGGCGCTTGAGCAGCTCGCGCAGGCGGCCCAGTACCTCGACCAGGCCCATCACCGCCAGGCGCTCCATGGGGAAATAGGACTGAAGGCCTTCGGCTTCCATCAGCGGGCCACCGACACCGATGAAGCGAACATCCGGGTGACGCGCCTTGAGCGCACGCATCAGGCCGGAACCCAGGATATCGCCGCTGGCCTCACCTGCCACCAGCGCTACACAAAGCTGGGCCATGTCAGCGGGTGATGCCGCGGGCGGAATTCAGGATCGATTGACGGAACAGCTCGACCTCGGCGTGATCCGTAGCCAGCTCGTCCAGTCGCTTCAGTGCATCCTCGGTACTCAGGCCCTGACGGTAGACGATCTTGTAGGCGCTGCGCAGGGCGTGGATCACCTGGTCGCTGAAACCACGACGGCGCATGCCCTCGAAGTTCATGCTGCGCGCCTCGGCCGGGCTGCCGAACACAGTGACGAAGGCTGGAACGTCCTTGCCGATTGCCGTGCCCATGCCGGAGAAGGCGTGGGCGCCAATGTGGCAATACTGGTGCACCAGGGTGTAGCCCGACAGGATCGCCCAGTCGCCGACGTGGACATGCCCGGCGAGCGCCGTGTTGTTGACCAGGATGCAATGGTTGCCGATCACGCTGTCGTGGCCGATGTGGGCATAGGCCATGATCAGGTTGTGGTCGCCCAGTGTGGTTTCGGAGCGGTCCTGGACGGTGCCCCGGTGAATCGTCACGCCTTCGCGAATCACGTTGTGATCGCCAATCACCAGGCGTGTAGGCTCGCCCTTGTACTTGAGGTCAGGGGTGTCTTCGCCGATGGAGCTGAACTGGTAGATACGGTTGTGCTGGCCGATGCGTGTCGGCCCCTTGAGCACCACATGGGGACCGATGACGGTACCCTCCCCGATCTCCACATCGGGGCCTATGATCGACCAGGGGCCGACCTCGACGCCGTCGGCCAGCTTGGCCGAGGGGTCGATGATCGCCCGAGGATCAATCGAATTCATAGGGAGCGTTCCGCGCAGGTGATTTCTGCCGAGCAGACTGGCTTGCCGTCGACCAGAGCGCGGCACTCGAATTTCCAGATCATGCTCTTGCGGCTGAGGAACTTGGCCTCCAGTACAAGCTGGTCGCCCGGCAGTACCGGTTGACGGAAACGCAGCTTGTCGGAGCCAACGAAGTAGTACAGGGTGCCATCCGCAGGTTTCGCATCGAGCATCTTGAAACCAAGAATCCCGGCTGCCTGGGCCATCGCCTCGATGATCAGCACGCCAGGCATGATGGGGTGCGCGGGGAAGTGGCCATTGAAGAACGGCTCGTTGATGCTGACATTCTTGTAGGCACGAATGCTCTGGGCCTCGAAGTCCAGGTCCGTCACACGGTCCACCAACAGGAACGGGTAACGGTGAGGCAGGTATTCGCGAATCTCGTTGATGTCCATCATTTCGGGGGGAAGCCTGTAGTAAGAATAGGGAGCGCAGGTACTGACCGCACGCTCCTTTTGCAATCCAAAGAGGAGCCAGCTAGCGACTGTTCACTCTTGCTCAGGAAATGGTATCAGCCTTCTGATGTCGGCTGGCCACCTGAGGTCACGGTATCGACACGTTTTTCCAGTTGCTGAAGGCGCTTGGACATTTCATCCAACTGGCGGATCCGCGCGGCGCTCTTGCGCCACTCGGCCAAAGGCTGCATTGCCGTGCCTGAAGAATAACCACCCGGCTCGGTAATGGAGCGGGTCACCATGGTCATGCCAGAAACGAAAACGTTATCGCAGACATCGATGTGACCGACCATCCCAACACCACCGGCAATCATGCAGTGCTTGCCGATACGCGTACTGCCGGAGATACCGACACAGGCCGCCATGGCCGTGTGGTCGCCGACCTGCACGTTGTGGGCGATCTGGATCTGGTTATCCAGTTTCACGCCGTTGCCGATGCGTGTATCCGAAAGTGCACCACGGTCCACTGCGGTGTTGACGCCGATCTCGACATCGTCACCGAGGGTCACGCCACCGATCTGCGCGATCTTGTTCCACACACCCTTTTCGTTGGCGAAACCGAAGCCTTCGCCGCCGATCACCGCACCGGACTGGATGACCACACGCTTGCCGATGGTCACATCGTGATACAGCGTGACCCGCGGGGCCAGCCAGCCACCCTCGCCAACCACGCTGCGAGCGCCGATGAAGCAATGCGCACCAACGGTGACATTGGCACCAATACGCGCACCGCTCTCAATCACTACGAACGGGCCGATGCTGGCGCTCGCATCCACCACGGCATCGTCCGCCACCACGGCGCTGGGATGAATTCCCGCCACAGCCTTGGGTTTGGGGTCGAACAGGTGGGAAATACGAGCGTAGGCCAGGTAGGGGTCGGCCACGACCAGGGCGTTACCGGGGAAACCTTCTGCATCCTCGGCCTTGAGCAGTACGGCAGCAGCCTGGGAGTCATCCAGGTACTTGCGATACTGCTTGTTGGCCAGGAAGCTCAACTGCCCCGGGCCTGCTTCCTGCAAGGTCGCAAGCCCGGTGATCTGCAGCGCCTCGGGGCCTTTGAGGGAGGCGCCGAGGGCTTCGGCCAACTGGCCGAGCGTCATCGTCAGGGTCATATCAACGCGCTTGGTTCATGCGCTCGATGACCTGGCGGGTGATGTCGTACTGAGGCTTGACATCGATGACCGCGCCACGCTCGAGTACCAGGTCGAAGCCGCCCTTCTTGATGACTTCCTCGACAGCGCCATCCAGTTTGGGCTTGAGGGTCTTGAGCATGTCACGGTCAGCAACGGCCTTGGCTTCGTTCAGCTCCTTGGACTGGAACTGGAAGTCGCGCGCCTTCTGCTTGAACTCCAGCTCCAGGCGCTCACGCTCCTGCTGCTGCATCTTGTCGCCGCCCTTGATCAGACGGTCCTGGATGCCCTTGGCGCTGCTTTCCAGGGTCTTCAGCTTGGTCAGCTGCGGGCCGAACTTCTTCTCGGCATCGACCGCGTAGGCCTTGGCCGCGTCGGACTCGAGCAGTGCCATCTGGTAGTTCAGAACGGCGATCTTCATGTCGGCGAAAGCCGGGGTGGCGACCAGCGCCGCGGCCAATACGGCCAGTTGAGTCAACTTACGCACGATGCACTCCTGGATAAACCGTTGTCGTTAAGCAAGGGCCGACCTCAGAAGGTCTGGCCCAGAGAGAATTGGAACACCTGGGTATCGGCGTCGTCCGGCTTCTTGATCGGCATCGCCAGGCTGAAACTCAGCGGGCCGAGCGCAGTGATCCAGGTTACGCCGAGACCGACGGAGCTGGCCATGTCCGAGAAGCCGACCTTGGTGCAATCCGGTTTGGAGCCGCAGTTGGTGTCGAACACGTTACCCACGTCCCAGAATACCGAAGTACGCAGCGAGCGCTGGTCCTTGACGAACGGCAGCGGGAACAGCAGCTCTACACCGCCCTGGACGAGCACGTTACCACCGAACGGCAGCGGGTCCTGGTCCGGGTCGGCGATGGTGCCTGGGTTCGAACCATTACTCGGCGTACTGCGCGGGCCGAGGGTGCTGTCCTTGAAGCCACGCACCGAGTTGAAACCGCCGGCGTAGTAGTTCTCGTAGAACGGCAGGCCGGAGGTACCGCCGAAGCCATCACCGTAGCCCAGCTCGGTGTGCAGGCGCAGGGTGTATTCGTTGGTGATCGGCTTGAACAGCTGGGCGCGGTAGTCGAGCTTGTAGAACGACAGGTCGCTGCCTGGAATGGTGCTTTCCAGGGTCAGGCTCTGGGAGTGACCACGGGTTGCCAGCACGCCCTTGTTCAAGGTGGACTCGGACCAACCGATCGAGGCCTTGAAGTTGAGGAAGCTGTCGCCCTCCTCCTGGATGAACTTGAAGATCTCATCGACGGTGTAGCGGCCGGTCTTCAGGTCGTCCTGCTGCACGGTCAGGCCGTAGGTCAGGCGCGAGGTCTCGCTGATCGGGTAGCCCAGGCTGACGCCGGCACCCAGGCTGTCCACCGCATAGCTGGCCACGTCGACATCGAGGTCGTCGTAGTCGGTGCTGCGGTAGAAGGCGTTGTAGCCCAGGCTCACGCCGTCGGCAGTGAAGTAGGGGTCGACGAAACCGAAGTTGTAGCGGGTCTGGTACTCCGAACGGGTCAGGCCGATGGAGACGCGGTTACCGGTACCGAGGAAGTTGCTCTGGCTGATCGAGCCACCGAGGATCAGACCGGCGCTCTGGGCGAAACCGACGCTGGCGGTGATCGAGCCGGACGCCTGCTCTTCGACGGCGTAGTTGACGTCGACCTGGTCGTCGGTGCCCGGCACCGGTGGGGTCTCGACGTTCACTTCCTTGAAGAAGCCCAGGCGCTCCAGGCGGGTCTTGGATTGGTCGATCAGGTAGGTCGATGCCCAGCCACCTTCCATCTGGCGCATTTCGCGGCGCAGCACTTCGTCTTCGGTCTTGGTGTTGCCGCGATAGTTGATGCGGTTTACGTAGGCGCGCTTGCCCGGGTCGACGACGAACATGATGTCGACGGTGTGATCCTGGTCGTTTGGCTGAGGCACGCCATTGACGTTGGCGAAGGTGTAGCCCTCGTTACCCAGACGGCGGGTGATGAGATCGGAAGTGGTGGTCATCACCTTGCGCGAGAACACCTGGCCCGGCTGCACCAGCAGCAGCGACTGGACTTGGTCTTCCGGCACCTTGAGGTCGCCGGACAGCTTTACGTCACGGACGGTGTACTTCTCGCCCTCATTGACGTTGACGGTGATGTAGACGTGTTTCTTGTCTGGCGTGATGGACACCTGGGTGGAGGCGATGTCCATGTTGATGTAGCCGCGGTCCAGGTAGTAGGAACGCAGGCGCTCCAGGTCACCGGAGAGCTTCTCGCGGGCGTACTTGTCGTCGTTCTTGAAGAACGACAGCCAGTTGGTGGTTTTGAGCTCGAACAGCTGGGAAAGGTCTTCGTCGCTGAATACGGTGTTACCCACCACGTTGATGTGCTGGATCGCGGCGACGGTGCCTTCGTTGATGTTGATCTTCAGGCCGACCCGGTTGCGTGGCTGCGGTACCACTTCGGCTTCGACTTCAGCCGAGTAGCGACCCTGGGCCACATACTGGCGTTGCAGCTCGTTACGCACACCCTCGAGGGTAGCGCGCTGGAAGATCTCGCCTTCGGCCAGGCCCGACTGCTTGAGGCCTTTCATCAGGTCTTCGGTGCTGATCGCCTTGTTGCCCTCGATCTCGATGCTCGAAACCGACGGGCGCTCGACCACGTTGATGATCAGGACATTGCCATCACGGTCCAGCTGAATGTCTTGGAAGAAGCCGGTCTTGAACAGCGAGCGGGTGGACTCCACCAGGCGCCGGTCATCGACCTGGTCGCCAACGTTCAACGGCAACGCGCCGAACACGCTGCCAGCGGAAACCCGCTGCAGGCCGTTGACGCGGATATCGGAGATGGTGAAGGACTCGGCGTGAACTTCAGCGATCATCAGTGCGGAGAGGACCGCAGTTAGCAGCAGACGTTTCATGAAGTCCTTTTATTCCAACTGGCAATAAACAACCCGCCGCCAGCGAGGCGGCGGGTTCGCAATAGAGCGAAGCGTTAAAGTCGACCCAGATCGTTTATCAGGGCAAGCAACATGACCCCGATGACCAAGCTGATACCGATCTGGACCCCCCAACCTTGTACCCGATCCGAAAGTGGACGACCGCGCGCCCACTCGATCAGGTAGAACAGCAAGTGCCCCCCATCCAATACCGGTATGGGCAGCAGGTTAAGAACCCCTAGGCTAATGCTCAGGTAGGCCAGGAAATTCAAGAAATCTCCCACGCCCGACTGGGCTGAAGCGCCCGCCACTTTAGCAATGGTTATCGGTCCGCTCAAGTTTTTTACCGAGAGCTCGCCGAACAACATTTTCTTCAGCGATTCAAGGGTAAGGACGCTCATGCTCCAGGTTCGCGACAGCCCTTCACCCACCGCTTCCAGCGGCCCGTAGCTGACTTCGCGAAGCATGTGGGGCGGCCATTGCGCAGGTTTCACACCGGCGCCCAGGTAGCCGCCGGAAGCCTGTCCTTCACCCTTGCGCGCCAAGGTGACAGGCACCTCAAGCTGCGCGCCATCGCGCTCGATACGTAGCATCACCTTGGTTTCCGGGCGCGCACGCACACTGTCGACAACCTGCTGCCAGTCCCCCAGCGCAACACCGTCGAGGGCCAGCAGCTTGTCGCCGGTCTTGAGGCCTGCAGCAGCGGCCGGGCCTTTCGGATCGACCTCTGCCAGCACCGGCGTGACCGCCGGCCGCCATGGGCGCAAACCCAGGGACTGGATCGGGTCGGGCTCATCGTCGCCCTTGAGCCACTGGTTCAGGCTGACGTCGTGCTGGCGCTCGACCGTAGCACCTTCGTCACGCACGCCAACACGCAGGGTGCCGCTCTCGCCCAGGCGACGAACCAGTTGCAGGTTGACGCCCGACCAACCGTTGATCGCCTTGCCATCTATGGAAACGATTTCCTGGCCGGCGCTGAGCCCGGCAGACGCTGCCAGGCTACCCGGCTCGACCGAACCGATGACCGGGCGCACCTGCTGGCTGCCGAGCATGGCGACCGCCCAGAAAAACAGGATGGCAAGCAGGAAGTTGGCGATGGGGCCGGCCGCGACAATAGCGATACGCTGGCCGACCGTCTTGCGATTGAAGGACTGATCCGCCAAGGCAGGCGGAACATCGCCCTCGCGCTCATCGAGCATCTTGACGTAGCCGCCCAGGGGAATGGCAGCGATGACGAACTCGGTGCCCTGGCGGTCATGCCAGCGCACCAGCGGCGTGCCGAAGCCCACCGAGAAGCGCAGCACCTTGACGCCGCAGCGCCGCGCCACCCAGAAGTGGCCGAACTCGTGGAAAGTGACCAGTACACCCAGCGCCACCAGGGTGCCGATAATCATGTAGAGCGCTGTCATATCCATCTCCGAATGACGTTCAGCGAGGCCTGGGGCCGCAAGCGATCAGCGACCGTGGCGCGTCAACCAGGCCCGGGACAGCTCCCGGGCCCGCTGGTCGGCGGCGAATACCGCATCCAGCGAGGGCAATGGCACCACCGGCTCGCGGTCGAGCACCTGCTCGATCATACCTGCGATCTCCGGGAAGCGGATACGCCGCTGCAGAAATGCCTCAACCGCGACCTCATTGGCCGCGTTGAGCACCGCAGGTGCACTGTTGCCGGCCTCGGCAGCCTGACGCGCCAGTCGCAGGCAAGGGAAGCGCTGTTCGTCGGGGGCCTGGAAATCCAGACGAGCGATGGCGAACAGGTCCAACGGCGCGACCCCGGAGTCGATCCGCTCGGGCCAGGCCAGCGCGTTGGCGATAGGGGTGCGCATGTCCGGGTTGCCCAACTGGGCCAGCACCGAACCATCGACATAGTCGACCAGCGAATGGATCACGCTCTGCGGATGCACCACCACCTCGACCTTCGACGGCGCCGCATCGAACAACCAGCAGGCCTCGATGAGTTCGAGCCCCTTGTTCATCATGCTCGCCGAGTCGACCGAAATCTTGCGCCCCATCGACCAGTTGGGGTGGGCGCAGGCTTGCTCTGGCGACACATCCACCAGCGCGGCAGCTGAAGTTTCGCGGAACGGCCCACCCGAAGCGGTCAGCAGGATGCGCCGCACCCCCACTTGCGCCAAGCCACGGGCATGATCGGTGGGCAGGCACTGGAAGATCGCGTTGTGCTCGCTGTCGATCGGCAGCAATACTGCGCCACTGCGCCGCACAGCCTCCATAAAGAGCGCGCCGGACATCACCAGCGCCTCCTTGTTCGCCAGCAACACTTTCTTGCCTGCCTGTACGGCTGCAAGGGTCGGGCGCAGGCCGGCAGCACCAACGATGGCGGCCATCACCGCATCTACCTCGGAAGCAGAAGCGACCTGGCACAAGCCCGCCTCCCCTTCCAGCACCTCGCAGGCACACCCGGCAGCAGCCAGGCCATCGCGCAGGCGCGCAGCGGCGTCAGCGCTCGGTACCACCGCGTAGGCCGGGCGATGTCGCAGGCACAACGCCAACAGCTCATCCACTCGCGAATAGCCGCTCAAGGCGAACACTTCGTATCGCTCGGGATGGCGAGCGATGACATCCAGGGTGCTCAGGCCAATGGAGCCCGTCGCACCCAGCACGGTAATACGCTGCACACGACTCACAGCACACCCCATTCGACAGCCCACAGCAGCACGGCGAACATCGGGATCGCCGCCGTCAGGCTGTCGATGCGATCGAGTACGCCACCATGACCAGGCAGCAGGTTGCTGCTGTCCTTGATACCTTCGCGACGCTTGAACATGCTTTCGGTCAAGTCACCAACCACCGAAGACATCACCACGATCACGGCACCCACCAGGCCAAGCAGTATCTGCCCGATACCCCAATCACGCACGACACCTACCACCAGGGTAATCAGCAGGCTGACCGCGAGCCCACCATATACGCCCTCCCAGCTTTTCCCCGGGCTGACCTGCGGCGCCAGCTTGCGCTTGCCGAAGGCACGTCCCGAGAAATAGGCGCCGATATCGGCCGCCCACACCAGCACCATGACCGACAGGATCAGCCAATTACCCAACGGCCAGTGCTTGAGCAGCACCAAGCCCTGCCAGGCCGGCAGCAACACCAGCAGGCCGATCAGCAGGCGGCAGGCCGCGCTGCTCCAAAGCTCGCTGCTGCGCGGGTAGGTAAGCACCAGCCAGGTTGCCAGCGCCCACCAGATCACCGAGGCCCCCAGCACCCACGGCGCGAGGTCTGGCATGAGGTAGAGCAACATCAATGCTCCGGCCACCACGGCGGCATAGGCTATGCGCAGTGGCTGGGCCACGAGCCCGGCCAGGCGCGCCCACTCCCAGGCACCAAGGGTGACCACGAAGCCAATGAACAGGGCGAAATCGGCGCCATTGAGCAGGAAGAAACCGCCCAGCGCGATCGGCAGCAGGATCAGCGCGGTGATGATGCGTTGTTTAAGCATTAAGCACGAGCTCCAGCCTCGACCTGCTCGCTGGTCTTACCGAAGCGGCGCTGGCGCGAAGCGAAATCGGCCAGGGCGTTACGCATGGCCTCGTGTTTGAAGTCCGGCCAGTACAGGTCGGAGAAATACAGCTCGGCGTAGGCCAACTGCCATAGCAGGAAGTTGCTGATGCGATGCTCCCCCCCGGTGCGGATGCACAGGTCGGGCAGCGGCAGGTCGCCTGTGGACAGGCAGGTCTGCAACAACTCAGGGGTGATGTCGTCCGGGCGCAGATGGCCGGCCTGGACTTCCCGCGCCAGGCGCTGGGCAGCCTGGGCGATGTCCCACTGGCCACCGTAGTTGGCGGCGATCTGCAGGATGAAGCGATCATTGCCGGCGGTCAGCGCTTCGGCTTCGCGCATGGCGGCTTGCAGCTCCGGGTGGAACCGCGTGCGGTCACCAATGATGCGCAGGCTGATGTTGTTCTCGTTGAGACGACGCGCCTCACGGCGCAGGGCCGAGAAGAACAGTTCCATCAACGCCCCGACCTCATCGGCGGGACGCTGCCAGTTCTCGCTGGAAAAAGCGAAGAGCGTCAGCACCTCCACCTTGGCTTCGGCGCAGACTTCGATCACTGCCCGCACCGCATCCACACCCGCCTTGTGACCGGCGACGCCAGGCAACAAGCGTTTTTTCGCCCAGCGGTTGTTGCCATCCATGATGATGGCGACGTGGCGCGGCACCGAAGTCGGTGCCGCTGGCTTGGTCTTTTCCATTAAAGAAAAACCCTGGCCTCAGACGGCCAGCAGGTCCTTTTCCTTGGCCTTGAACGCAGCGTCGATCTCGGCGACGTACTTGTCGGTCAGCTTCTGGATCTCGTCCGCGGCACGACGCTCTTCGTCTTCGCTGATGGCCTTGTCCTTGGTCAGCTTCTTCAGGTCGGCGAGCGCATCGCGACGCACGTTGCGCACGGCAACCTTGGCGTCTTCGGCCACGCCGCTGGCCTGCTTGGTGTAGCCCTTGCGGGTTTCCTCGGTCAGGGCAGGCATGGGCACGCGAATGGTGGTGCCGGCGCTGGACGGGTTCAGACCCAGGTCGGAGGTCAGGATGGCCTTCTCGATGGCCGCGCTGAGGTTCTTGTCATGGGCGACGATCTTCAGGGTGCGGGCGTCTTCGACGGTGATCGCAGCCACCTGGTTCAGCGGCATCTCGCTACCCCAGGCAGTCACCTTGACGCTGTCCAGGATGCTTGGGTGGGCGCGACCGGTGCGAATGGCCGCCAGGTTGCGACCCAGCGCCTCGATGGACTTGCCCATGCGCTCCTGGGTGTCTTTCTTGATGTCGTTGATCATGCTTGGCCTTCCTCGATCAGAGTACCTTCAGCGCCGCCCACCACGATGTTCAGCAGGGCGCCAGGCTTGTTCATGTTGAATACCCGCAATGGCATCTTGTGGTCGCGGCACAGGCAGATTGCGGTCAGGTCCATGACACCGAGCTTGCGATCCAGAACCTCATCATAGGTGAGGCGATCGAACTTCTCGGCGTGCGGGTCCTTGAATGGATCGGCGGTGTACACACCATCGACCTTGGTCGCCTTCAGCACCACGTCGGCATCGATTTCGATGGCACGCAGGCAGGCTGCGGAGTCGGTGGTGAAGAACGGGTTGCCGGTACCGGCGGAGAAAATTACCACATCCCCGGAGTTGAGGTGACGAATAGCTTTTCGGCGATCGTAATGATCGGTGACACCGACCATGGAGATGGCCGACATGACCAGCGCCGGGATGTTCGAACGCTCCAGGGCGTCGCGCATGGCCAGGGCGTTCATCACCGTGGCCAGCATGCCCATGTGGTCACCGGTGACGCGGTCCATGCCGGCTGCGCTGAGCGCCGCACCGCGGAACAGGTTGCCGCCACCGATCACCAGGCCGACCTGGACACCGATACCGACCAGCTGGCCGACTTCCAGGGCCATGCGGTCCAGTACTTTCGGGTCGATGCCGAACTCTTCCGAGCCCATCAGGGCCTCGCCGCTAAGTTTGAGCAAAATGCGTTTATAGCGAGGTTGGCGACCACTCACCTGCTGAGCCATTGCGAGTCTCTCCTGCGGCGTACTTTTAGAAAATTCCGTGCGGGCTGTTTGCAGCCTGCTAACTGTAGCGTGGCACCACTTCGGTGCCAGCGAAAAAAGGTTTTATAAACCCTTCTCCGTTTTGAAAAAGAGGCTGCGCGCGTGAGCGGGCAGCCTCTTTGGGGCGACAGACAGGGTCCGTCTTACTGCTTGGCAGCTGCTACCTGAGCGGCAACTTCAGCAGCGAAGTCGTCGACCGGCTTCTCGATGCCTTCGCCTACCTTGAAGTAGGTGAAGGAAACGATTTCAGCGCCGGCTTTCTTGGCCAGCTCGCCAACCTTGACTTCCGGGTTCATGACGAAAGCCTGCTCTTTCAGCGAGGCTTCGGCTTTGAACTTGGTGATACGGCCGTTGATCATGTTCTCAACGATGTTTTCCGGCTTGCCGGCGATCTTGTCGGCGTTCAGCTGCAGGAAGACGTTCTTCTCGCGCTCGATGGCCTCGGCGGAGATTTCCGATGCATCCAGGAACTCAGGGTTCGAAGCGGCAACGTGCATGGCGATGTTCTTGGCCAGATCGGCGTCGCCGCCTTTCAGGACAACAACGGCACCGATCTTGTTGCCGTGCAGGTAGGCACCGACAACGTCACCTTCAACGCGCGCCAGGCGACGGATGTTGACGTTCTCGCCGCACTTGGCGACCAGGGCTTCGCGAGCGGCTTCGCGGGAAGCGATCAGCGGAGCGGCGTCGGTCAGCTTCTGGGCGAAGGCTTCTTCGATGCTGTCGGCAACGAAGTTCTTGAAGTCGTCTTGCAGGGCCAGGAAGTCGGTCTGCGAGTTCACTTCCAGCAGGACGGCCGATTTGCCGTCGGTCTTGACGGCGATAGCGCCTTCAGCAGCGACGTTGCCAGCCTTCTTGGCGGCCTTGATGGCGCCCGAGGCACGCATGTCGTCAATGGCTTTCTCGATGTCGCCGCCGGCCTTTTCCAGGGCCTTCTTGCAATCCATCATGCCTTCGCCGGTACGCTCGCGCAGTTCTTTGACCAGCGCTGCAGTAATTGCTGCCATTTCAAAATCCTCTTGGAAAGTTTTTCAACCATTCCACCCGCTCGTGACGGGCGTTCAATTCTGGAAATCCACTGTCTTGCTGCCTGCGTGACGCATGATGCGGCGTTACTGCTGACAGGAGGATTTCAGGTGGCAAAAAGGGGGCCTAGCCCCCTTTTTGCGTGCCAAGTAGACGCCAGGCGTCAATTACTCGGCAGCAGGTGCAGCCGCTTCTTCAGCGTAGACTTCGGTGCCGCCGGCAACGTTGTTGCGGCCGCGGATGACGGCATCGGCCATCGAAGTCATGTACAGCTCGATGGCGCGGATGGCGTCGTCGTTGCCTGGGATGATGTAGTCAACACCTTCCGGGCTGCTGTTGGTATCGACAACGCCGATGACCGGAATGCCCAGCTTGTTGGCTTCGGTGATCGCGATGCGCTCGTGATCGACGTCGATGACGAACAGCGCGTCAGGCAGGCCGCCCATGTCCTTGATGCCGCCCAGGCTGCGATCCAGTTTTTCCAGGTCGCGCGAGCGCATCAGGGCTTCTTTCTTGGTCAGCTTGGCGAAAGTGCCGTCTTCGGCCTGGGTTTCCAGGTCGCGCAGACGCTTGATCGAAGCGCGGATGGTCTTGTAGTTGGTCAGCATGCCGCCCAACCAGCGGTGGTCAACGTATGGCGAACCGCAACGAGCCGCTTGCTCGGCGACGATCTTGCCGGCGGAACGCTTGGTGCCGACGAACATGATCTTGTTCTTGCCCTGGGCCAGGCGCTCTACGAAGGACAGAGCCTCGTTGAACATCGGCAGGGTTTTTTCCAGGTTGATGATGTGGATCTTGTTACGCGCGCCGAAAATGTACTTGCCCATTTTCGGGTTCCAGTAACGGGTCTGGTGGCCGAAGTGCACACCGGCCTTCAGCATATCGCGCATGTTGACTTGGGACATGATAGTTCCTTGATAAGTCGGGTTGGGCCTCCACGCATCCCAATGGCCAACCCTCGGATCCTGAGACCCTGGGCACCCAGGCCACCGTGTCGACACGTGTGTGGGTTCAAGCTTAAGGGGTCGTCCCCGAAAGCGGCGCATTTTATACCACAGACCGCAGACGAACGGAACCCGAATAATGCTTCGTCCGTCAGCGGCTTTTGCAGCAGCAGGTCAATCGCGCCAGAATGCCTGCAACCGCGCCATGGCGCGATGGTTTCTCCCGACAGAATGCCTTCCCGCTCTGTTAGAATCCGGCCTTTCCCGTTTTTGTGCGCGCCGCCCGGCGCCGTAGAGAGCCTGTATGACCGTCACCATCAAGACCGCAGAAGACATCGAGAAGATGCGCGTTGCCGGCCGCCTGGCCGCCGAAGTGCTGGAGATGATCGAGGAACACGTCAAGCCCGGCGTCACCACCGAGGAGCTTGACCGCCTGTGCCACGACTATATCGTCAACGTCCAGCAGGCCATCCCGGCGCCGCTCAACTACAAGGGCTTCCCCAAGTCGATCTGCACCTCGATCAACCATGTCGTCTGCCACGGCATCCCCAACGAGAAGCCGCTCAAGGATGGCGACACCATCAACATCGACATCACTGTGATCAAGGACGGCTACCACGGTGACACCAGCCGCATGTTCCATGTCGGCAACGTCGCGCCCTGGGCCGAGCGCCTGTCCAAGGTCACCCAGGAGTGCCTGTACAAGGCCATCGAGCTGGTCAGGCCCGGCTGCCGCCTGGGCGATATCGGCGAGGTGATCCAGAAGCACGCGGAAAAGAACGGCTTCTCGGTAGTTCGCGAGTTCTGCGGCCACGGCATCGGCAAGGTGTTCCACGAAGAGCCGCAGATCCTGCACTACGGCAAGGCAGGCACCGGCATGGAGCTCAAGGAAGGCATGACCTTCACCATCGAGCCGATGATCAACCAGGGCAAGGCTGACACCAAGGTGCTGGGCGACGGCTGGACCGCCATCACCAAGGACCGCAAGCTGTCGGCCCAGTGGGAACACACCCTGCTGGTGACCGCGACCGGCTACGAGATCTTCACCCTGCGCAAGGACGACACCCTCCCGCGCACCTCGGCCTGACCCATAAAGGAACGTGACTCGATGCCCCAGTTGGATCCTGAGCTGTTCGACCGTGGTCAGTTCCAGGCGGAACTGGCGCTCAAGGCAAGCCCCATCGCCGCCTTCAAGAAGGCCATCCGCCAAGCTGGCGAAGTGCTCGACCGGCGCTTTCGCGAAGGCAGCGACATTCGCGGGCTGATCGAGGACCGCGCGTGGTTCGTCGACAACATCCTGCAACAGGCCTGGAACCAGTTCGACTGGGGCGACTCGGACGGCATCGCCCTGGTAGCCGTTGGCGGCTATGGCCGCGGCGAGTTGCACCCGCACTCGGACATCGACCTGCTGATTCTGCTGGGCGCAGCTGAACACGAACAGTATCGCGATGCCATCGAGCGCTTGCTGACCCTGCTGTGGGACATCGGCCTGGAAGTCGGGCAAAGCGTGCGCACCGTCGAGGAATGCACCGAACAGGCCCGCGCCGACCTCACGATCATCACCAACCTGATGGAAAGCCGCACCATCGCAGGGCCCGAGGCCCTGCGCGAGCGCATGCTGGAGGCCACCAGCACCGCACACGTGTGGCCGAGCAAAGAATTCTTCCTGGCCAAGCGCGCCGAGCTCAAGGCGCGTCACCACAAGTACAACGACACCGAGTACAACCTCGAACCCAACGTCAAGGGCTCGCCAGGCGGCCTGCGCGACATCCAGACCGTGCTCTGGGTGGCTCGCCGCCAGTACGGCACGCTGAACCTGCATGCCTTGGCTGGCGAAGGTTTCCTGCTGGAAAGCGAGAACGAACTGCTCGCCTCTTCCCAGGCTTTCCTGTGGCGGGTGCGCTACGCCCTGCACATGCTTGCCGGGCGCGCCGAGGACCGCCTGCTGTTCGACCACCAGCGCAGCGTCGCGGCCCTGCTGGGCTTTACCGACGAGAACCCCAAGCGCGCCATCGAACAGTTCATGCAGCAGTACTACCGGGTGGTGATGAGCATCAGCCAGCTGTGCGACCTGATCATCCAGCACTTCGAGGAAGTGATCCTGGCTGACGACAGCGGCAGCACCCAGCCGCTGAACGCACGCTTCCGCCTGCACGACGGCTATATAGAGGCGGTCAACCCAAGCGTCTTCAAACGCACGCCCTTCGCCATGCTGGAAATGTTCGTGCTGATGGCCCAGCACCCGGAGATCAAGGGCGTACGCGCCGATACCGTGCGCCAACTGCGCGAATACCGCCACCTGATCGACGACAGCTTCCGCACCGATATTCGCAACACCAGCCTGTTCATCGAGTTGTTCAAGTGCGAGATCGGCATCCACCGCAATCTGCGGCGCATGAACCGCTACGGCATTCTCGGGCGCTACCTGCCGGAGTTCGGCTTTATCGTCGGGCAGATGCAGCACGACCTGTTCCACATCTATACGGTCGACGCCCACACCCTCAACCTCATCAAGCACCTGCGCAAGCTCCAGTACACGCCGGTGTCCGAGAAATTCCCGCTGGCCAGCAAGCTCATGGGCCGTCTGCCCAAGCCTGAGCTGATCTATCTCGCGGGCCTGTACCACGACATCGGCAAGGGTCGCCAGGGCGACCATTCCGAGCTGGGCGCAGTGGATGCCCAGGCCTTTGGCGAGCGTCACCAATTGCCGGCCTGGGACACCCGGCTGATCGTCTGGCTGGTGCAAAACCACCTGGTGATGTCCACTACCGCCCAGCGCAAGGACCTTTCCGACCCGCAGGTAATCAACGACTTCGCCCTGCTGGTGGGCGACGAGATACGCCTGAATTACCTGTATGTGCTGACCGTGGCCGATATCAACGCCACCAACCCCAGCCTGTGGAACTCGTGGCGGGCGAGCCTGTTGCGCCAGCTCTATACCGAGACCAAGCGCGCCCTGCGCCGCGGCCTGGAAAACCCGCTGGACCGCGAGGAGCAGATCCGCCAGACGCAAAGCGCCGCGCTGGACATCCTGATCCGCGAGGGCACCGACCCGGACGATGTGGAACAGCTGTGGTCGCAGCTGGGCGATGACTATTTCCTCAAGCACACCGCCGCCGACGTAGCCTGGCACACCGATGCAATCCTCCAGCAGCCGGCCGATGGCGGCCCGCTGGTGCTGATCAAGGAAACCACCCAGCGCGAGTTCGAAGGCGGCACGCAGATCTTCATCTACGCCCCCGACCAGCACGACTTCTTCGCCGTGACCGTGGCCGCCATGGACCAGCTCAACCTGAACATCCATGACGCGCGCATCATCACCTCGAGCAGCCAGTTCACCCTCGACACCTACATCGTGCTGGACGCCGACGGCGGCGCCATCGGCGACAACCCTGCGCGGGTCAAGCAGATCCGCGAAGGCCTGAGCGATGCCCTGCGCAACCCCGAGGACTACCCGAACATCATCCAGCGCCGGGTGCCGCGCCAACTGAAGCATTTCACCTTCGCGCCCCAGGTGACCATTCTCAACGATGCCCAGCGCCCGGTCACCATCCTCGAGATCACAGCCCCTGACCGCCCGGGCCTTTTGGCACGTATCGGCAAGATCTTCCTGGAGTTCGACCTGTCGCTGCAGAACGCCAAGATCGCCACCCTGGGCGAGCGCGTGGAAGACGTGTTCTTCGTCACCGACGCCGACAACCAACCGCTGTCCGACCCTCAGCTGTGCAGCCGCCTGCAGGAAGCGATCGTGCAGCAGTTGCAGGCCGACAAGGCCAGCGACACCAGCCCCACCCGCATGACCTTCTAACGATTGACGAGACCTTGCGCCGATGAACCATGCCCTGACCCAGCTTCAGCCCTACCCTTTCGAGAAACTCCGCGCCCTGCTGGGCAGCGTGAAACCTGCGGCGGACAAACGTGCCATCGCCCTGTCGATCGGCGAGCCGAAGCATGAATCGCCGGCCTTCGTCGCCCAGGCCATGGCCGACAACCTCGACAAGCTCGCGGTCTACCCCAGCACCCTTGGCCTGCCGGGCCTACGCGAGGCCATCGGGCAGTGGTGCGAGCGGCGCTTCGGCGTGCCGGCCGGCTGGCTGGATGCCGAGCGCCACATCCTGCCGGTCAACGGTACCCGCGAGGCGCTGTTCGCCTTCACCCAGGCCGTGGTCAACCGCAGCGCCGATGGACTGGTGGTCAGTCCCAACCCGTTCTACCAGATCTACGAAGGTGCAGCGCTGCTGGCCGGTGCGACCCCGCACTACCTGCCATGCCTGGAAAGCAATGGGTTCAACCCGGATTTCAGCGCGGTGCCGGCCGAGGTCTGGAAACGCTGCCAGATCCTCTTCCTGTGCTCGCCTGGCAACCCAACCGGCGCCCTGGTGCCGATGGATACCCTGAAGAAGCTGATCGCGCTGGCCGATGAGCACGATTTCGTGATTGCCGCCGACGAATGCTACAGCGAGCTGTACTTCGACGAAGATGCACCCCCGCCTGGCCTGCTGAGCGCCTGCGCGGAGCTCGGCCGCAGCGATTTCGCCCGTTGCGTGGTATTCCACAGCCTGTCCAAGCGCTCCAATCTGCCGGGCCTGCGCTCGGGCTTCGTGGCCGGGGATGCGTCGATCATCAAGCCGTTTCTGCTGTACCGCACCTACCACGGCTGCGCCATGCCGGTACAGACCCAGCTGGCCAGCATCGCGGCCTGGCAGGATGAGGCCCATGTGCGCGAGAACCGTGACCAGTACCGCGCCAAGTACGACGCGGTCCTGGAGATTCTCCAGCCGGTACTGGACGTGCAACGTCCGGATGGCAGTTTCTATTTGTGGGCCAAGGTACCGGGCGATGACGCCACCTTCACCCGCGATCTGTTCGAGGCAGAGCATGTGACCGTGGTGCCAGGCTCCTACCTTTCCCGCGAGGTAGACGGCGTGAACCCTGGCGCAGGCCGCGTGCGCATGGCTTTGGTCGCACCGCTCGCCGAGTGCATCGAGGCCGCCGAGAGGATTCGCGACTTCCTGGCCAGCCGCTAAACCACATCGACCTGCTTCGCAGGCAAGCCCGCTCCTGCAAAATGCACCGCTGCACCTGCACGAGCAGGCTGGCCCGCGAAGAAGGCAGCACTGGACTACCTGACCTGCCCCAGGTTGGCCTCGCTCAGATCCAGCTCCCCTAGCACCTGGCGCACCACTTCATCGCCCACCAGGTGCTGGCGATGCAGGCTGTACAGCTCCAAGCGCTGGGCCCGCAGCGCACGCAGCCGCAGCCGTCGTTCCAACAGGTCCATCTGCTCGGCCAGCGCCCTGGCTTCGGCGCTGTCGTTGTAGCTGTCCAACTCATCGCGGTACTCGGCCATCAACCGCGCCTTCAGTTCAATGGCCAGGGTCGCCTGCGCAGCGTCCTGCGGCGCATTGGCATCAATCACTTCCTCCGCCTCCAGGGCATGAATGGCCGCCTTGGCCGTGCGCCGCCAGGCTTCCTGGACCTCCTGGCGCAGACGCTCGTCCGGGCTCTTGGTTACCCCGCGCAACAGGATCGGCAAGGCAATGCAAGCACTGACCAGCGACAGCAGGATGACCCCGGCGGCGATGAAGATCAGCAGGTCGCGCTCGGGAAAAGCCTGATCGGCGCCGATCAGCAGGGGCACCGACAGTACACCGGCCAGGGTCACCGCCCCACGTACCCCGCCCACCGTCAATAACCAGCAGGAGCGCGTGGTCGGCATCGACACCAACTCGGCCTTGCCCCGACAGCGCCGCACCGCACCGATGCCCCGCCAGGTGCTCTGTACCCAGACGAAGCGCAGCAACACCAGCACCGCGAAAATTGCCAGTACATCCAGGAAGCGCCAGGCCAGGGCCGGCCAGAGGGAGGTTTCATGGCTGACCACCGCCTTGACGATGTCCGGCAGTTGCAGACCCAGCAGCAGGAAGATCAGGCCATTGAAGGCGAATTCCAGCAACGACCAGACACTGCGGTTGAGCAGGCGCGTGCTGGTCTGGCGCGGCAGCAGGTCAAGCCAGCTCTGCATCATGCCGGCCGCCACCGCCGAAAGAATGCCCGACACGCCCAGGCGCTCGGCCAGCACATAGGCGGCGAACGGCAGCAACAACATGAACACCACGTGGGTGGCCGGGTCGTCCCAGCCACGCGCGATCATCCAGGCGCGCAAGCGTCCGATCAGCCAGCTCAGCCCCACGCCCACGGCCAGGCCACCGAGCGCCACCAGCATGAAGGTCGCGCTCGCCTCGGCCAGTGAGAAAACACCGGTGATTGCCGCCGCCAGGGCGAACTTGAAGGTCACCAGGCCCGAAGCATCGTTCATCAACGCTTCGCCCTGAAGCATGTGCATCAGCGGCGTGGGCAGACGGTCCTGGGTAATGGCCGACACTGCCACGGCATCGGTGGGCGAAAGCACCGCCGCCAGGGCAAAGGCAACCGCCAAGGGAATGCTCGGCACCAGCCAGTGGATGAAGTACCCCGCCCCCACCACGGTGAACAGCACCAGCCCTACCGCCAGTGCCACCACCGGGCCACGTAGACGCCAGAGCTCGCGCTTGGGCATGCGCCAGCCATCGGCGAACAATAAAGGAGGCAGGAACAGGAACAGGAACAGCTCCGGGTCCAGCGCCACATGCAACCCCAGGGTCGGCCAGGCCAGCAGAGCGCCAGCGGCTATCTGTACCAGCGGCAGCGGCAACGGCACCACCCGCCCCAGCAGTTTCGACAGGCTCACCAACGTCAGCAGGATAAGAACGGTATAGGCTGACTGCATCGGCAAATTTCCTGTGTGGTTCGAAAACGACAGCGGGCGAGATATCGCCGTTGAAACACCATGTTAGCGGCGACCCGCAGGGCAGGACCGCTGCACCATGGTCGGAATGTCCGCCAGAATATGTAACACAATGCTACGCGACATCGTGTGACACGTTTTCCCTCGCACCGATGGGCGCCTCAGCCGTGGCGCGGGCCCCGTTGATATCGCATAATCGCCTCCACCCATTCATCAAGGAGTATCGGGACGTCGGGCTCAGCCCCGCCGCCCAGGCATTCAATGGCTCACACTCTCTACGGCATCAAGGCCTGCGACACGATGAAAAAGGCCCGTACCTGGCTCGATGAAAAAGCCATCGGTTACGCCTTTCACGACTACAAGACCCAAGGCATCGACCGTGACAGCCTGAACCGCTGGTGCGACGAGCATGGTTGGGAAACGATCCTCAACCGCGCTGGCACCACCTTCCGCAAGCTCGATGACGCCAGCAAGGCCGACCTGGACCAGGCAAAGGCCGTGGAACTGATGCTGGCCCAGCCATCGATGATCAAACGCCCGGTACTCGACCTGGGCGACCGCACCCTGGTCGGCTTCAAGCCCGACCTTTACGCTGCAGCGCTGGCCTGAGCCCGCTTGCGCGAAACTCCCTATTTCGTATGAGGTAACCGCATGTCCACCCAACTGTTCAGCCTGGCCTTCGGTGTCGGCACCCAGAACCGCCAGGGCGCCTGGCTGGAAGTCTTCTATGCGCAGCCACTGGTGCAGCCGTCCGCTGAACTGGTCGCCGCCGTGGCGCCGCTGCTCGGCTACGAAGGTGGCAACCAGGCCATCGCCTTCAGCCCGGCCCAGGCGGGCGAGCTGGCCACTGCCCTGAAGAACATCGACGCCACCCAACACGCCCTGCTGACCCGTCTGGCCGAAAGCCACAAGCCGCTGGTCGCCACCCTGCTGGCTGAAGACACCGCCCTGGCGTCTACCCCCGAGGCCTACCTGAAGCTGCACCTGCTGTCGCACCGCCTGGTCAAGCCGCACGGCGTCAGCCTGGCCGGCATCTTCCCGCTGCTGCCGAACGTCGCCTGGACCAGCCAGGGCGCCGTCGACCTGGCCGAACTGGCCGAACAGCAACTGGAAGCACGCCTGAAGGGCGAGCTGCTGGAAGTGTTCTCGGTGGACAAGTTCCCGAAGATGACCGACTACGTGGTGCCGACCGGCGTGCGTATCGCCGACAGCGCCCGCGTGCGCCTGGGGGCCTACATCGGCGAAGGCACCACCATCATGCACGAGGGCTTCGTCAACTTTAACGCTGGCACCGAAGGCCCAGGCATGATCGAAGGCCGCGTGTCGGCCGGCGTGTTCGTCGGCAAAGGTTCGGACCTGGGCGGCGGCTGCTCGACCATGGGCACCCTGTCCGGCGGCGGCAACATTGTCATCAAGGTAGGCGAGGGCTGCCTGATCGGCGCCAACGCAGGCATCGGCATCCCGCTGGGCGACCGCAACACCGTCGAGGCAGGCCTGTACATCACCGCCGGCACCAAGGTGAACCTGCTCGACGAAAACAACGAGCTGGTGAAAGTGGTCAAGGCCCGCGACCTGGCCGGCCAGACCGACCTGCTGTTCCGCCGCAACTCGCTGAACGGCGCGGTGGAGTGCAAGACCCACAAGTCGGCCATCGAGCTGAACGAGGCGTTGCACGCCCACAACTGAGCACTTCTCGGAAGTTCGTAGTGTTAAGATCGGGTTTGTCTGAAAAGACAGACCCGATTTTCATTCCAGGCCCTGCAACCATGTTCCAACCCTCCCCCTGGCGTGCCGACTTTCCCGCCATCGCCGCCCTGCAACGGCAACACCAGACCTACCTGGACAGCGCCGCCACCACGCAGAAACCCCAGGCCCTGATCGACGCCCTGGGCCACTACTATGGCCATGGCGCGGCCAATGTGCACCGCGCCCAGCATCTGCCCGGCGCCCTGGCGACCCAGGCCTTCGAGGCCAGCCGCGACAAGGTGGCCGCCTGGCTCAATGCTGCCGACTCGCGCCAGGTGCTGTTCACCCACGGCGCCACCTCGGCGCTGAACCTGCTGGCCTACGGCCTGGAACATGGCTTCGAGGCGGGTGACGAGATTGCCGTCAGCGCCCTCGAACACCACGCCAACCTGCTGCCCTGGCAGCAGCTGGCCAAGCGCCGCAACCTGCGCTTGGTGGTGTTGCCGCTGGACGCCGACGGGCACATCGACCTGGACCGCTCTCTGCAACTGATCGGCCCGCGCACCCGCCTGCTGGCGGTCAGCCAACTGTCCAACGTGCTGGGCACCTGGCAGCCGCTGTCGGCCATGCTGGCCCATGCACGGGCACAGGGCGCACTCACCGTGGTGGACGGTGCCCAAGGCGTGGTGCATGGCCGGCATGACGTGCAGCAGTTGGGCTGCGATTTCTACGTGTTCTCAAGCCACAAGCTGTATGGCCCGGATGGCGTCGGCGTGCTCTGGGGCCGCGCTCAGGCACTGGAGCAGTTGCGTCACTGGCAGTTCGGCGGCGAGATGGTGCAGATCGCCGACTACCACGACGCGAGCTTCCGCCCCGCGCCCCTGGGCTTCGAGGCGGGCACCCCGCCGATCGCCAGCGTCATCGGCCTGGGCGCGACCCTCGATTACCTGGCAAGCCTTGATGCCCACGCCGTGGCCAACCACGAGGCGAGCCTGCACCAGCATCTGCTGCGCGGGCTGGCCGATCGCGAAGGCATCCGGGTGCTAGGTACGCCCGAGACTGCACTGGCCAGCTTCGTCATCGAAGGCATACACAACGCCGACATTGCTCACCTGCTGACCGAGCAAGGCATTGCCGTGCGCGCCGGGCACCACTGCGCCATGCCACTGCTCAAGGGCCTGGGGCTGGATGGCGCGATCCGCGTTTCACTGGCCTTGTACAACGACAGTGACGATTTGCAGCGATTCTTCGAAGCGCTCGACCAAGGCCTGGAGCTGTTGCGATGAGCCTGTCGCCGCAAGCGCTCGAGGCGCTGGAGCGTTTTACCGACGCCAGGGGCTGGGAGCAACGAGCGCGCCTGCTGATGCAATGGGGCGAGCGTCTGGAGCCGCTGGATGAACACGAAAAGACCGAAGCCAATAGGGTGCACGGCTGCGAGAGCCTGGTATGGCTGGTGAGCGTGCAGGTCGACGGACAGTGGCGGTTCAAGGCCAGCAGTGATGCGCGCCTGCTGCGTGGGCTGCTGGCGCTGTTGCTGGTGCGGGTGCAGGGGGTGGACAGTGCGCAACTGGCACAACTGGATTTGCCGGGGTGGTTCAGCCAGTTAGGGCTGGAGCGGCAGTTGTCGCCCTCGCGCAGCAACGGGTTGCATGCGGTGTTGCAGCGTATGGCCGAACTCGCGGCAAGTCACCGATAGTGCGATAGCACCGCCGTTTACTCGGCCTTGACCCGCTCCGAAGGCCGCCGCACCCCGCCCACCAGCTTTTCTACCGCCTTGCTCACCGCCACCATGCCAAAGGTCGCGGTCACCATCATCACCGCGCCAAAGCCGCCCGAGCAGTCCAGCCGTACACCCTCGCCGACGAAACTCTTCTGCAAGCACACGCTGCCATCGCCCTTGGGGTAGCGCAGTTGCTCGCTGGAGAACACGCAAGGCACCGCATAGTTGCGGCTGGTGTTGCGCGAGAAGTTGTAGTCGCGGCGCAGGGTCGAACGCACCCGTGAGGCCAGCGGGTCGTTGAAGGTCTTGTTGAGGTCGCCGACCTGGATCTGCGTCGGGTCGATCTGCCCGCCGGCACCTCCGGTGGTGACGATGGTGATCTTGCGGCGCTTGCACCAGGCAATCAGCGCGGCCTTGGCCATAACGCTGTCGATGCAGTCGATCACGCAGTCGAGGTGTTCGCCGATGTGTTCGGCCATGGTCTCGCGGGTGACGAAATCAGCCACCGCATGCACCGTGCAAGCCGGATTTATCGCTCGCAGCCGCTCGGCCATGACCTCGACCTTGGGCTTGCCGACCTGCCCCTCCAGGGCATGGGCTTGGCGATTGGTGTTGCTGACGCACACGTCATCCAGGTCGAACAGGCTGATTTCACCCACGCCACTGCGCGCCAGGGCTTCCGCCGCCCAGGAGCCGACACCGCCGATACCGACCACCGCCACATGGGCGCGCTGCAAGCGTTGCAGGCCTTCATCGCCGTACAGCCGGGCTACACCGGCAAAACGCGGATCTTCTGTGCTCATGCTCATACCTCGAAGCTCGTACCCCCGAAGCTCATACCCCGAGAAATCGGCGCGCATTATAGGCCAGCAGGGCTGCCAAAAGTTGGCTTTGCGATGTGCGAGCCGTCCAACGTTAGGAAAGCACTTGCCAAGCCTGCTTTAATGTCCCATCGAACGAAAAGATATGGACGACAACCGAGCGGGCTCAAAACTTTACTTCATGCAGAAAATTCGACGCACTACCTTGCCGGTACGCGTAGGAATCGACCTGCCGCCCGCTCCTTTCCCGGAACACGAAAACGCTTATGTCATCACGCAAACTCGGCCTCAACCTGGTGGTGGTCCTGGCCATCGCCGCGCTGTTTACCGGTTTCTGGGCGCTGGTCAACCGCCCGGTGTCGGCACCTGCCTGGCCGGAACAGATCTCCGGCTTTTCCTATTCGCCCTTCCGCCTCGGCGAGAGTCCGCAAAAGGGCCAGTACCCCAACGAACAGCAGATGCGCCAGGACCTGGAGCAGATGAGCAAGCTCACCGACAGCATCCGCATCTATACCGTCGAAGGCACCCAGGAGCTGATTCCGCGCCTGGCCGAGGAGCTGGGCCTGCGCGTCACCCTAGGCATCTGGATCAGCCCGGACCTGGAACGCAACGAACGCGAAATCGCCAAGGCCATCGAGCTGGCCAACACCTCTCGCAGCGTGGTACGCGTGGTGGTGGGTAACGAGGCGTTGTTCCGCGAGGAGATCACCCCCGAGGCACTCATCCAGTACCTGGACCGGGTACGCGCCGCGGTCAAGGTGCCGGTCACCACCAGCGAACAGTGGCATATCTGGAAAGAACACCCGGAACTGGCGCGCCATGTCGACCTGATCGCCGCACACATCCTGCCTTATTGGGAATTCGTGCCGATGAAGGACTCGGTGCAGTTCGTGCTCGATCGCGCCCGCGACCTCAAGGTGCAGTTTCCACGCAAGCCGCTGCTGCTTTCGGAAGTCGGCTGGCCCAGCAACGGCCGCATGCGCGGCGGCGCCGACGCCACCCAGGCCGACCAGGCGATCTACCTGCGCACCCTGGTCAACACCCTCAACCGCCGCGGCTACAACTACTTTGTCATCGAAGCCTACGACCAGCCGTGGAAGGCCAGCGACGAAGGCTCGGTGGGTGCCTACTGGGGTGTGTTCAACGCCGAGCGCCAGCAGAAGTTCAACTTCGAAGGGCCGGTAGTGGCGATTCCACAATGGCGAGCGCTGGCGGTGGCCTCGGTGGTGCTGGCGATGATCGCCCTGGCCGTGCTGCTGATCGACGGCTCGGCCCTGCGCCAGCGTGGGCGTACCTTCCTGACCTTCATTACCTTTCTTTGCGGGTCGGTGCTGGTATGGATCGCCTACGACTACAGCCAGCAATACAGCACCTGGTTCAGCCTCACGGTGGGTGTGCTGCTGGCCCTCGGTGCGCTGGGCGTGTTCATCGTGCTGCTGACCGAGGCCCATGAACTGGCCGAGGCGGTGTGGATTCACAAACGCCGCCGGGAATTCCTGCCCGTGCAGGGCGACAGCGCCTACCGGCCCAAGGTCTCGGTGCACGTGCCGTGCTACAACGAGCCGCCGGAGATGGTCAAGCAGACCCTCGATGCCCTCGCAGCCCTGGACTACCCGGACTTTGAGGTGCTGGTGATCGACAACAACACCAAAGACCCGGCCGTGTGGGAGCCGCTCAAGGCTCACTGCGAAAAACTCGGCGCACGCTTCCGCTTTTTCCACGTGGCGCCATTGGCGGGCTTCAAGGGCGGCGCCCTGAACTACCTGATCCCGCATACGGCCAAGGACGCCGAAGTGATCGCCGTGATCGACTCGGACTACTGCGTCGACCGCAACTGGCTCAAGCACATGGTGCCGCACTTCGCCGACCCGAAGATCGCCGTGGTGCAGTCGCCCCAGGACTACCGCGACCAGCACGAAAGCGCCTTCAAGAAACTGTGCTACAGCGAGTACAAGGGGTTCTTCCATATCGGCATGGTGACCCGCAACGACCGCGACGCGATCATCCAGCACGGCACCATGACCATGACCCGACGCAGCGTGCTCGAGGAACTGGGCTGGGCCGACTGGTGCATCTGCGAAGACGCCGAGCTGGGGCTGCGGGTGTTCGAGAAAGGCCTGTCGGCTGCCTACGCGCACAACAGCTACGGCAGGGGCCTGATGCCCGACACTTTCATCGACTTCAAGAAGCAGCGCTTCCGCTGGGCCTACGGCGCTATCCAGATCATCAAGCACCACGCCGCCGCCCTGCTGCGCGGCAAGGGCAGCGAGCTGACCCGCGGCCAGCGCTACCACTTCCTGGCCGGCTGGCTGCCGTGGATCGCCGATGGCATGAATATCTTCTTCACGGTCGGCGCGTTGCTCTGGTCGGCGGCGATGATCATCGTGCCGCATCGGGTCGACCCGCCCTTGATGATCTTCGCCATCCCGCCGCTGGCGTTGTTCTTCTTCAAGGTCGCCAAGATCGTCTTCCTCTACCGTCGCGCGGTAGGGGTGGACCTCAAGGACGCCTTCGCCGCCGCCCTGGCGGGGCTTGCACTGTCGCACACCATCGCCAAGGCGGTGCTGTACGGGTTCTTCACCAGCAGCATGCCGTTCTTCCGTACGCCGAAGAATGCCGACAGCCATGGCTTGCTGGTGGCGATTTCCGAAGCGCGCGAGGAGCTGTTCATCATGTTGCTGCTGTGGGGCGCGGCGGCGGGCATCTACCTGGTGCAGGGGCTGCCGAGTTCGGACATGCGTTTCTGGGTGGCGATGCTGCTGGTACAGTCGTTGCCGTATGCGGCGGCGTTGGTGATGGCGTTCCTGTCGTCGCTGCCCAAGCCTGCCGACAAGGCGGTGGAGGCGCAGGCGACCTGAGGCCGGTGAAGCCCGCTCCTGCCATAGCGGTAGGAATGGGCTTGCCCGCGAAAGAGCCGACCCTGGCCAAACAAGGCCAGCCCCAATGCGCCGTGCCCACCGACACAACTTGATATAAGATAACGCCCCTTCGTTTCCGCCTTGCCTTGCCCCGGAGTTTCCCATGACGGCCCCAGCCGAGCTATCGCCCACCCTCCAACTGGCCTGCGACCTGATCCGTCGCCCCTCGGTGACCCCGGTCGACGCCGACTGCCAGTCCCAGATGATGACGCGCCTGGGCGCCGTCGGCTTCCAGCTCGAACCGATGCGTATCGAGGACGTCGATAACTTCTGGGCCACCCACGGCACCCAGGATGGCCCGGTGTTGTGCTTCGCCGGCCACACCGACGTGGTGCCCACCGGCCCCGTGCAGCAGTGGCAGCATGAGCCGTTCGATGCGCTGATCGACGCCGACGGCATGCTCTGCGGCCGCGGCGCCGCCGACATGAAGGGCAGCCTGGCCTCGATGGTGGTGGCCAGCGAACGCTTCGTTCACGACTACCCAAACCATCGCGGCAAGGTGGCGTTCCTCATCACCAGTGATGAAGAAGGCCCGGCGCACCATGGCACCAAGGCCGTGGTCGAGCGCCTCAAGGCGCGCAACGAGCGCCTGGACTGGTGCATCGTCGGCGAGCCGTCCAGCACCACCTTGCTGGGCGATGTGGTCAAGAACGGCCGTCGCGGCTCGCTCGGCGCAACCCTGACCGTGCGCGGCAAGCAAGGCCACGTGGCCTATCCGCACCTGGCGCGCAACCCGATCCACCTGGCCGCACCCGCCCTGGCGGAACTGGCTGCCGAGCACTGGGACGAAGGCAACGCGTTCTTCCCGCCGACCAGCTTCCAGATCTCCAACCTCAATTCCGGCACCGGCGCCACCAATGTGGTGCCTGGCGAGCTGCACGCGCTGTTCAACTTCCGCTTCTCCACCGAGTCGACGGTCGAAGGCCTGCAGCAGCGTGTCGCGCAGATCCTCGACAAGCACCAATTGGACTGGTCGATCGACTGGGCGCTGTCGGGCCTGCCGTTCCTCACCGAGCCGGGCGAACTGCTCGATGCGGTGTCGGCCAGCATCAAGGCGGTCACCGACCGTGACACCCAACCCTCGACCAGCGGCGGCACCTCGGACGGTCGCTTCATCGCCACCATGGGCACCCAGGTGGTCGAGCTCGGCCCGGTCAACGCCACCATTCACCAGGTCGATGAGCGCATCCTGGCCAGCGACCTCGACCTGCTTACCGAAATCTACTACCAGACGCTGGTGCGGTTGCTCGCCTGATGCTCGCCTGCCCTCTTTGCCAGGCGCCCCTGGCGCAGCTCGACAACGGCGTGGCCTGCCCCGCCGGCCACCGTTTCGACCGCGCCCGCCAGGGCTACCTGAACCTGCTGCCGGTGCAGCACAAGAACAGCCGCGACCCCGGCGACAACCAGGCGATGGTCGAGGCCCGCCGCGACTTTCTCGATGCCGGCCACTACGCCCCGGTCGCCAAGCGCCTGGCGGAACTGGCCGCCGAACGCACACCGCGGAGCTGGCTGGACATCGGCTGCGGCGAGGGCTACTACACCGCACAGCTCGCCCAGGCCCTGCCCGAAGCCGAAGGGTTCGCGCTGGATATTTCCCGCGAGGCGGTCAAGCGTGCCTGCCGCCGCTCGCCACAGGTCACCTGGATGGTCGCCAGCATGGCCCGCGTCCCCTTGCAGGCGGGAAGCTGCAACTTCATTGCCAGCGTGTTCAGCCCGCTGGACTGGCAGGAAGCCAAGCGCCTGCTGGCTCCCGGCGGCGGCCTGATGCGGGTTGGTCCGACCAGCGGCCACCTGATGGAACTGCGCCAGGTGCTCTACGATGAAGTGCGCCCCTACACCGACGACAAGCACCTGGCGCTGATTCCCGAAGGTATGCACCATGCCCATGGCGAGGTGCTGGAATTCACCCTGGCGCTGGCCGAGCCCAAGGCTCGCGCCGACCTGCTGGCCATGACGCCACATGGCTGGCGCGCCAGCGCCGAGAAGCGCGCACGGGTGATCGAGCAGGCCGAACCGTTCACGGTCACCGTTTCCATGCGTTATGACTATTTCGTGCGCCAAGACTGAGCACCGCGGAGTTCCAAGATGCGCCAACCCGATATCGAGATCTACCTGAAAGACAGCGACGTCGACCATCGGCGGATTGCCGAATGGCTGACCCAGGCCCTGGGCCCGTGCAGCGAGTGGAAGCAGAAAGGCCAGACCTTCAAGTGCCAGGCCGGTAACATTCCGGTCACATGGTTACCCAAGGCTGTGGGGAAATGGAACAGCCTGTTCCTGGAAAGCGATCAGACTCCGTGGCCAGACGACATTGCCTGCGCCCGCGCCGCCTTCGCCGCGCTCAATGTGGAAGTACGCTGCGCACCGGGCAGTTGGGTGGAAGAAGATGGCGAGGAGGATGCCGACCGCTGGATCCGCATCAGCGCCGACGGTGAAGAAGAGATCACCTGGCGCACCAGCTGAAACGAGTTGCCTGGAAGCATCAGGCTGCAAGCGCCACGGACAGCTTGCAGCTTGAGGCTTGCTACTTACAGACCGACGACGTCTTCTGCCTGCAGGCCTTTCTGGCCTTGGGTCAGGCTGTACTCAACCCGTTGCCCTTCGACCAGGCTACGATGCCCCTCACCGCGAATAGCCCGATAGTGGACGAACACATCCGCCCCACCTTCGCGCTGAATGAAGCCATAACCTTTGGCGTCGTTGAACCACTTCACATTCCCAGTCTCACGAGACGACATCTGAACTACTCCGGATTTTTATTTTGAAGATCGCCTTGTAGGCACGAAATCATCCCGTGCCGACACAGCTTGATGAAATTTCCTGCAAGCTGCGGACCGAGTATATGGCAGCGGACAAAAAAATTTCATGACTGCCCGGATTTTGCTGAACTTCAGCGGATACGGCAGACTAACTGGCTGGAACATCACCTGAAAATCTCACCCAGGGCACCTACCCCATGACCCGTTCCCCCCTGCGCCGCCTCATCTTCGGCGCCCTGCGTCGCGTCCTGTACCTGTGGGTGCGCTCCGAGACCATCAACCAGTCCTCGCTGACCCTCAAGCTCGACCGCAGCCGCCCGGTGTTCTACGCCCTGCCCTCGCCGTCGCTCACCGACCTGGCGGTGATCGATCGCGAATGCACCAAGGCGGGGCTTCCACGCCCGGTCGTGCCCGTTGCCGTGGGCGGCCTGCACGAAGCGGCGGCGTTCTTCTACCTGACCCCCGAGCCCGACTGGCTTGGCCGTCACGACAAGCGCGGCGCTCCGCCCACCTTGCAACGCCTGGTGGCGGCGGTGACCCAGCACCCGGAAGAAGATGCGCAGATCATCCCGGTCAGCGTGTTCTGGGGGCAGACCCCAGCCAGCGAATCGAGCCCGTGGAAACTGCTGTTCGCCGACAGTTGGGCAGTGACCGGCCGCCTTCGCCGCCTGCTCACTGTGCTGATCCTGGGCCGCAAGACCCGCGTGCAGTTCTCCGCGCCTATCCACCTGCGCGAGCTGGTTCAGCACAACAAAGGCCACGAGCGCACCGTGCGCATGGCCCAGCGCGTGATGCGCGTGCACTTTCGCAACCTCAAGACCGCCGTCATCGGCCCGGATATCTCGCACCGACGCCACCTGGTCAAGGGTCTGGTGCACGACCCGTTGGTACGCCAGGCCATCAGCGACGAAGCCGAGCGTGAGAAGATCTCCTACGCCAAGGCCGAAGCCAAAGCGCTGCACTACGGCAACGAGATCGCCTCGGACTACACCTATACCGCCATCCGCTTCCTGGAAGTGGTGCTGAGCTGGTTCTGGAACAAGATCTACGACGGCATCAAGGTCAACCACATCGAGCAGGTGCAGGGCATCGCCCCGGGGCACGAGGTGATCTACGTGCCCTGCCACCGTAGCCACATCGACTACCTGCTGCTGTCCTACCTGCTGTTCCGCAACGGCCTCACCCCGCCGCACATTGCCGCCGGCATCAACCTCAACATGCCGGTGATCGGCAGCCTGCTGCGCAGGGGCGGTGCGTTCTTCATGCGCCGCACCTTCAAAGGCAACCCGCTGTACACCGCGGTATTCAACGAATACCTGCACACCTTGTTCACCAAGGGCTTCCCGGTGGAGTACTTCGTCGAGGGCGGCCGCTCGCGCACTGGACGCATGCTGCAGCCACGCACCGGCATGCTGGCGATCACCTTGCGCAGCTTCCTGCGCTCTTCGCGCACGCCGATCGTCTTCGTGCCGGTGTACATCGGCTACGAGCGTGTACTCGAAGGCCGCACCTACCTGGGCGAGCTGCGCGGCGCGAGCAAGAAGAAGGAATCGATCTTCGACATCTTCAAGGTCATCGGCGCGCTCAAGCAGCGCTTTGGCCAGGTGTACGTCAACTTCGGCGAGCCTATTCGCCTGGCCGGCTTCCTTGATGAGCAGCAGCCGGGCTGGCGCGAGCAGGATCTCGCACCACAGTTCCGCCCTCAATGGCTGAACGAGACCACCACCCGCCTGGGCGAAACCGTGGCTCGCCACCTCAACGAGGCGGCGGCAGTCAACCCGGTCAACCTGGTGGCCCTGGCACTGCTGTCCACCAGCCGTCTGGCCCTGGATGAGCGCGCCCTGACCCGCGTGCTCGACCTGTACCTGGCACTGCTGCGCCAGGTGCCCTACTCGGCGCACATCACCCTGCCGGAAGGCAATGGCAAGGCGCTGATCGAACATGTGCGCGGCATGCAGCTGCTGGCCGAGCAGAAAGACGCCCTGGGGCGCATCCTCTACCTGGATGAAGCCAATGCGGTGCTGATGACCTACTACCGCAATAACGTCCTGCATATCTTCGCCCTGCCCGCATTGCTGGCGAGCTTCTTCCAGAGCAGCTCGCGCATGAGCCGCGAACTGGTTGGGCAGTACGTGCGGGCGCTTTACCCGTACCTGCAAGCGGAGCTGTTCCTGCGCTGGACGCCGGAGCAGCTCGACGAAGCCATCGACCAGTGGCTGGCGGCACTGGTCGAGCAAGGCCTGCTGCGTTTCGAGAACGGCGTGTACCTGCGCCCGGCCCCGAGCTCGCGGCAATTCGTGCTGCTGACCCTGCTGTCACGCAGCATCACCCAGACCCTGCAACGCTTCTACATGGCCACCTCGTTGCTGCTCAACAGCGGCCAGCACACCCTGGACGCCGAGGCGCTGGAGAGTCTGTGCGTGATGATGGCCCAGCGCCTGTCGATCCTGCATGGTTTGAACGCCCCGGAGTTCTTCGACAAGACCCTGTTCCGCCACTTCATCCAGACCCTGGTACGCGAAGGCGTGTTGAGGCCGAACGCCGAGGGCAAGCTGGGGTATCACGACAAGCTGGGCGAGCTCGCCGAGGGCGTGGCCAAGCGCGTGCTGTCGGCGGAGTTGCGTCTGTCGATCCGCCAGGTGGCGTTGCACCGGGATGAAACGCTGGAGGCAGCCATCAGCTGATGCAGCGACAGTTCCGGCCTCTTCGCCGGCAAGCCCGCCCTACAGGTTATGCGCAGTACCGGTAGAAGCGGGCTTGCCCGCGAAGAGGCTCTGACTGACGGCCCCATTTCCTACAAGGCACGCCCTTACGCTAAAGTTCCCCAGGTTGGAATTGCGGAGACACCATGAAAAAACTCGTCACCCTGTGCGCCGCCACACTACTCGCGGCCTGCACCAGCCACACCCCTTCGAACCACGCCCGCCTCGATGGCGAAGTCTTCTACCTCCAGCGCATCGCCCTGCCCCCAACCGCTACGTTGAGCGTGAGCCTGCAGGATGTGTCGCTGATGGACGCCCCGGCCGTTACCCTGGCCAACCAGTCAGGCCCGGTCAAAGGCAACGTCCCGCTGCCCTTCCACCTCAGCTACGACCCTGCCCAGGTCAAGCCTGGGCACCGCTATGCGGTGAGCGCACGGATCGAGCTCGATGGCAAGCTGCTGTTCATCAACACCGAACACCACGGCGTGAAGCTCGATGGCAGTGACCCGCAACCGCTGCGGGTCAAACTCGAGCAAGTGCGCTGAGCCCTCTTCATTTTTGCCATAAGGAAGCTTTCATGATTCGTTCCTCGCTGCGTTTCACCACCCTGTGCGCCGGCCTGCTGCTGTCGGCCAACGCCTTGGCCCTGTCGTTGGGCGACCTGTCGCAGAGCGACGCCAGCGGCGGCCTCAAGGATGCCTTGACCCAGGGCGCGCAGGTGGCGGTCAAGCAACTGAGCACCCCCGGCGGTTTCAGCAACAACCCCGATGTGCGCATCGAACTGCCGGGCAACCTCGGCAAGGCGGCCAAGGCCATGAAGATGTTCGGCAAGGGTGACCAGGTCGATGCACTGGAAGCCAGCATGAACAAGGCCGCCGAAGCGGCTGTACCGCAAGCCCAGGCGATCCTGGTGGATGCGGTGAAGAAGATGACCGTGACCGATGCCAAGGGCATCCTCAGCGGTGGCGAGGACTCCGCCACCCAGTACCTGAACAAGAGCAGCCGCGAGCAGATCCGCGCCAAGTTCCTGCCCATCGTCAAGCAGGCCACCGACAAGGTCGGCCTGGCCCAGCAGTACAACAGCTTCGCCGGCCAAGCCAAGGGCCTGGGCCTTATCAAGAATGACGCCAACATCGAGCACTACGTGACCGAAAAAGCCCTCGACGGCCTGTTCGAGATGATCGCCAAGCAAGAACAGAACATTCGCCAGAACCCTGCGCAGGCCGCCACCAGCCTGGCCAAGAAGGTATTCGGCGCGCTCTGAGCCCCAACGCAACCCTGTAGGAGCGAGCTTGCTCGCGAAGAACGCCCCGCCTTGCATGGCCAGGGCGTCGCCCTGCTTCGCGGGCCCGCTCCTACACGTACGGCGCGAACTTCAAGCAGAACGCTAGGCGTCCTTCCTGACCCTGAACCACGCCGCATACAGCGCCGGCAGGAACAGCAGGGTCAGCACCGTGGCGACGATCAAGCCGCCCATGATCGCCACCGCCATCGGCCCGTAGAACACACTGCGCGACAGCGGAATCATCGCCAGCACCGCCGCCAGGGCAGTCAGAACGATAGGCCGGAAGCGCCGCACCGTGGCCTCGATGATCGCCTGCCACTTGTCCAGCCCCGAGGCGATGTCCTGCTCGATCTGGTCCACCAGGATCACCGAGTTACGCATGATCATCCCCGCCAGGGCGATGGTGCCGAGCATGGCGACGAAGCCGAACGGCTGGCGGAACACCAGCAGGAACAAGGTCACGCCGATCAACCCCAGGGGCGCGGTGAGGAACACCATCACCGTGCGCGAGAAGCTGCGTAGCTGAAGCATCAGCAGGCTCAGCACCACCACCACGAACAATGGCATGCCGGCATTCACCGAACGCTGCCCGCGCTCGGCATCTTCCACCGTGCCGCCCACCTCCAGCAGGTAACCGTCAGGCAACTTGTCGCGCACCTGCTGCAAGGTCGGCTGGATCTGCTTGACCAACGTGGCTGGCTGTTCCTTGTCGTAGATATCGGCACGCACGGTCACCGTCGGCAAGCGGTTGCGGTGCCAGATAATGCCTTCCTCAAAGCCGTACTCCAGGGTCGCCACCTGCGACAGCGCCACGCTCATGCCGTTTTCGGTCGGCAGCGCCAGGCTGCCGAGGCTGCCCAACTGACCGCGTTCCTCGGCCGTGCCGCGCAACAGGATCTCGATCAGTTCGTTGTCTTCGCGGTACTGGCTGACCGTGCTGCCGGTCAGCGAGCTTTGCAGGAAGCTCGACAGGTGCGCGGTGCTCACGCCCAGGGCACGGGCGCGGTCCTGGTCGATATCCAGGTACACCGCCTTGCTCGGCTCTTCCCAGTCCAGGTGTACGTTGACCACATGCGGGTTCTCGCGCACCTTTACCGCCACCTCGCGGGCCAGGGCGCGTACCTGCTCGATATGCTCGCCAGTGACGCGGAACTGCACCGGGTAACCCACGGGCGGGCCGTTTTCCAGGCGCGTGACCCGCGAACGCAACGTTGGGAACTGCTCCTCCAGCGTCGCGATCAGCCAACTGCGCAAGCGCTCGCGCTCTTCCAGCGACTTGGCCAGCACCACGAACTGGGCGAAGCTCGCCGCCGGCAGCTGCTGGTCGAGCGGCAGGTAGAAACGCGGCGACCCGGTGCCGACGTAGGCCACGTAGTTGTCGATGCCCGCCTGCTGCTTGAGCAACGCCTCCAGGCGCTTGACCTGCTCGGCGGTGTTGCTCAGCGATGCACCTTCGGTCAGCTTGAGGTCGATCATCAACTCAGGACGCCCGGAGGCCGGGAAGAACTGCTGCGGTACGAAGCGGAACAGCGCGATGCTGCCGATGAATGCGAGGATGGTCAGCACGATCACGGTCTTGCGCCGACGCACGCACCACTCCACCAGGCGCCGTACCCGCTGGTAGAACGGTGTGGCATAGGGGTCTGGTGCATGCTCGCCGCTGCCATGGCGGGCGGCGTGACGCTTGGCCAGGTCCGGCAGCAAGCGGTCGCCCAGGTAGGGCACGAACACCACCGCAGCCACCCAGGAAGTCAGCAAGGCGATGGTCACCACCTGGAAGATCGAGCGGGTGTATTCACCCGTGCTAGACGCCGCCGTGGCGATCGGCAGAAAGCCCGCCGCCGTGATCAAGGTGCCGGTAAGCATCGGGAACGCCGTGCTCGACCAGGCGTAGCTGGCCGCCTTGAGGCGGTCGTAGCCCTGCTCCATCTTGATCGCCATCATCTCCACGGCAATGATCGCGTCGTCCACCAGCAGTCCCAGCGCCAGCACCAACGCGCCGAGGGAAATCTTGTGCAGGCCGATGCCGAAGTAGTGCATCGCGGCAAAGGTCATGGCCAGCACCAGCGGGATCGCCAGCGCCACCACCAGCCCCGTGCGTACCCCGAGGGAGAAAAAGCTCACCAGCAACACGATCGCCAGCGCCTCGACCAGCACCTGGACGAACTCCCCGACCCCGGCCTTGACCGCTGCCGGCTGGTCGGACACCTTGCGCAGCTCCATGCCCGCTGGCAGGTTGTGCGCCAGACGGGCGAACTCGCCCTCGAGAGCCTTGCCCAGCACCAGGATATCGCCGCCGTCCTTCATGGAAACCGCAAGGCCGATCGCCTCCTCGCCCATGAAGCGCATGCGTGGCGCAGGAGGGTCGTTGAAGCCGCGGTGCACCTCGGCCACATCACCGATGCGGAAGGTGCGATCACCCACGCGGATGGGGAATTGGCGAATCTGCTCGACACTGTCGAAACGCCCGCTCACTCTCAGTTGCAGGCGCTCGCTCGCGGTTTCGAAAAAGCCCGCGCTGCTCACCGCATTCTGCTCACGCAGGGCCTGCTGCACGGCGGCCAGCGGTACCCCAAGGGTGGCCAGCTTGATGTTCGACAGCTCGATCCAGATCTTTTCGTCCTGCAGGCCGATCAGCTCGACCTTGCCCACATCTTTGACCCGTTGCAGTTGGATCTGGATGCGATCGGCGTAGTCCTTGAGCACGGCATAGTCGAAGCCGGGACCGGTCAGGGCATAGATATTGCCGAAGGTAGTGCCGAATTCGTCGTTGAAGAATGGCCCCTGCACCTCGGGCGGCAAGGTGTGGCGAATGTCCGAGACTTTCTTGCGGATCTGGTACCACAGCTCGGGAATGGCGTTGGAGTGCATCGAGTCCCGTGCCATGAAGGTGACCTGGGATTCGCCCGGGCGCGAGAACGAGGTGATCCGCTCGTACTCGCCGGTCTCCATCAGTTTCTTCTCGATGCGCTCGGTGACCTGGCGCGAGACTTCCTCGGCGGTGGCACCAGGCCAGATGGTGCGGATGACCATGGCCTTGAAGGTGAACGGCGGGTCCTCGCTCTGCCCGAGCTTGGTGTAGGACATGGCCCCGATAGCCGCAAGCAGGATCATCAGGAACAGTACGATCTGGCGATTGCGCAGCGCCCAGGCGGAAAGGTTGAAGCCCATCGGCACTTACTCCTTGTTCGCCAGGTTCACCACACGGTTGCTCCGGTCCACAGGCCGCACCTGCTGACCTTCGCGCAGCACATGGCCCCCGGCGGCGACCACCCAGTCGCGGGCGTCAAGGCCTTCGAGCACCGGCACGCTGTCGGCGCCGTAAGGCCCCAGGCGCACCGGTGCGCGCTCCAGGCGGTTGTCCGCATTCACCCGCCAGACATAAGCGTGGCCGTTCTCGGCGGTTACTGCCGACAGCGGTACCGACAAGGGCGCCTGTTCGGCATGGGCGATGAACACCCGGGCGCTCTGTCCGAGTTCGGCCGGGACCTTGCTGGAGGTGAAGGCGATACGCGCGGCAAAGGTGCGCGAGCGCCGGTCGGCAGCGGGTGACAACTCGCGGATGCGTCCTTCGAAACGTTGGTCGGGGTGCGACCACAGCTCGACGCTGACCGCCTGGCCGACGGCAAAACGTGCGAACTGCTGCTCCGGCAGGCCGATGAGCACTTCACGTTCGCCATCGGCGGCCAGGGTAAACACGGTCTGCCCCGCCGCGACCACCTGGCCGACCTCGACCTGCCGGTTGGCGATCACTCCGGCCTGCGGCGCGCGTAACACCGCGTAGTCCGCCTGGTTGCCGGCCACGTCGAACTCGGCCTTGGCCTGCTTGAGCCGGGCCAGGCCTGCGCGATAGAGGTTTTCGGCATTGTCGAACTGCGAGCGACTGACCATCTGGCGCTCCAGCAACTTCTGGTAGCGATCACGCTCGGCCTTCACCAGGGACAGGTTGGCCTCTGCACCCGCCACCTGGGCGCGGTTGGCCTCGAGGCGCAGGCGCACGTCCTGCGGGTCGAGCTCGGCCAGCGGCTGGTCGGCCCTGACTCGCTGCCCCTCTTCCACCAGGCGCTTGCTGACCTTGCCCGCAATTCGAAACGCCAGCTCCGGCTCGAACCTGGCGCGTACCTCACCGGGGTAGCTGTCGGCCGAGGCACCACTGGGCTGTGGCTGGATCACCAGCGCCGGACGCGGCGCCGCAGGCGCTGCCGCCTGCTGGCCGCAGGCAGTGAGCAGCAGGGCGCTGGCAGACAAAACAAGGGGCAAGGCACGATGCAACATGACGAATGACCTTTGGCAGAGGACGCATCTAATATTTATACTGCCGGGTATATTAAATCAGGGAGCCGGGCTGGGGAAGTCGGCGTCCACCAGAAAAAACGCATTAACGACGCGACATGCGTAGCAGCCTGACGCCCTCTTAAGCGTTAAGATGAGCGCTCCTTGAAACAGACCCGGACTCCAATGCGCAACGACGCACCCACAGGCCCAGGCCGGCCCAAGGACCTGGCCAAGCGCGAGGCGATCCTCGAAGCTGCCAAGTCACTGTTCCTCAGCCTCGGCTACGCCAACACCAGCATGGATGCGGTCGCTGCGGCGGCAGGTGTTTCAAAGCTCACGGTCTACAGCCACTTCACCGACAAGCAGACGCTGTTCGGCGCGGCGGTCATGGCGACCTGCCAATCCCAACTGCCCGAGCTGATCTTCGAACTGCCCGAAGGGGTGCCGCTCGAACAGGTGCTGCTGAACGTCGCCCGGGGTTTCCAGGCGCTGATCAGCTCGGACGAGTCGGTAAAGCTGACGCGCCTGATCATGGCGCTGGGTAGCCAGGACCCAAGCTTCGCGCAGTTCTTCTACGAGGCAGGCCCCAAGCTGGTATTGGCGGAAATGGAGGCGCTGCTGCGCTGCGCCGACGAGCGTGGGTTGCTGTTGATCGACAACCCCCTGCACGCCGCCGAGCATTTCTTCTGCCTGCTCAAGGGCGCGCCGAATTACCGGCTCCTGCTGGGTTGCGCGCCGGCCTTGGATGACGCAGAGGCCGAGGCACATGTGCGCGAGGTGGTGGGATTGTTCATGCGGGCATACCAGGCCTGAAGTTCGGCGCCCCTCAGGCTTTCAGCGCCTTCTTCGGATAGATGTCGTACCGGCTGGATTTGCCTTCCAGGCTATGGCTAGGCTTGGCTCCCTCGATGATCGGCGCCTTGCGCGGGCGCTTCACCACCACTCGGTGGGTGGCCAGCGCCAACGCCGCCTCGAGCAGCGCCGGGGCATCCAGGTCGTCACCCACCAGGGGGCGGAACACGCGCATCTCTTTCTTCACCAGTGCGCTCTTGTCCCGATGCGGGAACATCGGGTCGAGGTAGATCACTTGCGGCGCCTCGCCTTCCCAGGCGCGCATACGCTCGATGGCATTGCCGGTCAGCAAGCGCATACGCCCGACAATCGGCCCCACCTCTTCATCCAATCGCGCCCGCGCCAAGCCATCTTCCAACAACGCAGCGATCAGAGGCTGACGCTCGATCAGCGTCATCTGGCAACCCAGGCTCGCCAGTACGAATGCGTCCTTGCCCAGGCCCGCCGTAGCATCCAGCACCTGCGGACGCACCCCTTGGGCGATACCCACTGCCTTGGCAATCATCTGCCCATTACCCCCGCCAAACTGGCGGCGGTGCGCGGCCTGGCCCTCGACGAACTCCACCCGCACCGGCCCCGGCGCCTGCGGCCCCAGTTGCTGGATCTGCAAGCCATCGCCACCCACCTGGACGGCAAAGCCAGCGGCGTCGTCCTGCAACGGCAAGCCCAGGCGCCCGGCCCATGCCGCCGCCTGTTCCGCATACTCGGCCGACATCGCTTCGACCCTGATACCTGCGCCTTGCTCTTGCATCACCACTCACACCCGAAAATGTCCACTGAACCCTAATGAATCGGCCACCACGGTCGATACAGGTAATATCCCGCTATTCTGCCAGAGCACAACGCGCGCGACTGCCATGTCAGACACTCTTCCCATCGGCTTGACCTACCTGTCGCCTGTCGGCAACTACGGTCGACAGAATACCCAGGCACTGGGCGGCGTCAGCCACCTGTGGCAGGACTTCTTCGCCCGGGCGATGGCTGAGCAGCAAGACGACGGCGTCGACAGCGTGAGTCAGGCCCTGGCCAGCTACCACGACAAGGAAAGCGGTGAACCCACCGGCGGCGCCCGCGCCCTGGCATTGATCGACGCCCAGCGCACCTGTGTGGTGAACGACACCAAGATCACGCCGCCCGAGCCACTGTTCCTGCCCAAGGCGGAACTGGAGCGCGACCTGCTGGAGCCTGCCGCCGAGCCGTTCAGCGCTATGGAACTGCTCGAGCAACAGCGCCAGCTCGACCTCAACAACAGCTGGCTGCGTCCAGTGGTGATGAGCCAGGGCCACCCGCACCCGGCACCAGGCCCTGCCCCGACGCCACGCTCGCTTTACCTGCCGATTGCCGAGTTCGAGACCGACCTGCTCGACAAGGCGCCGGAACCCTTCGACGAGGCCACCCTGGCCAAGCAGCAGAACGACCTGGAATTCGACATGCACTGGGCACGCCCGGTGGTGCTGAACAACGTGCGCGTGCACGCCTAACGGCAGACCTGCCAGCGCCCCATATCCAGATGGAAGTGATTGTGGTGGGCAGCGTTGTAGTCCGGCCCCAGCACCGTACTGAAGCTGTCACAAGCCGCCTGCCGGACCTGCCTTAGGAACACCGCCTTCTGCCCTTCGCCCTGCCAGTCGCGCGCCAGCACGATGCGTTCGCCGTTGGCCAGGCGAAACCCGCTGATATCCAGCGCGTTGGCAGTAGCGTGCTGACTGAGCCGACCCTCCTTGCGGCTGTAGACATTGCGACAGGCGAAGCTGCCCAGGTGCTCGACCTGCGCGACCGGTTGGCCGAACACCTGCTGCGCCGCCGGTTGCAGGCCGTGCTTCTCGAACAGGGCATAGGCCACCGCAAGCGGGCAGGTGGCCAGGAAGCTGCTGGACAGCCGCGTCTGCCCACCCTCGATACGCCACACATTCCGTAGCGGGCACTGCGCACTTGCCGGGCTGTCGGCCTGTTGCCGATAGCGCAGCGTCGAGGTTTCGAGTGCCTGGCGGCATAAATGGGGGTTATCACGCAAACGCGAGAGCTTGAAGGGCGTAAGTACATTGGGGGGCTGCTGTACGTCCAGCACCGCCCAAGGGTTCCACGCAGGCGCCGGACGCCAGCCCACGTACCAGGCCGCGCCTGCCGCGAGCAGCAGGCATGCCAGCAGCAACAGGCTACGCATGCGGCATCAGCGACGGAACAGGTCGTTGAGCTCGGCGAACGGCAGGGCCTGTTCGCCATAGCTGAAGGTGCCCTGCTCGCGAATCTCCAGCGCGGCCCGCCGGAGTGCACCCAGGGCCGCCCGTGCCAGCGACGAGCCTACGCTGATACGGCGTACGCCCAGGTCCTGCAACTGGTTCACACCCAAAGGCACACCTGCCATCCCCATCAGCACGTTGACCGGCTTGGGGGCCAGTGCCTGCACCACGGCGCGAACCTCATCGACACTGCGCAGCCCTGGCGCGTACAGCACATCCGCGCCAGCCTCGGCGTAGGCCTGCAAACGCTGGATGGTGGCGTCCAGGTCCAGCCGACCGTTGAGCAGGTTTTCGGCCCGTGCACATACCGTGAAGGGAAACGGCAAGCTCCGCGCCGCCTGCACTGCCGCACGCACACGCTCCACGGACAGTCCGAAATCGTAGATGGGACTGTCGGCGCGGCCACTGGCATCTTCGATAGAGCCCCCCACCAGGCCCACTTCGGCACCGCGCAGGATGGCTTGCGCACAGTCTTCAGGCCGATCGCCGAAACCGTTTTCCAGGTCTGCAGCGACTGGCAGCGGCGTGGCATCGACGATGGTCCGGGCGTTGTCGAGGGTCTCGTCCAAGGTCAGCGCCCCCTCGGCATCTGGCCGCCCCAGGCTGAACGCCAGCCCGGCACTGGTGGTGGCCAGCGCCTCGAAGCCCAGGCTGGCCAGCAACCGCGCAGAGCCGGCATCCCACGGGTTGGCGATGACGAACGCGCCATCACGCTCATGCAGCGCCTTGAAGGCTTCGGCTCGCAGGGTTTGCACATCCATGGTCACAACCTCCGGCAGGTAGGTGTCGTCAGAGTAGGCCCAGTTGTTCGACCTCAGGTGCACGCGGCAATTCCACCAGCGGCGCCAGGCCGGGCAGGCGCTCGCTCAGGCGCTGGTGAAAACGCTGGGCAAGGGCGGCGGCGCGGTAGTTGTCTGCCGTGTGCAGGAAGATGTACGGCTGGCGCCCCTCCTCGATCCAGTCGGCGATCTTGTCCACCCAGGGGGTGAGGAAGGGTTCGTTGGCTTCAAGCTCGGGATGGCCGATGAAACGCACCTGCGGATGCAGGCTGAACGCAGCGGGACGTGGCGGCACCCGCGGTTTCTTGGCCTGGGCGTGCAGCACGCCTGGGTCGCGTGAGGTGCAACTGAACAAGGCACGTGGGTCCAGGCAGATGCGCTCTACACCTCGGCCATGCAGCAAGCGGTTGAGCAGGCGCTCCTCCTCGCCCTTGGCGAAGAAGGCATCGTTGCGCACCTCGACCGCCACGGGCACGTTGATCTGATCGAGAAAATGGGCCAGCTCGGCCAAGCGCGCAGGGCCGAACGTGGCGGGCAACTGCAACCAGTAGGGTGACACCCGCTCGCCCAGCGGCGCGAGCAGGCGCGTGAAGTCCAGCGCCGAGTCCAGTTGCTCGCGCAAATCGCCAGCGTGGCTGACGTCACCCGGAAACTTGGCAGTGAAGCGGAAATACGTCGGCATCAGCTGCGCCCAGCGTTCGACCGTGCTGGGCGCGGGGCGTGCGTAGAAGGTGGTGTTGCCCTCCACGGCATTGAACACCTGGCTGTACAAGCCCAGGAAATCAGCGGTGCGGGCATCGGCGGGGTAAAGGTAGTCGCGCCAGGCGTTTTCGCTCCAGGACGGACAACCGAGGAAATAAGGCAGTGGTGATGGGGTCATCCATCAAATGTACAGGTCGAGCCCCAGTACTTCCATGTCCCATTCGGTGAAGGTGGCAGTGGACAGGTAGCTGGCCAGTGCGGTGGCGGTGCGCCGGTCGCGGGCACGGGGGAAGATCATGTCCTGCTGGCGTGCGGGAAGGCCGCCGCCGCGACGGTTTACCTTGGCCTGGATAGGCTCGGCTTCATCCTCGACCACTTCGGCATCGTCGATGACCTCGTCACGCACCTGCGCCTTGCGCGGCGTGCGCTTGACCGGGTAGGACTGCGAGGAGAAACCGTCGATACGCATGATGGATGAGCTCAGGAGTAATGATGGCAATTTAGCAGCATCAGGATTCCATCACCAATGCTCGACTGATAACTGGACCACAGTTCCCGCAAAAGGTTTTATCGTGAACGGCAATAGCCGACGAACTGCACGTTTTAGCTAGTAGTTTAGTGATTTTTCGCCCCTACATCGGGCTTCAAGGACGCGCCTTGGGCGTGGCGACATTGTCGCGCAGGTACACAGGCTGGGCCAGCTCGGCAGCCACGGCCTCGCCACGTGCCCAGGAGAACCTGGCAAGGCTCAACACATCCAGGGCGTTGGGCAACGCCGCTGCATCGCAGGCATCCACCTTCGCCGCCAGGCGCTCGGCATAGCCCCAGCCGGTGCCGGCCCCGAACCACTGGCCGCCTTCAGGCAGCACCACGCGCTCAGGCGCCACCACGACCTCCTGGCCAACCAGGCGCATTTCACCCGCGTTTGCCTGGTAGCACCCCCAGTACACCTCATCCATGCGCGCATCGACAGCGGCAGCCACCTGTTGTACGCCATGCTGGCGCAGCGCACCTTGGGCCAGTGCGGCCAGGTTGGACACCGGCACCACTGGGCGTTCGAGGGCGAACGCCAGGCCCTGCACCACACCGATGGCGATGCGCACGCCCGTAAAAGCGCCCGGGCCGCGGCCAAAGGCGATGGCATCCAGAGCGTTCAGGGGCACACCGGAATCGCCCAGCAGTTGCTTGATCATCGGCAGCAGCTTTTGCGCGTGCAGGCGTGGAATCACCTCGTAGTGGCTGGTCACCTTGCCATCATGCAGCAGGGCGACGGAACAGGCTTCGGTGGCGGTATCCAGGGCCAGCAGGGTGGTCATCGAACAGGTATCCAGGCAAAAGGAGAAAGAGCGGCAGTATAAACGACAACGGCCCGCAAGCGGGCCGTCGTGCTACACAAGGGTGGATCAGCTCAGGGCTGCCAGGACCTTGGCGGTGATGGCTTCGACCGAGCCGACGCCTTCGATGTGGCTGTACTTGGGCTTGCCGTTCTGCACGGCGGACAGCTTCTGGTAGAAGTCGACCAGAGGCTTGGTCTGGCTGTGGTAGACCGACAGGCGGTGACGCACGGTTTCTTCCTTGTCGTCGTCGCGCTGGATCAGCTCTTCGCCAGTGACATCGTCCTTGCCTTCCACTTTCGGCGGGTTGTACTGAATGTGGTAGGTGCGGCCCGAGGCCAGGTGGACGCGGCGGCCAGCCATGCGGCCAACGATCTCTTCGTCGTCCACGGCGATCTCCACCACGTTGTCGATCTCGACACCGGCGGCGACCATGGCTTCGGCTTGCGGGATGGTGCGCGGGAAACCGTCGAACAGGCAGCCGTTGGCGCAGTCGGGTTGAGCGATACGCTCCTTGACCAGGCCAATGATGAGGTCGTCGGAAACCAGCTGGCCGGCATCCATGACTTTCTTCAGTTCCAGGCCCAGCGGGGTACCAGCCTTGACCGCCGCACGCAGCATGTCACCGGTGGAGATCTGTGGAATGCCGAACTTCTCGGTGATGAACTTTGCCTGAGTACCTTTACCGGCCCCGGGAGCTCCCAGCAGAATTACGCGCATCTCGTGCTCCTCATAATTTTTTTATGCAAATCAGTGGATTCGGCGCACAGGGCCAAGTCCGGAAAATCGGTTCAGACCGAAAAATCGGTCAAAAGGCTGCTCAAGATACACAGCGCCCGGCAGCCAGACAAGCGTTCGAAACCGGCGGTAAAGCACTGTTCCCGAACGCTGACCGTGCAGGTTGCGCCCAGCGCAACCCAGCCCACCGCCGAACCTGGCCAGCCCCCGGGCAACACCCCGACCCTGGCGCCCTGCCCCCTCAGCCGGTGTTGCGCAAACCAGCGGCGATGCCCGCCACGGTCACCAGCAGGGCCTGCTGCAATGGGCTATCCAGAGCGGCTTCGCGGCTGCGCGAGCGGGCCAGCAACTCGGCCTGCAAGCGGTGCAGCGGGTCCAGGTAGGTGTTGCGCAAGCGAATGAATTCCAGGGTTTCAGGACTGTGCGCCAGTAGCACCGGTTGTCCCGTCAGGCCCAGCACCACCTGGCATGACTGCGACAATAGGTCGCGCAGCTGCGCACCCAGTGGCAGCAGTGGCGGTTGCACTAGACGTTCGTCGTAGGCCTTGGCAATTTCGCCGTCAGCCTTGGCCAGGACCATCTCCAGCATGTCGATGCGGGTGCGGAAGAACGGCCATTGTTCGCGCATCTGCCCCAGCAACTCGCCCTGGCCACGGGCCAGGGCATTGCCCAGCGCCGTCTCCCAGCCCAGCCAGGCGGGCAGCATCAGGCGGGTCTGGGTCCACCCGAAGATCCACGGAATCGCCCGTAGGCTCTCGATACCGCCGGCGCGACGCTTGGCCGGGCGACTGCCCAGTGGCAGGCGGCCAAGTTCCTGCTCAGGGGTGGACTCACGGAAGTACTCGACGAAATCCGGGTGCTCGCGCACCACGCCGCGGTAGGCCTTCAGGCCATCGGCGGCCAGCTGGTCCATGAGTTCGCGCCAAGCCGGTTGCGGTGGCGGCGGCGGCAACAGGGTCGCCTCCAGCACGGCGGCCAGATAAAGGTTGAGGTTCTGTTCGGCGATGCCTGGCAAGCCGAACTTGAAGCGAATCATCTCGCCCTGCTCGGTGGTGCGGAACCTGCCGGCCACCGAGCCCGGCGGCTGCGACAGGATCGCCGCATGCGCCGGGCCACCACCACGCCCCACGGTGCCACCACGACCATGGAACAGCAGCAACTCGACCTGGTGCTCAGTGCAGATACGCACCAGGTTCTCCTGCGCGCGGTACTGCGCCCACGCCGCTGCCGTGGTGCCTGCATCCTTGGCCGAGTCGGAATAGCCGATCATCACTTCCTGCGGCCCATGCAGGCTGGCGCGGTAGCCTGGCAGACCCAGCAGGCGCTCCATCACCGGGCCTGCGTTGTCCAGGTCGGCGAGAGTCTCGAACAGCGGCACGACGCGCATCGGCCGAGTGAGGCCGGCTTCCTTGAGCAGCAACTGCACTGCCAGCACGTCGGACGCGGCGCCGGCCATGGAGATCACGTAGGAGCCCAGCGAGGCACCCGGCGCTGCAACGATCTCACGGCAAGTGGCAAGCACCTCGGCGGTGTCGGCCTGGGGCTTGAAATGCCCGGGCAACAGCGGACGGCGATTCTTCAGTTCAGCTTGCAGGAAGCTAATGCGCTGTTCCTCATCCCAGTCGGCGTAGCGACCAAGGCCCAGGTAGTCGGTGATTTCCGACAGCGCATCGCGGTGCCGGGCTGCGTCCTGGCGCACGTCCAGTCGGACCAGGAACAGGCCAAAGGTCACCGCCCGGCGCAAGGTGTCGAGCAGCGGGCCATCGGCGATCACGCCCATCCCGCATTCGTGCAGCGACTGGTAGCAAAGCTCCAGCGGCTCGATCAGCTCGCGGTTGTCCACCAGCACCTCGGCGCTGGCAGGCTGGGTACTCGCCAGCGAGGCATGGGCCCAGGCGCGGGTAGCACGCAGCCGCTCACGTACCTGCTTGAGCAGGGCGCGGTAGGGCTCGGCGCTGTCGCCCACTTTTGCGCGCACAGCAGCGCTGGCCTGCTGCATCGACAGCTCCGCCGCCAGGTAGTCGATATCGCGCAGGAACAGGTCGGCGGCCATCCAGCGTGCCAGCAGCAGCACTTCGCGGGTCACTGCGGCGGTGACGTTGGGGTTGCCGTCGCGGTCGCCGCCCATCCACGAGGCGAAGCGCACGGGCGCGGCCTCCAGCGGCAGGTGCAGGCCGGTGGCCTCGGACAAGGCCTGGTCGACCTTGCGCAGGTGGCTGGGAATGGCGTGCCAGAGAGAATGCTCGATCACTGCGAAGCCCCATTTGGCTTCGTCCACCGGGGTTGGCCGGGTGCGGCGGATTTCCTCGGTGTGCCAGGCCTCGGCGATCAGTCGGCGCAGCCGTTCGCGTATCTGCTGGCGCTCGGCCGGGGTGAGGTCGCGGTGGTCCTGGGCCGCCAGTTGCGCGGCAATGGCGTCGTATTTCTGGATCAACGTGCGCCGCGCCACCTCGGTGGGGTGCGCGGTGAGCACCAACTGGATGTCCAGCCGCGCCAACTGTCGGGCCAGCGCATCAGCCTTGTGCCCGGCTTGCTTGAGACGTGCGAGCAGTTCAGGCAGCGCGCGGTCCTCGAACGGGGCGGGCTGCCCGGCATCGCGGCGGTGAATGAGCTGGTACTGCTCGGCGATGTTGGCCAGGTTGAGGAACTGGTTGAAGGCCCGCGCCACCGGCAGCAGGTCGTCTTCGGCGAGGTCCGCCAGGGTGGTGCTGAGTTGCTCGGCCGCTCCTTGGCGGTCGGCCTTGGCACTGTGTCGAATGTCCTCGATCTTCTGCAGGAACGCCTCGCCGTGCTGCTGGCGAATGGTTTCACCCAGCAGTTCACCCAGCAGGTGGACATCTTCACGCAAGCGCACATCGATATCGGTCATTGCCTCTCCCTTATGGCGCGGACCACCCGCGCAGCCGCCCAGGTAACGCACCAAGAGTGCCTACAGGCAGGCCCGCAAGGCAAGCTGGGATCGGCGGATGCAACTAAAGTGAATTGAGGCCATCCCACTTTCATGTCCTGGCATCGAAGAGGTCACCATGAAAATCCGCGAGCTCGCCCAGCATTGGGAACAGAACGCCTCAGGGGCGCTGAGCAACACCGGCCACGTCCTGCACCTGGAACTGGAAGCCGAAGCACGCCTGGCCGCGCTGGTGGAGATGTTCCCCAGGCGCACGCCCGAGGAACTGCTGGGCGAGCTGGTGGGCGCCGCGCTCGAGGAGCTGGAGGCCAGCTTTCCCTACGTCAAGGGCCAGCAGGTGATCGCTACCGACGAGGAAGGCGACCCGTTGTACGAGGACATCGGCGCGACGCCACGCTTCCTGGCCCTCTCCCGCCGCCATCTGCATGCCTTGAGCAACGCCAAGGGCAAGCGCGAAAACTGACTGCAGTGCCCCGTCGATGTCCCACGGCGAGGCAGTATTTGTAAAAAATGGCTGACCAATCGTTCACAAATCTTCACATGTCGCCGGCGAGTTTTTTCTGAACTATCGCGAAACCGTCCAAGTCACAGCCAATAGCCATCACGCAAAAACCCTGCACTCATGGCCTTTGGCGCAACGGCTTAAGCCGTGGGGTTGCCAGGGATTTAGCGATGGACTGCTACGGACACAGTAATTCAGGAGAAATCCAATGGAGTTGACCACCATGAAGACCCGCATCTCGAAACCCTCATCCTCTCACCTGCGCGGGCTCAAGCTGGCCGCCTTGGCTCTGGGCAGCAGCCTGGTACTGGCTGGCTGCGCTGGCAACCCGCCCACGGAGCAGTACGCCGTTACCCAATCGGCCGTGAATTCCGCTGTCAGCGCGGGAGGCACCGAGTTTGCCGCCGTGGAAATGAAAGCAGCCCAGGACAAGTTCAAGCAGGCGGAAATCGCCATGCATGACAAGAACTACGAAGAAGCCAAGCGCCTGGCCCAACAGGCCGAATGGGACGCTCGTCTGGCCGAACGCAAGGCTCAGGCAGCCAAGGCCCAGAAGGCCGTGCAGGATGCCCAGCAAGGTATCCAGGACGTGCGTGAAGAAGGCCTGCGCAGCGCCCAATAAGGCCCTGTCACGCCCTCTATCGCCTTCGTTATCGATCAAAGGATGAACACTATGCGCAACTACGTAATGATTCCCGCCCTGCTGGCCCTGAGCGTCGGCCTCACCGCTTGCTCCCACGACCCGAACCCGAACCTCGAGGCGGCCCGCACCAACTTCTCGTCGCTGCAAAGCGACCCGCAGGCGAGCAAGATCGCGGCCCTTGAGACCAAGGACGCACAGGACTGGTTGAACAAGGCCGACAAAGCCTATATGGATCGCGAAGACACCAAGCAGGTCGACCAACTGGCCTACCTGACCAACCAGCGTGTCGAAGTGGCCAAGCAGACCATCGCCCTGCGCACTGCCGAGAACGAGATCAAGAATGCCGCCGCCCAGCGCGCCCAGGCCAAGCTTGACGCTCGCGATGCGCAAATCAAGAAACTGCAGGACAGCCTGAACGCCAAGCAGACCGACCGCGGCACCCTGGTGACCTTTGGTGACGTGCTGTTCGACTTCAACAAGGCCGAGCTCAAGAGCAGCGCCTACCCGAACGTGACCAAGCTGGCGCAGTTCCTCCAGGAGAACCCGGAGCGCAAGGTGATCGTCGAGGGCTACACCGACAGCGTAGGTTCGGCCAGCTACAACCAGTCTCTGTCCGAGCGCCGCGCCGGTGCGGTGCGCATGGCGCTGGTACGTGCAGGCGTAGACCCAGCGCGCATCGTTGCCCAGGGTTACGGCAAAGAGTTCCCGGTAGCGGACAACTCCAGCAACTCGGGCCGTGCGCAGAACCGTCGCGTGGAGGTGACCATCTCCAACGACAACCAGCCGGTGGCACCGCGTTCGGTGAGCCAGGTGCAGTAAGGCCTACAGGCTGAACGAAGAACCCCGCCTTGATGGCGGGGTTTTTCATGGGCACGGGATTTGGCCCAAGCGTGCGCATGCGTTCAGTCAGCACCGCCCTTTGTAGGCGCGGCGCTGACCCACCACGGCAGTACACCCTAGGGTCATCGCTCCTGCTGCGGCGTCTCCTGCCCCATACAGCGGATGGCACGCTTGCGGTTGTCCACCAGCACGCCGGTCAGGCCTTTTTGCTGGATATCGAACAGCACCAGCACGCCATCGATGCACTGCGCCACCTGTGGTGCAGGCTCCAGCGATACCTTGTAGTCCTCGCCGGGGATGGTCTTGAGCATGGTGTAGTCCTGCAGCAACAGGGCGTCCTGGGGCTTGGCGAAATGCAGGTAGCCGTAGTACCACAGCACGCCCACCGTCACGAAGATGCTGCCGATGCCGGTCAGGATCAGCGGGATGGCGTTACGTTCTTCACTCATTGCGCATTCTTCTCTTCAGGATAGTTCGGCACCTCGCCCAGGCGGCGCAGGCCATTGAAATGGTTGGGGTCGTCGAGGAAGCGCAACATCACCTGGCGCCAGGTGGCATCGGCGAAGGTCTGCACATGCCCGCCGCGGGTCAGTTGCAGCACCCGTGGCGGTGGTGCGTGCTGGTACAGGCGGATGCCGTTGTCCATTGGCACCAGGTTGTCGTCGATGCTGTGGAAGAACAGCTTGGGCGGGCTGCTCAGGCGTTCGATCGAGTGGATCGGGCTGTCGCCGTCGGGCACCAGCCAGGACAGCGGCACTTGCAGGGGCCAGGTCAGCCACGAAGTGCTCAGGGCGAAGCGGCCAACCTCGCGGTAGCTGGCCGGCACGCCATCGAACACCAGGGCGCTGAAGCGCTGGCGCTGCTCGGGGTGGGCCGCCAGGTAATGAATGGCCATCGCCCCACCCAGGCTCTGGCCCAGCAGCACCTGGGGCTTGCCGCGCACCTCCGGGGCCTGGTCGAGCCATTGCATGGCCGCCTCGATGTCCTGGTAAACCGCCGGCAACGTCGGTTTGCCCTGGGACAAACCATAGCCGCGATAGTCGACCATCAGAACCTGGTAACCGGCCTCGGGCAGCCAGTAACTCGCGCCCAGATGCCAGGCCAGGTTGCCGCCGTTGCCATGCAGATGCAGCACGGTCCCCTTGACCGCGCCCCCCTCCTTGGCCGGTAGCCACCAGCCATGCAGGCGCGTGCCGTCGCGGGCGGTCAGGGTCAGGTCGCGGTAGGCCAGCTTGGCTTTCTCGGGGGTGAAGGGCTGGCCTGGCTCCGGATAGAACAACAGGCTGCTGCATCCGCCCAGGAGCAACAGCCCGAGGGCCAGGGCAAGGGCTTTAGAGAATATTCGCGTAGTCGGCTTCAATACGGTCCAGGCTCAGGTGATTGAGGAAGTTGGAGAAGCACATCCAGGCCGACAACGCGTTGAGGTCGCGGAATTGCTCGGGCAGGTACTTGGGCGGCGCCACCAAGCCCTCTTCGACCAGTTGGCGCAGGGTGCGCATGTCCTCGAGGGTGGTCTTGCCGCAGAACAGCAACGGAATCTGTTCAAGCTTGCCCTTCTTCACAGCCAACTGAATGTAGTTGTAAACCATGATGAAACCCTTGAGGTAGGACAAGTCCTTGGTAAACGGCAGCCCATTGGGCACCGAGCCGCGGAATACCCGGCTGGCATTGCCATAGCTTTCCGCCATCTCGAAGCCCTGGCCGCGGAAGAACTCGTAGACCTGAATGAAATCTGCCCCCTCCTCGACCATGTGGATGGCGCGGGTACGGTTGGTCAGCTTGCGCAGGCGGCTGGGGTAGGAGGCGAAGGCGATCACCTCCATGAGAATGGCCAGGCCTTCCTGGGTCACCGTCGACGACGGCGGGCCCTTGGCCAGGAAGGTGCAGATCGGCTGGTTCTGGCCATTGAGCGTGGTACCGACGTGCACCAGCCCTTCATGCACTTCGAGTGCGCGTACGTCGCGGCTGTTGAACATGGCGTCGGCGCGCACCTTGATGTAGTCGGCACCGGCGGCAGCATCGGCGACGATGCCATCGGACTCGAACACGCGGATGGTTTCCTCGGCCTCGCCGAATACCTTGTTCAGGCGGCGCTGGAGAATCTCCACGGCCTCCTTGGCGGTGAGGTTCTTGGCTTCGTCCTTGAGGTCACCGCGTCCATCGATGTTGTTCAGGTAGTCCGAGAGCATCAGGCCAAGGTCGGCCAAGGTCGGGTCGCCCGCGTGGAAGGCATCGGAAGCGGCGCCGTAGAGCTCCTGGGAGATCAGGCCGAAATCCTCGGTGCCGCGTGCTTCGAGCATGCGCACCACCATGCGGTATTCCTTGCACATGCGCCGCATGATCTGTCCAACCGGATTGAACTGGCCGAGCTGGCGGGTGATGTCGCGCTCGATGTTCTGGAACTCGGCCTTCACCGCGGCGGAGTCGAACGACAGCGGCCGGCCTTGGTAATAGGCACGGTCCACGGCGGGTGGCTCCTTGCCCTTGGACTTGAGGAAGCCCTGGCGGATGCTGTCGTCCCATTTCACCGCATCGAGTACGCGGATGGGGGTTTGCGCGGCGACGATGCGGTCGGACAGTGCGCGTATGGTCTGCTGGTATTCGTCCACCGGGGCTCCTTGACTGGACCTGAATGACTTGCGGTGTCTGTACCGGCCTATTCGCAGGCAAGCCCGCTCCTACAGGTTCGGCGCCGTTCTCAGGTACAGCGCTGAGCCTGTGGCAGCGGGCTTGCCTGGAAAGCAGCCGACGCGGTTGATCATTTACCCGCGCGCTGGAAGCGCGCCACCTCGACGAACAGGTCGGAGTTGGCCGGGTCGTCCAGGTAGGCCAGGACCCGCTCGGCAGGGCTGTCGATCAACACCCCAGGGCCGTTGTCCTCGGCCACCTCGGTGCTGCGACCGCTCAGTTCCTTGCTGTCCACCGCCTGCTGTACTTGCTCGACGTCCAGGTTGTAGACCACCAGTTCCTTGCCCTCGACCACCTCGAAGCCGCCGATCAGGAATTTCCCGCCCAGGCGCTTGGGCACTCCGGCCGAGAGGTACCAGCGGTTGCCATGCCGGGCGACGGTAAAGGTGTATTCCTCGGGCGCCTTGCCCTGGGTTCGCGCCACGGCCTTGTAGGTATTGCCGCCCGCGCGACTGATCGCCAGTTTCAAGGGCTGGCCCCAGGCGTCCTTGCTGGTCCACTGGCCCAGCAGCGCCTTGGGTGCCTGCTGGTTGCCGGCCAGCGGCTCGTCGAAGGTCACCAGGCAGCCGCCGAGCGACAGCAACGACAAGGTCAACAACAGCACACGCCAGGCTTTCATCAGGTTCTCCTTGAAAATTCGGTCGCGCCTCACTCCGCGGCCAGCACCAAGTGCAGGTACCGGGTAAGAATAGCGAGCATCTGCCCATCGGCCTGTGTATTCGCCTCTTTGAGCAGCCCTTGATATTCCATCTGCTCGATGATGGCCGTCAACACCAGGGCGTCCTGCTCCGGCTGGCGCGAGCCAACCACATGCAGCATCTGCCGCGCACCATGCAGCAGGATCTGCTCATGGGCCCGCACCAGCCCGGCCAGGCGCGGGCAGAGCAGCGCCTCCTGGCGGAAGGCCTGCTCGGCCATCAGGAAGTCGCGGCGGTTGTGCAACTGGCGCATGACATAGTCGGCGGTCATGCGCGCCACCTCGTCCGCCAGCCGCGCCCGCGACTGCGGGCTGCCGTCGCCTTGGGCCAGAAGCTGGCGCAGCACGCCCTCGGTGGTGGTCCACAGCTTGGCCATGTACGCGGCGCTGCGCTCGACGTACTGGGCGAAGGTGTCGGCGAGCAGGTCTTCGATGTCCTTGAAATAGTAAGTGGTCGCCGACAGCGGCACACCCGCTTCGGCAGCCACCGCGCGGTGACGCACGCCACGTACGCCATCACGCACGACGATGCGCATGGCAGCGTCGAGGATCTGCTGGCGCCGCTGCTCGCTGCCCTGGCGGCTGGTCTTGCGGCCTTGGTACTGCACGTTCTCGGCAACGGCGTTGGCCACGCCGGCGGCGCCTTGCTGGGCGTTTGCGGGGTTCACGGAAGGCACCTCATAGTTCAAGTGGTCTACAGCCTGTATGGCCCATTCGCGGGTAAACCCGCTCCCACAGGTACGGCGTCGCCCTGAAGGGCAGCGATGAGCTTGTGGGAGCGGGTTTACCCGCGAACAGAGTGCGACTGGCACTCTACACCCGGGCAAGAAAAAGCCGCCTCGAAAGGCGGCTTGTTCAAATGACTCAGGCCTGTGGGCGCATGTGCGGGAACAGGATTACATCGCGGATCGACGGCGAGTTGGTCAGCAGCATCACCAGGCGGTCGATACCGATGCCTTCACCGGCAGTCGGCGGCATGCCGTACTCCAGGGCGCGAACGAAGTCGGCGTCGTAGTGCATGGCTTCGTCGTCACCGGCGTCCTTCTCGGCCACCTGGGCCAGGAAGCGCTCGGCCTGGTCTTCGGCATCGTTGAGCTCGGAGTAGGCGTTGGCGATTTCGCGACCACCGATGAACAACTCGAAGCGGTCGGTGACCGCCGGGTTGTCGTCGTTGCGGCGCGCCAGCGGCGACACTTCGAACGGGTACTCGGTAATGAAGTGCGGCTGCTCCAGCTTGTGCTCGACCAGCTCCTCGAAAATCATCACCTGCAACTTGCCCAGGCCTTCGTGGCCCAGCACCTTGGCACCGGCCTTCTTGGCGATGTCGCGGGCGCGGTCGACGTCCTGCAGGTCGGCAGCGGTCAGCTCGGGGTTGTACTTGAGGATCGAGTCGAACACCGACAGGCGCGCGAACGGCTCGCCGAAGTGGAACACCTTGTCGCCATACGGCACGTCGGTGCTGCCCAATACCAGCTGCGCCAGCTCGCGGAACAGTTCCTCGGTGAGGTCCATGTTGTCGCGGTAGTCGGCGTAGGCCTGGTAGAACTCGAGCATGGTGAACTCGGGGTTGTGCCGGGTCGAGACGCCTTCGTTACGGAAGTTGCGGTTGATCTCGAATACCTTTTCAAACCCGCCGACCACCAGCCGCTTGAGGTACAGCTCCGGCGCGATACGCAGGAACATGGCCATGTCCAGGGCGTTGTGGTGGGTTTCGAACGGCTTGGCCGCAGCGCCGCCAGGGATGGTCTGCAGCATCGGCGTCTCGACTTCGAGGAAGTCGCGCTCGCTGAGGAACTTGCGAATGTGCGAGATCACCTGGGAACGCACACGGAAGGTGTGGCGGGTCTCCTCGTTGACCATCAGGTCGACGTAGCGCTGGCGGTAACGCTGCTCGGTGTCGGTCAGGCCGTGGTGCTTGTCGGGCAGCGGGCGCAGCGACTTGGTCAGCAGGCGCACGCGGGTCATCTCGACATACAGGTCGCCCTTGCCGGAGCGGGCCAGGGTGCCTTCGGCGCTGATGATGTCGCCCAGGTCCCAGGTCTTTACCGCCTCAAGGGTCTCTTGCGCCAGGGTCTTGCGGTTGACATAGACCTGGATGCGCCCGGTCATGTCCTGGATGACCATGAACGAGCCGCGATTGAGCATGATGCGACCGGCGACCTTGACCGGAATCGCTGCAGCTTCCAGCTCTTCCTTGGTCTTGTCCGCGTACTGTTTCTGCAGGTCGTTGCAGTAGCTGTCGCGGCGGAAGTCGTTGGGGAAGGCGTTGCCCTTGGCACGCTCGGCGGCAAGTTTTTCCTTGCGCAGGGCGATCAGGGCGTTTTCTTCCTGTTGCAGGTCTTGCGGTTGGGTGTTGAGGTCGCTCATGTCGTCAGTGTTTCCATCAGGTGTTCGTTGCCCCTGTCGGGCAGGGCACGCGATACCGGCTGGCGGCCAGGTATCGCGGCGGTGGTGTACGGGTTACAGCCCCTGCTTGAGGCTCGCTTCCAGGTACTGGTCGAGGTCGCCGTCCAGCACCTTCTGGCAGTCGCTGCGCTCGACGCCGGTACGCAGGTCCTTGATACGCGAGTCGTCGAGCACGTAGGAACGGATCTGGTGGCCCCAGCCGATGTCCGACTTGCTGTCTTCCAGCGCCTGGGAAGCGGCGTTGCGCTTCTGCATTTCCAGTTCGTACAACTTGGCCCGCAGCATCTTCATGGCGGTGTCCTTGTTGGCGTGCTGGGAGCGCTCGTTCTGGCAGGCGACCACGGTATTGGTCGGCACGTGGGTGATACGCACCGCCGAGTCCGTGGTGTTGACGTGCTGGCCACCCGCGCCGGAGGAGCGGTAGGTGTCGATGCGCAGGTCGGACGGGTTGATCTCGATCTCGACCTTGTCGTCGATTTCCGGGGAGACGAACACTGCCGAGAACGACGTGTGGCGACGGGCGCCGGAGTCGAACGGGCTCTTGCGCACCAGGCGGTGCACGCCGATCTCGGTGCGCAACCAGCCGAAGGCGTACTCGCCCTTGATGTGCACGGTGGCGCCTTTGATACCGGCGACTTCACCTTCGGACAGCTCGATGATGGTGGCGTCGAAACCGCGCTTGTCGGCCCAGCGCAGGTACATGCGCAGCAGGATGTTGGCCCAGTCCTGGGCCTCGGTGCCGCCGGAGCCGGCCTGGATGTCCAGGTAGGCGTTGTTCATGTCCATCTCGCCGCTGAACATGCGACGGAACTCAAGCTCGGCCAGGCGCTCTTCGAGGCCTTGCAGCTCGGTCACTACGTCTTCCACGGCGCCTTCGTCGTTTTCCTCGACGGCCATGTCGAGCAGGTCCTGGCAGTCGGCCAGGCCACCGGACATCTTGTCCAGCGTCTCGACCACCTGCGCCAGCATGGCGCGCTCACGGCCAAGGCCCTGGGCGTACTCGGGTTTGTTCCAGACGGCCGGGTCTTCCAGCTCGCGGTTGACTTCGATCAGGCGGTCAGCTTTTTGATCGTAGTCAAAGATACCCCCGAATGGACTGGGAACGCTCGGTGAGGTCCTTGATGGTGTTCAGGATCGGTTGGATTTCCATGGCGGGCAGCTCTCGTGCGAATTCGGTGAAAAGCCCGCGAGTATAGCGCAGTCTCGCGCTCGACGGCAGGGCCGTCGAGCAGGGGTTGCAGGGGTAGGTTTGCGTCGCTCTTTTCGCGGGCAACCCGCCCCTACAGCGGCAGCTTCGAGCCTGCAGGAGCCTGCCTGCACGCGACAAAGGCGACGCGCTACCCGAGCCTCAGGCCACCCCGACCTGGTTGCGTCCACTGTGCTTGGCCTGGTAGAGACCTTTGTCCGCCGCCGAGATCAACTGGCGGCTGTGGCTGCCGACTGCGGGGGTCTGGGTCGCCAGGCCGATACTGACGGTCAGGCGAGAATCGTCCTGCGGCGCGGTGTGCGGGATATTCAGCGCCAGCACTGCCTGGCGCAACTTCTCGGCGATCAACCGCGCGCCGCCCGGCGAGGTGTTGGGCAGCACCAGGGCGAATTCCTCGCCACCGTAGCGTGCCGGAAGATCGCTGGGGCGCGAGCACGAGCCGCGGATGGCCTCGGCCACCTGGCGCAGGGCCTCGTCACCGGCCAAATGGCCGAAGCCATCGTTGTAGGCCTTGAAATAGTCGACATCGATCATCAGCAGCGACAATTGCTGCTGCTCGCGCATGGCGCGGCGCCACTCGAGCTCCAGGTACTCGTCGAAATGGCGACGGTTGGACAGCCCGGTGAGGCCGTCGGAGTTCATCAGCCGCTGCAGCATCAGGTTGGTGTCCAGCAACTGTTGCTGGCTCACGCGCAAGGCGCGGTAGGCCTCGTCGCGTTGCAGCAGGGTCTGGTAGGAGCGCGAGTGGTAGCGGATGCGCGCCACCAGCTCGATGGTGTCCGGCAGCTTGACCAGGTAGTCGTTGGCCCCGGCGGCGAAGGCGGCGCTCTTGACCAACGGGTCTTCCTTGGTCGACAGCACGATGATCGGGATGTCCTGGGTGGCCGGGTTGTTGCGGTACTCGCGCACCAGTGTCAGGCCATCCAGCCCAGGCATGATCAGATCCTGGAGGATCACCGTGGGTTTGATGCGCATGGCCTGGGCTACCGCCTGGTGCGGGTCGGCGCAGAAGTGGAAGTCGATGTTTTCCTCATGGGCCAGCCCACGCCGTACCGCCTCGCCGATCATCGCCTGGTCGTCGACCAGGAGGACCATCGCCGCGCCTTCGTTGATGGTCGTTATACCTTCGCTCGGTAACTCATTCATTGCTGTTCACCCGGTCACTGCCGGCACGGCGGCGTGACTCAATACATAACGTCATTTCGAAAATATCTCCACCAATCGTCCGGCAATCCTGTCCAGCGACCGGATCTCGGTGGCCGCATCGATCGCCGCGGCCGCCTTGGGCATGCCATACACGGCACTGCTCTGCTGGTCCTGGGCGATGGTAAGAAAACCGCGTTGACGCATCTGCTTGAGGCCCTGGGCACCGTCGCGCCCCATGCCGGTGAGCAGTACGCCCACGGCATCGCCACCCCAGAAACGCGCCACGCTTTCGAAGAACACGTCGATAGAGGGTCGGTAGATCTCGTTGACCGGCTCCGCGGTATAGGCCAGCTGGCCGCCCTGGAGCAAGCGAATATGATGGTTGGTACCCGCCAGCAGTACCTGCCCCGGCTGCGGCGGCTCGCCTTCGTGGGCCAGGCGCACCGGCAAGCCGGAAACACCACTTAGCCACTCGGCCATGCCGGCGGCGAATACCTGGTCGACATGCTGCACCAGCACGATGGCTGCCGGAAACTGCCGGGGCAGCCCCTTGAGCAGCACCTCCAGCGCCGCCGGCCCACCTGCCGATGAGCCGATCGCCACCAGGCCACGTCGCTGCACGTCGCCGCGCAGGGGCGCGGCGACCGTTCGTGGTGCGCTGGCCCGCTGGCCGATCAGCCAGCCGATATTGAGGATCTTGCGCAGCAGCGGCGCCGCTGCCTCGCGGGCATCCCCGGCGCCCAGGGCCGGGGTGTCCACCACGTCCAGGGCGCCATGGCCCATGGCCTCGAACACCCGATGCACGTTCTGCTTGCGGTCTACCGTGACGATGACGATGGCGCAAGGCGTCTCGGCCATGATCCGCCGGGTCGCCTCCACGCCATCCATCACCGGCATGATCAAGTCCATCAGGATAAGGTCCGGGGTCTGCTCGGCGCACTGGCGCACCGCTTCGGCGCCATTGTCGGCAACCCAGATCACTTCGTGCGCAGGCTCGAATGCCAGCGCACGGCGCAAGGCCTCGACGGCCATGGGCATATCGTTGACGATGGCGATCTTCATCCTTGTGCCCCCCCGATCAACTCGACCACGGCTTCCAGCAGCGCATCGTCATGGAAGCTCGCCTTGGCCAAATAATAGTCGGCGCCAGCGTCCAGTCCACGCCGGCGATCTTCCTCGCGGTCCTTGTACGACACCACCATCACCGGCAACGATTGCAAGCGGTGGTCGCGGCGCACCAGGGTCACCAACTCGATGCCATCCATGCGCGGCATGTCGATGTCGGTGATCAGCAGGTCGAAGTCTTCGCTGCGCAAGGCGTTCCAGCCATCCATGCCATCGACCGCCACCGCCACGTCATAGCCGCGGTTGCCCAGCAACTTGCGTTGCAGCTCGCGCACGGTGAGCGAGTCGTCGACCACCAGCACGCGCTTGCGGGCAATGCCCTGGCCGGCCTTGGCACCGCGCTCGATGCGCTCCAGGCGGCCGGTGCTGAGCAGCTTGTCCACCGAACGCAGCAGGTCTTCGACATCGATGATCAGCACCACCGAGCCGTCGTCGAGCAAAGCACCGGAGGAAATGTCCTGGACCTTGCCCAGGCGCGCATCGAGGGGCATCACCACCAGCACCCGCTCGCCGATCAGCCGCTCCACCGCCACGCCATAAAGCTGCTCGCGCTCGCGGATCACCACCACCCGCAAACTGCCTTCGTCGCCCTGCCCGGCAGGCCGGTTGAGCAACTGACTGGCCGCGACCAGGCCGATGTGTCGGCCCTCGTGCCAGAAATGCTGGCGCCCCTCGAGCTGCACGATCGCTTCGGCCGGTACTTCGAGCGTGCGCTCGATATGCGCCAAGGGGAACGCGTAGGCTTCGCCACCGACTTCCACCACCAGGCTACGCACCACCGACAGGGTCAAAGGCACTTCCAAATGGAAACGGCAGCCCTGGCCCGCCACCTGGGTCAGCTCGATCGACCCGCGCAGCTCACGGACCATATGCTGCACCGCATCCAGGCCGACACCGCGCCCGGACACCTCGGTCACCTGCTGGCGCAGGCTGAAGCCTGGTAGGAACAGGAAGGTCAGCAGCTCCGCCTCGCTCATCTGCGCCACGGTCTCGGCCGGCGACAGCCCGCGCTCGACAATACTGCGGCGCAGGCGCTCCAGGTCGATACCGGCACCGTCATCGGACAGTTCCAGCACCAGCAGGCCGGCCTGGTGAGAAGCGCGTAGACGCAATGTGCCATCAGCCGGCTTGCCCGCCAGCAGGCGCCGCTCGGGCAACTCGATGCCATGGTCGACGGCATTGCGCAGCAGGTGGGTCAAAGGCGCCTCGAGCTTTTCCAGCACGTCGCGGTCGACCTGGGTCTTCTCGCCTTCGATCACCAGGCTCACCTGTTTCCCCAATGAACGCCCCAGATCGCGCACCATGCGACTTTGCCCGGTAAGCACATCGGCGAACGGGCGCATGCGACAGGCCAGCGCGGTGTCGTAGAGCAGTTGCGCACGCTGGCTGGCCTGCCAGCCGAACTCATCGAGGTCGGCGGCTTGCTGCTGGAGAATCTGCTGGGTTTCGGCCAGCAGCCGCTGGGTCTGAGCCAGGGCCTCGAGTACCTCGGGGCTCTGGCCGCTGCCTTCGAGCTGGGTCTTGAGGCCGTCGAGCGCGCGCATGCCCTGGCCATGCATGCGCTTGAGGCGTTGCAAAGTGGCCAGGTAGGGCTTGAGCCGTTGGGTCTCGACCAGCGACTTGCTCGACAGGTCGAGCAGGCTGTTCAGGCGATCGGCAGTGACCCGCAATACCCGCTCGCCCCCTTCCCCGCCGCGTTTGCCGCTTTTGCGCGACGGTGCAGGCTCGGGCTCGACTTCAGGCTCGGTGACGGGTGGCAGGGGCGTCGTTACAGGAGGTGGTGGCGTAGCGGGCACGCTAGCCTTAGGCGTTGCCACGGGCGGCGCCGAGGGGTCGAGCAAGGCGGCCATCTGCACCAGGAACGCAGGTACCGCCGCTTCCCCTGCCGGGTCACCGGGCGTTGCGATGCGCATCAAGAGGTCGGTGCCCTGCAACAACGCATCGATATGCTCCGGACGCAGCAACAGGCGGCGCTCCTGGGCGGCAACCAGGCAATCTTCCATGACGTGGGCCACGCTGACCCCAGCGTCGATACCGACAATTCGCGCAGCGCCCTTGAGCGAGTGCGCAGCACGCATGCAGGCTTCCAGCTGGTCGGCCTGGGTCGGGTCACGTTCCAGCGCCAGCAGGCCTGCGCTCAACACCTGGGTCTGCGCCTCGGCCTCCAGGCTGAACAGCTCGAGCAACGATGCGTCGCGCATTTGCTCTGGGGTCATGACAGGCTCCGCTTCACGGCAGACAGTAGATGTTCAGGGTCGAGCACACGCACGCTGCGGCCTCGCCACTGCAAGGCGGCCAAGGTGAAGGGGGCGGCTTCACCGGTGTTTTCCAGGCGCGCCGGATCGAGCCGGTGGATGCCGTCCACCTCGTCCACCGGCATCACCACCGGCCCGCCTTGCGCGGCGAGAATCAACATGCGCGGCATCACCCGCCCGGTACGCGCCTGGACAGGTTCGCCAGCCATGCCCAGCAGGTCGCCAAGAGAGAGGCAAGGCACCAAGGCGCCGCGCACATTGGCCACACCTTGCAGCACGCGCGAGCGCTGGTGCGGCAGCGAATGCACGGCCTGCAACGGGGCGATCTCGGCCAGGCAGGCCGTGGCCAGGGCCAGCCATTCCTCGCCGAGGCGAAACAGCAGCATCGAGCGTCCTCTGGCATCCTGCTCCGGCGCGGCCGGCTCGTCGCGCTCGTCCTGCACCAGGGCATAGCGATCCAGCAGGCGCGTCGCGGCTGCGGCGTAGACCTCGCAGTTGCGGCAATGGATATGCTGTTCGAGCAAGGGGCAGGTCTTGTCGCCATGCACGCCGATACGGTTCCAGCAATCGTCGATGGTGTCATCGTGCTGGGCAATCAATTGCATCGGGTTTGCGCCACTCATCGTTCAGACTCCCTGCCGACCCGCACTGCCCGCGCCTGCAAGCGACGAGCCCCTGCCTCGTCGCCCTGGGACGCCAGCAGCGCGGCCAGTTGCACCAGGGTTTCACCGTGCTGGGGCTCCAGGTAGAGGGCCTTGCGGTAATGGCTGAGCGCTGCCTGGGCATCGCCTGCGGTGTCGCTGAGCAACCCCAGCCAGTAGTACACCTGCGCCTTGGGCTCGAATTGGCGCAGGTAGCGCTCGCAGCTGGCCCGCGCCTGGTCGCTGGCACCGGCATTGGCCTGCTCGGCGATGGTCGCCAGCAAGGCATCGGCACTTTCACGTTCTACGGATGGCTTCGCGACGACTGGTCGCGGGGCAGCACTGCGGGGCATGGCCGACACCGGCCGCGGCGCCGGGGCAAGCTGCGGCGTGATGCGCGGTGCAGGCACAGCCGCGCTAGGCGCTGGGCTGGCCTGCGGGCTGTGGCGCACATAGGCGAACGACTGGGCGATGCCCAATGGCCGCATGCCCAGGCGCGCCAGCAGGCTGCCTTCGGCAGGGCCTATGAACAGTACACCTTGGGCGTGGGTCAGGTGCTTGAGCATCTCGAACACCCGCTGCTGGGTGGGCACATCGAAATAGATCAGCAGGTTGCGACAGAACACGAAGTCGTACCAGCCATCCTGGCGGCGCAGGGCCGGGTCGAGCACGTTGCCGACCTGCAGATGCACCTGCGCGCGCACTCGGCTGTCCAGCCGATGGCAATCGCCTTCCTCACTGAAATGCCGCTCGCGGAACGCCAGGTCGCTGCCACGGAACGAGTTGCGTCCATACAGCGCCTGCGCGCCACGGGCCACGGAGTTGGGGCTGATGTCCATGCCGTCGACGCGGAACGAGCCAGGCGCCATGCCACTGTCGAGCAACGCCATGGCGATCGAATAGGGTTCCTCGCCGGTCGAGCACGGCAGGCTGAGGATACGCAGCGGGCGTGTGCCGGCCAGCTCGGCCAGGCGCTTGTGGGCCAGCCCCACCAAGGCGGTGAATGACTCCGGGTAGCGGAAGAACCAGGTCTCGGGGACCACCACCGCCTCGATCAGCGCCTGCTGCTCATCGTGGGATTGCTGCAGGCGCAGCCAATAGTCGCCCAGGTCTTGCGCGCCCAGGGCAGTGCAGCGTTGACGCAAGGCGCGCTCGATCATCGGCGCGCCGACCGAGTCGACATCCAGGCCGATGCGCTCTTGCAAGAACCGGTAGAAGCGCTGCTCGCTCATGCTGGCACCTGCCCATGCTCTTCAGGAAACAACAGGCTGCGCACGGCATCGCTCAGCAGGTCGTCCACCTGGATACGCTGCACCAGCCCCTGCGCGTCCTGGCGCACAGGGCCCAGGTAGCGGGCCTCGGCGTTGTCCAGGCCATAGGGTTGGAACTCCTGGGGGGCGCAGCGCAGGGTGTTGGTCGCCTGTTCGAGGATCAGGCCCAGTTGAAGGTCTGGCCGCTGCGGGTCGCCGCGATAGTGCACCAGTACCAGCCGGGTACTGGTGCGTTGCGCAGCCGTGGCGCCGAAGCTCAGCGCCGACACGTCGATCACCGGCACCAGCGCACCACGGTGCCCCAGCACCCCAGCCACCCAGGCGGGTGCCTGGGCGATGGGCTTGAGCCTGCGCAGTGCCAGCACCTCGATCACCTCGCGCACATCCAGCGCAAAGCGCTGCCCGCCGATGTGGAACAGCAGGTAGAGCACGCCTTGCGCCTCGCCCAGGCACTGACCACGCAGTTGCAGGTCGCTCATCGGTGTCAGACTTTGAACCGCGAAACCCCGCCACGCAGGCCGGCGGCCACCTGGCTGAGCTCATCGATGGCGAAGCTGGCCTGGCGCAGCGACTCGACCGTCTGGGTGCTGGCATCGCTGAGCTGGGCCAGGGCCTGGTTGATCTGCTCGGCGCCGGTGGCCTGGGCCTGCATGCCTTCGTTGACCATCAGCACGCGCGGCGCCAGGGCCTGCACCTGGTGAATGATCTGGCTGAGCTGCTCGCCCACCTGCTGCACTTCGAACATGCCCCGGCGCACTTCCTCGGAGAACTTGTCCATGCCCATGACCCCGGCCGACACCGCAGACTGGATCTCGCGCACCATCTGCTCGATATCGTAGGTGGCCACGGCGGTCTGGTCGGCCAGGCGGCGCACTTCAGTGGCCACCACGGCAAAGCCGCGACCATATTCGCCGGCCTTTTCCGCCTCGATGGCGGCGTTGAGCGAGAGCAGGTTGGTCTGGTCGGCGACCTTGACGATGGTCACCACCACCTGGTTGATGTTGCCAGCCTTCTCGTTGAGGATACCCAGCTTGGCGTTGACCAGGTCGGCGGCACCCATCACCTGGTGCATGGTTTCTTCCATGCGCGCCAAGCCCTGCTGGCCGGAGCCGGCCAGGCTCGAGGCCTGGTCGGCGGCGCTGGTCACTTCGGTCATGGTACGCACCAGGTCGCGAGAGGTCGCCGCGATCTCCCGCGAGGTGGCGCCGATTTCGGTGGTGGTAGCGGCGGTTTCGGTGGCGGTCGCCTGTTGCTGCTTGGAGGTGGCGGCGATCTCGGTGACCGAGGTGGTCACCTGCACGGACGAGCGCTGGGCCTGGGACACCAGGTTGGCCAGGGCTTCGCCCATTTCGTTGAAGCCGCTTTCGATGGCGCCGAACTCGTCCTTGCGGTCCAGGCTCAGGCGCGCACTGAGGTCGCCCGAGCGCAGTTTGTTCAGCGCATTGACGACGCGTTGCACGGGCGCGGTGATCGCCCGCATGAGCAACAGCCCACATACGCCGGCAGCGATGATCGCCAGCAGCAGCGAGACGATCATGCTGCCCTTGGCCGTGGCCACCGCAGCGACGATGTCGCGCGAAGCGGAGTTGGCCACTTCGGTATTGCGGTCGATCAGCGTGTTGAGGTGCTTGCGACCGGCCATCCAGGCCGGGTTGAGCACCTCATTGATGAGACGCTCGGCCTCGGCGTAGTTCTGGGCGCGATAGGCATCGAGCACTTGCTCGACCAGCTTGAGGTAATCAGCCTCCATGCGCACGAACACATCGAACGCGGCTTGGTCCTGCGGATCCTGGATGGTGCCCTGGTAGTTGGCCATCTGCGCCTTGAGCCGTTCATTGAAGCTCTTGAACAGCTCGGCATCGGCAGAAGTGAACTCGCGATGGTCGGAAAGCCCTACCAGTTGCTGGCTGGCCACGTAGCTGTCGACCCACGCACTGCGGATCATCGAGCTGTAGTAGATCCCGGGAATGCTGTCTTTCCCCACCGCTTCCTCGCTCGCCTCGATCGATACCAGGCGCGAGTAGGCAGCGACGATCATCAACAGCATGATGGCGATGATCACGGCGAAACTTGCCAGGATCCGTTGGCGCAACGTCCAGTTCTTCACAATCAGCCCTCGGAAATTCACTACAAGTAGGAAAAATCGCCGAAGTATAGCGTAGGTGCCCTGCAGGATCGTGGCTGAATTGGGGGGAATTTGGACATCCATGAAAGATGGAGCGGCCAATGCCGCCCCATCGGCTGGGAAGGGTTACGCCAGACGCTTACGCCTGGGCCGCGAGCCGCACCTGGTTCTCCAGTTCCTGGCGCAGCGCAGGGTCCAGGCGCAACTGGCGGGACAGCTCATCGAGGTAGGCGCGCTCCATGAAGTTCTCCTGGTCGACCATCATCACACTGGCCAGGTACATCTCGGCGGCCATCTCCGGCGTCTGTGCGGCACGGGCGACCTCGGCCGGGTCCAGCGGCTTGTTCAGCTCGGCGTGCAACCAGCCTTGCAACTCACGGTCGCTGTCCAGGCGCACGAACTCGCCTTCAATCAATTCGCGCTCACGTTCGTCGATATGACCATCGGACTTGGCTGCCGCCACCAGCGCCCGCAGCACTGCCTGGCTGTGCTGTTCGGCCTGGGCCGGTGGCAGGCGGTCGAGGGTCTGCGGCTCTTGCCCGCCGCCCACGCCCTGGCGTGCCTGCCAGTTGCCATAGGCTTTGTAGGCAAGCACGCCGAGCGCCGCCAGGCCGCCATAGGTCAAGACCTTGCCGCCATACTTGCGGGCGCTCTTGTTGCCCAGCAACAACCCCATCGCCCCTGCGGCCAACGCACCGCCACCGGCGCCCGACAGCAGGCCTCCGAGGCCGGAACCCCCAGCCTTGCCCCCGCCAAGCAGGTCGCCAAGGCCTGATGCCTTGCCCGAGCCGCCCTTACCCTGCTGCTTTTGCAGCATTTCCTGGCCGGAGCGGAGCAATTGATCGAGCAGACCACGGGTGTTCATCTGGGATACCTCCAAAGGGGGAAACAAAAATCCAGATTAGGCCCGCTGGCTGAATTCTCGCTTAACGTATTTGCTTCCGGATGTTGCTTCATTGCCATCTTTGATTATTGGATGCATCCCGCAAACGAAAACGACGCTTCCTACGCGAGCACACTTGTTGGCAGTACAACCGGTATCATATTTTGATACCATGAATACCTATCAACGATCGACCTTGCTGGCGCTTTTCAAGAAGCCACCACCCAAGACCCTGGAGTGGGCTCGCCTGGAGTCACTGCTGATAGCGATCGGCTGCAAAGTGGTTGAAGGTAGAGGGTCGCGGGTTCGTTTCGAACTCAATGGCACGGTGGCAACATTCCACCGCCCCCACCCAGACCGACACGCCAAGCCTTATCAGTTGCGCGATGCTCGCCAATTCCTCGAGCTGGCCGGAGTAAAACCGTGAATGTCATGACCTACCGAGGCTACGCCGCCCGTATCGAATACAGCGACGAAGACCAACTGCTGATCGGCCATGTGGCTGGCATCCGAGATGTCATCGGCTTTCATGGCGAGTCGATCCGCGAACTGCGCGAGGCCTTCGAGGAGGCCGTGGATGATTATCTGGAAGCCTGCGAGCGTTTGGGGCGCGCGCCGCAAAAAGCCTACTCGGGCAAACTCAGCCTGCGCCTCGAACCCGGCCTGCACGCCAATGTGGCCGCCAAGGCAGAGTTGGCGCACAAAAGCATCAATCAATGGGTTAGCGATCTACTCAGCCAAGCCACTTCACGCTGAGCACCGATCGCCCGTGCCATCCACAGTGGTGCCACGGGCATTGGCGCTCAGTCACGCAGATCCGACTCGCGTATCGGATTGGCCCGACTGGTCGCGCGCTGGTATTGCGCCGGCCAGGTGGCCTTGTTGCCGCCCAAGTCGTCGTCGGCGTGCAGTGGCCAGTAAGGGTCGCGCAGCAACTCGCGGGCGAGGAAGATGAGGTCGGCCTGGCCGGTGCGCAGGATGTGCTCGGCCTGGGCCGGTTCGGTAATCATGCCCACGGTGCCGGTGGCGATCTCCGACTCCTTGCGTACCCGCTCGGCGAAGCGGGTCTGGTAGCCCGGGCCAGTGGGGATTTCCGCGTGCATCGACGTGCCGCCGGACGATACATCGATCAGGTCAACGCCCAGGCCTTTGAGGCGCCGCGCCAGTTCCACGGTCTCGTCGGGGTTCCAGCCGTCCTCGACCCAGTCGGTGGCCGACACCCGCACGATCAGCGGCAGCTCGTCCGGCCACACCTCACGCACCGCTTGGGTCACTTCCAGGGTCAGGCGAATACGGTTGTCGAAGCTGCTGCCATAGCGATCGCGTCGCTGGTTGCTCAAGGGCGAGAGGAACTGGTGCAGCAAATAGCCGTGGGCGGCATGCACCTCGACCACCTTGAAACCTGCCTTCAGCGCTCGCCCCGCCGCATCGGCAAAGGCCTGGACGATACCGGCGATATCCTGCTCGCTCAACTCGCTGGGCACGCAGTGCTCAGGGTCGAAGGCGATCTTCGACGGCCCCACCGGCTGCCATCCACCCTCCTCGACCTTCACGCTGCCATGCTTGCCCAGCCACGGGCGATAGGTGCTGGCCTTGCGCCCAGCGTGGGCCAGCTGGATGCCGGGCACGGCGCCCTGGGCAGTAATGAAACGGGTGATGCGTTGCAGCGGCGCGATCTGCGCATCGTTCCACAGGCCGAGGTCTTCGGCGGTGATGCGCCCGTCCGGGGTAACCGCGGTGGCTTCGGTGATGACCAGCCCGGCACCACCGACGGCGCGGCTGCCCAGGTGCACCAGGTGCCAGTCGTTGGCCAGGCCATCGACGCTGGAATACTGGCACATGGGGGAAACGGCGATGCGGTTGGGCAGGGTCAGCTGACGCAGGGTGTAAGGCTCAAGCAGCAGGCTCATGGCGGGACCTCCCAGGGACTCCAATGGTCATCCGGCCCGGGCACTCATGCGCGATCCTGGCCCGGTACCGGTCTCATGAGACTAGACCAGATTACCCGGGGAAAAGGTTCATCCGGGCCAGGGATTCGCTGCAAACGCCGCAGCAATGAGGCCGCCACTGGCAGTACCGCCCGTCAGCGCGGCTCCATATGGGCGATCATCAGCTGCACGCTTTCATTGCCGCGGAATTCGTTGACATCCAGCTTGTAGGCCAGCTCCACCCAACGCACGGTCGGGTTCGGCCACGCTTCGCGATCGACGCTGAAAGCGATGCCATCGAGCCTGACCGACCCGCACTCGCTCTTGAGCACCACCTTCAGGTGGCGCTCGCCGACCACCCGCTGCTCCACCAACTGGAACACACCATGGAACAGCGGCTCGGGGAAATGCTGGCCCCATGGCCCGGCGTGGCGCAGGGCGCGCGCCAGGTCCAGGTGGAACTCTTCCACCGCAAGGGTGCCATCGGACAGCAGGCGCCCGGTCAGGTCGTCCTCGCGCAGTTGGCGGCGCACCTCTTTATCGAAGGCTTCGGCGAATGCAGGGAAGTGCTCTGCGGGCAACGACAGGCCGGCGGCCATCGCGTGCCCGCCGAACTTGCTGATCAACTGCGGGTGGCGCGCGGCGACGGCATCCAGCGCATCGCGAATATGAAAGCCCGGCACCGAACGCGCCGAGCCCTTGAGCATGCCCTCGCCGGCATCGGCAAAGGCGATGGTCGGGCGGTGGTAACGCTCTTTCAGGCGCGAGGCGAGAATACCGATAACGCCCTGATGCCAATCGGCCTCGAACAAGCACAGGCCATAAGGCATCGACTCCACCGGCAGGTCCTTGAGCTGGGCCAGCGCCTCGCGCTGCATGCCTTGCTCGATGGATTTGCGGTCCTGGTTAAGGCCATCGAGCTGCTCGGCCATCTCCAGCGCCAACGCCGGGTCTTCGCACAGCAGGCATTCGATGCCCAGGCTCATGTCGTCCAGGCGACCGGCGGCATTGAGCCGCGGGCCGAGGATAAAGCCCAGGTCAGTGGAGGTAATGCGCCGGTGATCGCGCCGGGCGACTTCAAGAATGGCCTTCAGGCCCGGACGCGCGCGCCCGGCCCGAATGCGTTCGAGCCCCTGGTGCACGAGGATGCGGTTGTTGGCATCCAGCGGTACCACGTCGGCCACGCTGCCCAACGCCACCAGGTCGAGCAGCTCGCCGATGTTCGGCTGTGGCTGGTGTTCGTAGCGTCCCAGGCTGCGCAGACGCGCGCGCAAGGCCATCAAGACGTAGAAGATCACCCCCACACCGGCCAGCGACTTGCTGGGGAAGTCGCAGCCCGGCTGGTTCGGGTTGACGATGGCATCGGCATTCGGCAACTGCGGGCCGGGCAAATGGTGGTCGGTGACCAGCACCTTGAGCCCCGCGGCCTTGGCGGCGGCCACGCCCTCGACGCTGGAGATGCCGTTGTCCACGGTCACCAGCAGTTGCGGCTGTCGCTGCAAGGCCACCTCGACGATTTCCGGGGTCAGGCCATAGCCGTACTCGAAGCGGTTAGGTACCAGGTAGTCGACATGGGCCGCGCCCAGCAGGCGCAGGCCCAGCAGTCCGACGGTACTGGCGGTGGCGCCATCGGCATCGAAGTCGCCGACGATGAGAATACGCAGGCGCAGGTCCAAGGCTTCGACCAGCAGGTCGACCGCTGCCTCGATGCCCTTGAGCTGCTGGTACGGCAGCAGCCGCGCCAGGCTTTTGTCCAGTTCGGCTTCACTCTGCACGCCACGGGCGGCGTACAGGCGCGTCAGCAGGGGCGGCAGGTTGCCAAGGAACGGCAGGGTCGATGGCAGGGGACGAGGTTCGATACGCATGTGGGCAGATCAGCCCCGCTCGCCGAGCAGCCACTCCAGCTGCACTTCATGCTGGCCACGGTCGTCGGTGACGAACACCGTACCTTCGCTGATCATTACATCCCACTTGATGGTGCGCGGCATGTCGGTGGCCAGTACCTCCAGCACCTCTTGCGGCACGGCGGCGATGCTCAGGTTCTTCAGGCCCTTGACCGCATCCACCACCTTGTTCTGCCACACCCGCAGGCTGCCATAGGCCAGCAGGCTGGTGCGCTCGGTGCGCCGCGAACACCAGGTCAGGCGCTCGGCGTCCGGCTGGCCGACTTCGATCCAGTGCAGGATGCGGTCATCCAGGCTCTTTTCCCACAGTGCGGCTTCGTCGACATCCGACAGGCCGCGACCGAACGCCAGGTTTTCGTTGTACCAGAGGGCGTAGGCCAGCAGGCGCACGGCCATGCGCTCCTCGGTTTCCGAAGGGTGACGTGCGATGGTCTGCCTGACGCTTTCGTACACGCCCCGGTCGAGGTCGGTCAGGTTCAGTTCGAATTTGTAGGTAGTGGACGGCTGGGCCATGGCGGATGGGCTTCATCGAAAAAAGTCGCCCAGTCTAACCGATCCTGTGGGAGCGGGCTGCCTTGCAATAGGCCTTGAAGGGCCGCGACAGTATCTGCCACCCACCAGCTGTGATAAAACCAACGCCTGTCACCCGCTGCCACGGATACGCCATGCCCCTCCCCAGCAAACCCCTCGCCGGCCTGAAAGTCATCGAACTCGGCACCCTCATTGCCGGCCCGTTCGCCTCGCGCATCTGCGCCGAGTTCGGCGCCGAGGTGATCAAGGTCGAGTCGCCCGATGGCGGCGACCCTCTGCGCAAATGGCGCAAGCTGTACGAGGGCACTTCGCTGTGGTGGTTCGTCCAGGCGCGTAACAAGCAGTCGCTGACCCTGAACCTCAAGCACCCGGAAGGCATCGAGATCCTCAAGCGCCTGCTGGCCGAGGCCGACATCCTGATCGAGAACTTCCGCCCAGGCGTGCTGGAAAAACTCGGGCTGGGCTGGGACGTCCTGCACGCGCTCAACCCGCGCCTGGTCATGGTGCGCCTGTCGGGTTTCGGCCAGACCGGGCCGATGAAGGACCAGCCGGGGTTCGGCGCGGTGGGCGAGTCGATGGGCGGGCTACGCTACATCACAGGTTTCGAGGACCGACCACCGGTGCGCACCGGTATTTCCATCGGCGACTCCATCGCCGCCCTGTGGGGGGTGATCGGCGCACTGATGGCCCTGCGTCACCGCGAGGTCAACGGCGGCCAGGGGCAGGTGGTGGACGTGGCGCTGTACGAGGCGATCTTCGCCATGATGGAAAGCATGGTGCCGGAGTTCGACGTATTCGGGTTCATTCGCGAACGTACCGGCAACATCATGCCCGGCATAACCCCCTCCTCCATCCATACCAGTGCCGATGGCAAACACGTGCAGATCGGCGCCAATGGCGACGCCATCTTCAAACGCTTCATGCAGGCCATTGGTCGGGACGACCTGGCCAATGACCCGGCACTGTCCACCAACGATGGCCGCGACCTGCGCCGCGACGAGTTGTACGGGGTGATCGACCGCTGGGCCAACGGCCTGCCGCTGGAGCAGGTGATGCGGGTGCTCAACGACGCACAGGTGCCTGCCAGCCGCATCTACTCTGCCGAGGATATGTTCAACGACCCGCAGTTCCTGGCCCGGGAAATGTTCCTTCAGGCCCGCCTGCCGGACGGCAAGGCGTTTCGTATGCCAGGCATCGTGCCCAAACTGTCGGATACCCCAGGCTCCACCGAGTGGGTCGGTCCGGCGCTGGGCGAACACACCGCATCGCTGCTGTCCCAGCTCGGCTACGACGAGGCTGCCGTCGCCCGCCTGCGCGAGCAGGGTGCGGTCTGAGCCGGCTTTCGGCAATGCGCGCTCTGGGCCTGGTCCTGCTGAGCCTGGTGCCGTTGTTCGCAGCACAACCGCTCAAGGCCCGCGAGCGCCTGCAATGGCTGGTGCGCGACCTGCCACCGTTCACCATCCAGGAGGGTGAGCGCAAAGGCCAGGGAGTGATCGACCAGCTGTTGCCGCGACTGATCGAGCAAATGCCTGAGTACGACCACAGCATCGTGCGGGTCAACCGCGCCCGCGGTATGCAGATGCTCCAGGAACGTCAGTTCACCTGCGACCCGACCTTGCTCTGGACCCCAGAACGCGCGCGGTTCGTGCAGTACTCCAAACCGACGCTGGGCGTGCTGAGCAGTGGCGTGGTGGTGCGCAAGCGTGACCAGGCGCTGCTCGCACCCTACCTGGACGGGCAGCAGCTCGACCTCAGGCGCCTGCTGGAGGAAACCCAGCTCAAGCTGGGCATCGTCGCCGAGCGCAGCTACAGCGTGCAGGTCGATGACATGCTGCGCCAGTTGCCCGAGCGCTCGCTCAGCCGCCACTACGGCAACGAAGCGACCGGCAACCTGTTGCAGATGCAACAACTGGGGCGCGTGCAACTGGTGCTTGGCTACTGGCCGGAAATCCGTTACCTGGCCCAGCAACAAGGTGGCAAACCAGAGGACTACCAGTTCCTCCCGATCAAGGGCACCAATCGCTACCAGCTGTTCTACATCGCCTGCGCGGACAGCACATTAGGGCGCGAAGCCATCGCCCGCATCGATCGCCTGCTGGCGCAACTGCGCAAGGAACTGCTGCCAGGGCTCTACGCCGACTGGCTGGACCCGGAGCAGCGCACCGACTACCTCAAGGACACCCAGCGCTTCTTCGAAGAGCAGCCCTCGCCCGCCAACCCGACGCCCTAAAAAAGAAACCCCGGATGCTGGGGAGCGCAATCCGGGGTCAACTGAAAGCCCTAGGGGGGGCTTTAGCGGCAGCCATTCGGTACCGGAGCAAAGCACCGAACCGCTGCCCTTACCGTGTCTGACGGGTCGATCAGGCAAAGGTTCCATGAAATTCTCGAGGCTGTGCCGCGGCAGCGATCACACAGGGCTGCAAGCGCCCTTCGGCGATCTGCAGGTCACGGTGCAAGCCGTCGACCAAGTCGACCAGCAAGCGCTGTTCCTGGAGCTGTCGCTCCCGTACCGAACGCTTCAGTACTTCGCTGCCTTGGGGGTCAATCAGTGTAAGCAGGCGGTTGCCGTCGGCATCCGCGTCGTCGAGTTGGACCTGGTAAGGCGCCAGGGCGTCGTTGAGCAATGAGCAGATTCTTTCCATCCGGCGTTCTCGCTTGGTCGGGGAGGTATTGGAACTGACCCTCGAGCGCCGCACAAAGTTCGCCGCGCCCGGTTCATCGAGCATGCGCGGGGGACATGACAGTTTCGATACCTCGTGACGACCGAGCATCGCCAGGGCGCTCCAGGCACTTGAGCGCGACTTGCAAGGCCGCCACAGGCAATGGCCAAGGCACCTGCGCCAACACCCAGGCGCCCAGGCGGCGGGCTTCGCGGGACAGGTCCGGGGTTTCACTGCCAGGGGCCCCTACGAACAACAAGGCACGCGCCAGCGACTGGCCCTGCATGAACTTCAACAATGCCATGCCACACAGGGTCGGCATCTCATGGTCGAGCACCAGCAGGTCTACAGGCTCTGCCAGCAAGCTGGCCTTGGCCTGCGCCAGGCCCCGGACGATACGCACGTTGAACACCCCCAAGGCATTGAATGCCTGGTGCATGGGAATGTGGTGCGAGGGGCTGTCCTGGACGATTAGGACGTTTAACCGATGCATGAGCCGCTCCTGATGGCCGACTACCCTGGTGGGTGGCCGGCTACTCTAGGCAGTCGCTCAATTGCGCGGATATAGGAAAAGACTGAAAGAAGCAAAGGAAGCTTCCGGGAGGGCTTGCCAGAACCCTGTGGGTCCGCCTTCGACGCGAAGGCGGACTCACAGGCAGAGCAGTTACAGCGGCTTGCCGCGGTTGCCATGCTGGCTGACGAAGGCCTGCACCACCTTCAGGTCGTTCGCCAGCACCGTGCAACGCTCTTCACGGCTGAACAGGTCGCTCAAGTGCGCTGGCAACTCCAAGGCCTTGGCAACGCCCGCCTTTTCCACCGCTTCCGGGAACTTGACCGGGTGCGCGGTACCCAGCACCACCATCGGCGTATCCAGGCTGCGACGGCACTCACGGGCCGCTTTCACGCCAATGGCGGTGTGCGGGTCGAGCACCTCACCGGTGGTCTTGAACACCTCGGCGATGGTCTCGCAGGTCTGCTCATCGCTGACCGCCAGCGAGTCGAATAGCTTGCGCGCCTCGGTCCAGCGGTCCTGCTCGACGCTGAAGCCGCCACCCTGCTTGAAACTGTCCATCAGCTGGGCGATTGCGGCGCCGTTGCGCCCGTGCAGGTCGAACAGCAGGCGCTCGAAGTTGGAGGACACCATGATGTCCATCGACGGCGACAAGGTCGGGTGCAGGGCATCCTTGACGTACTGGTTGCCACTCATGAAGCGGTGCAGGATGTCGTTGCGGTTGGTCGCGACCACCAGCTGGCTGATCGGCAGGCCCATGTTGCGCGCGAGGTAGCCTGCGAAGATGTCGCCGAAGTTACCGGTCGGCACCGAGAAGGCCACCGAACGGGCCGGACCGCCCAGCTGCAAGGCTGCGTGGAAGTAGTAGACGATCTGGGCCATGATCCGCGCCCAGTTGATCGAGTTCACCGCCACCAGGCGGGTGCCCTTGAGGAACGACTGGTCGGCGAAGCTGGCCTTGACCATTTCCTGGCAGTCGTCGAAGTTGCCTTCGATGGCGATGTTATGGATGTTGTCGCCAAGGATGGTGGTCATCTGCCGACGCTGCACCTCCGACACGCGCTGGTGCGGGTGCAGGATGAAGATATCGACGTTGTCGCAACGACGGCAGCCTTCGATGGCTGCGGAGCCTGTGTCACCGCTGGTGGCACCGACGATCACCACGCGCTCGCCGCGCTTGAGCAGCACGTGGTCGAGCAGGCGGCCAAGCAGTTGCAGGGCAAAGTCCTTGAAGGCGAGGGTCGGGCCGTGGAACAGCTCCATGACCCACTCGTTGCCGTTCAGCTGACGCAGCGGCGCAACAGCGGCATGGGCGAACTCGCCGTAGGTTTCCTCGAGGATCTTCTTGAAGTCGGCATCGGCGATGCTGCCCTGAACGAACGGGCGCATCACCCGGAAGGCCAGCTCGTGGTACGGCAGGCCGGCCCAGGAGGCGATTTCTTCCTGGGTGAAGCGTGGCAGGTTTTCCGGGACGTACAAGCCGCCATCGGTGGCAAGGCCTGCCAGCAGGACATCTTCGAAGTTCAGGGCCGGAGCCTGGCCGCGGGTACTGATATAGCGCATGGTGCAAACCTTCGGTTCTGGGTGCGGACCACCACGGTGGCCCGCCACTGAATTAATTGAGCTGTTCGACGCGAACGCGCACGACCTTGCCGACCACATCCTGCAGGGACTCGAGGGCGACGATGGCGTCGTTGATGCGCTTCTCGACCACACGGTGGGTCAGCAGGATCATCGGCACCAGGCCGTCTTGCTCCTCGGCTTCCTTCTGCATGATCGACTCGATGTTGATACCGCGCTCCGACAGGATGCTCGCCACCTGGGCCAGCACACCTGGATGATCCTTGGCCTGGATGCGCAGGTAGTAGGCACTTTCGCACGCTTCGATCGGCAGGATCGGGTGGGCCGACAGCGAGTCAGGCTGGAAGGCCAGGTGCGGTACGCGGTTTTCCGGGTCCGAGGTCATGGCACGCACGACGTCCACCAGGTCGGCGACCACCGACGAGGCGGTCGGCTCCATGCCGGCGCCGGCCCCGTAGTACAGGGTCGAACCGGCCGCGTCGCCGTTGACCATGACCGCGTTCATCACGCCATTGACGTTGGCGATCAGGCGGTCGCTGGGGATCAGCGTCGGGTGCACGCGAAGCTCGATACCATCGGCGGTGCGGCGAGCCACGCCCAGGTGCTTGATACGGTAGCCCAGGGCCTCGGCATAGTTCACGTCGGCAGTAGTCAGCTGGGTGATGCCTTCGGTGTAGGCCTTGTCGAACTGCAGCGGAATACCAAAGGCGATGGACGCCAGGATGGTCAACTTGTGTGCCGCATCGATGCCTTCGACGTCGAAGGTCGGGTCGGCCTCGGCATAGCCCAGGGCCTGGGCCTCGGCCAGCACGTCGGGGAAGGTGCGGCCCTTGTCGCGCATTTCGGTGAGGATGAAGTTGCCGGTGCCGTTGATGATCCCGGCCAGCCAGTTGATGCGGTTGGCCGACAGACCTTCGCGGATGGCCTTGATCACCGGGATGCCACCGGCCACGGCCGCTTCGAAGGCGACGATAACGCCCTTCTCGCGTGCTTTGGCAAAGATTTCGTTGCCGTGCACGGCAATCAGCGCCTTGTTCGCGGTGACCACGTGCTTGCCGTTCTCGATGGCCTTGAGCACCAGGTCACGGGCGATGGTGTAGCCGCCAATCAGTTCGATGACGATATCGATTTCAGGGTTGGTCGCAACGTCGAACACATCAGCGGTAATGGGGGTACCGGTAATCTGGCAGTTCGGGTTCTGCGAGCGCATGGCGATCTGTGCCACTTCAATACCGCGCCCGGCACGGCGGGCGATCTCCTCGGCGTTGCGCTGAAGTACATTGAAGGTTCCGCCACCGACGGTCCCCAACCCACAGATGCCTACTTTGACCGGTTTCACTGTGAACTCCCCATTGAACGGCCGACGCGTGCGAAGGCCGTGAAAACTGCCGCCTCCCCATGAAGACGGCATCTATTGAATTACTTGTCGCCAGCCAAGGCCAGCTTGGCCACCTGCGGTGCCGGCTGGTAGCCCGGAATCACCTTGCCATTCTCCAGGACGATCGCCGGCGTGCCATTTACCCCGATCGATTGGCCCAGCTGGAATTGCTTGCCGACCGGGTTGGCGCACTTGGCGGCCTTGATTTCCTTGCCGTCGACCATCTTGTCCATCGCCGCGCGGCGGTCGCTGGAGCACCACACCGCCTGCAACTGCTCATCGCCTGGCGAGCCGAGGCCCTGGCGCGGGAAGGCGACGTAGCGCACTTCGATACCGCGCTTGTTGAGCTCGGGGATCTCGGCGTGCAGCTTGTGGCAGTACGGGCAAGTGGTGTCGGTAAACACGGTGATGTGCGATTTGGTTTCGCCCTTGGCCGGGTAGACCACCATCTCGGCGGCAGGAATGCCGTTGATCAGCTTGGCCACGCCCTGGCGCTCGGTCTTCTCGGTCAGGTTGACCGGCTTGCCATCCTGCATCTGGTACAGGTAGCCCTGCATGAAGAACTGCCCGTCGGCGCTGGCATACAGCACCCGACCACCTTGCAGCTTCACCTCGTACAGGCCGCCGACCGGGCTGCTGGCGACGCTTTCGACCGGCGTTTCCGGCTCGAGCGTTTGCAGGGTCTTGCGAATCGCCTGCTCGGCGCCGGCACTGGCATCGGTGGCAGCTGCAACGGCAAAGGTACTGGCCAGCGCCAGGGCGGCGGCGGCGAAAATCTGGGTCACGCGCATGGGGTACTCCTGAAGGCGGACGGGGCCGGGGGACGCTGCCTGCGGAAAAAACGCGGCAACCGGGCGGCCCTTGGTGCAAACCGCCCAAGCCTACCACATCAGGCTGGTGCTGAATGAGTCCTCAGGCGCCGCCTGGCGGAACATGAAAATCATTCATCCACGCGGGTGGTGCTGGGCGTGCAGCTGTTGCAGACGCGCCTTGGCCACATGGGTGTAGATCTGGGTGGTGGACAGGTCGCTGTGCCCTAGCAGCATCTGCACCACGCGCAGGTCGGCGCCGTGGTTGAGCAGGTGGGTGGCGAAGGCATGGCGCAGCGTGTGGGGCGACAGCGGCTTGTCGATGCCTGCGACGCGCGCGTGGTGCTTGATGCGATGCCAGAAGGTCTGGCGGGTCATCTGCTCGCCGCGCTGGCTGGGGAACAACACGTCGCTGGGGCGCGCACCCAGCAGTTCGGCGCGCCCGTCACGCAGGTAGCGCTCGACCCACACCACCGCCTCCTCGCCCATCGGCACCAGACGTTCCTTGCTGCCCTTGCCCATCACCCGCAGCACGCCCTGACGCAGGTTGACCTGGTCGAGCGTCAGGCTCACCAGCTCGGTCACCCGCAGGCCGCAAGCGTAAAGGACTTCGAGCATGGCGCGGTCGCGCTGGCCAATGGCCTCGCCCAGGTCCGGCGCCTTGAGCAGGGCTTCGACGTCGGCTTCCGACAGGGATTTGGGCAACGGCCTACCCAACTGCGGCATGTCTACCTGCAAGGTCGGGTCGACGGCCACCAGGCGTTCGCGCAGCAGGTAGCGGAAGAAACCGCGTACGCCGGAGAGGAAGCGCGCCGTTGACCGCGGCTTGTAGCCCTGCTCGAGGCGCCAGGCCAGGTGGTCGAGGATCAGCTCGCGACCAGCGTCGGGCAGGGCCACGCCGAACTCTTGCAGCCAGCCGTTGAACAAGGCCAGGTCGCTGCGGTAGGAGGCACGGGTATTGTCGGACAGGCCTTTCTCCAGCCACAGGGCATCGAGGAATTGGTCGATCAGGGGGTGGTCTAGGGCGGGCATTGGACTGGCGCTGGGGTGGTATTGGAAGTGCTGGCAGTGTTTCACAGTGGGTGATGGGTTGTCTGTACGCGGGCTCTTCGCGGGCAAGCCTGCTTCTACAGTGAATGACGTACCTGTAGGAGCGGGCTTGCCCGCGAAGAGGCCTGCACAGGCACGCCTCAGACCTGCGGTAACACCGGCACCGGGCGCTTGTCCTCGTCGATGGCGACAAAGCTGAACACCCCGTGAATCGCCTGCTCGCGCCCATCGACGTACATGTTCTCGACGAACACATCCACCTGCACCTGCAAGCTGGTATTACCCACCTTGATCACGGTGCCCACCAGCTCGACGATCGAACCTGCGGTGATCGGGTGCTTGAAGTCGATCCGGTCGGTAGACACTGTCACCAGCGGCAGGCGGCAGAAACGCGTTGCCGCGATGAAGGACACTTCGTCCATCCACGCCAGGGCCGTACCGCCGAACAGCGTGTTGTGGTGATTGGTGGTGTTGGGGAAGACAGCCTTGGTCACGCGGGTCACCGACAACTCGGTGCGGCGCTGGATTTCCTGGTCTCGGGTAGTCATATGCAGGTCACATCGCAAGGGCAGGTTTCAGAATGCAAAAAAGCAGCCCGAAGGCTGCTTTTTCTCTCGCAGGGCGGCCAGGGCCACCGGTCAAACTGCACTCAGGACAGTTTTTCCTTGATGCGAGCGGCTTTGCCGGACAGGTCGCGCAGGTAGTACAGCTTGGCTTTACGCACGTCACCACGACGTTTCACGGCCAGGCTGTCGATCTGTGGGCTGTAGGTCTGGAAGGTACGCTCTACGCCAACGCCGCTGGAGATCTTGCGCACGGTGAAGGCGCTGTTCAGACCGCGGTTACGCTTGGCGATAACGACGCCTTCGAACGCCTGCAGACGCGAGCGGTCGCCTTCCTTCACTTTGACCTGGACGACAACGGTGTCGCCGGGTGCGAAGGTCGGGATCTCTTTGCTCATCTGCTCGGCTTCGAGCTGCTGGATGATCTTGTTGGTCATGCTGTGCTCCTAAGATGGATAACGCGATCCACCATCGATACGTTTAACTATCGTCCCGCTCGCGGAGATATTCCTCGAGCAGCTTCTTCTCTTCTCCAGAAAGCGAGCGACTTTCCAGAAGATCGGCGCGTCGTTCGAAGGTCCTACCAAGGGACTGCTTCATCCGCCAACGCCGGATATGTGCATGGTTGCCACTTAGCAACACGTCGGGTACACGCTGATCCGCATACACCTCAGGTCGGGTGTAGTGCGGGCAATCCAGCAGACCATCGGTGAAGGAATCTTCCTGCGCCGAGTCCACATGCCCTAAAGCTCCGGGCAGCAGCCGCGTAACCGCATCGATCAGTACCATGGCCGGCAGCTCGCCACCGGAAAGCACATAGTCACCAATCGACCACTCTTCATCGACATGAGCTTCGATAAAACGCTCGTCGATGCCTTCATAACGGCCAGCGATCAGGATCAACGATTCCTGTTCGGCCAGGCCTTTTACCGCCTGCTGAGTCAGCTTGCGGCCTTGTGGCGAGAGGTAGATCACCTTCGCCGCTGCTCCAGTCGCTTGCCTGGCACTGGCCAAGGCATCTTCCAGAGGCTTGATTTTCATCACCATGCCCGGACCACCGCCGAAAGGCCGATCATCCACCGTGTGGTGGCGATCCGTGGTGTAGTCCCGCGGGTTCCAGCAGGTCACTTGCAGCAACCCCTGTTTCACCGCGCGGCTGGTAATGCCGTACTCCGTGATGGCCGAGAACATCTCGGGGAACAACGTGATGACTTCTACGCGAAGGTTACCCATCGTTTAGAAATCCGCGTCCCATTCGACTCGCATCACGCCCGCTTCCAAGTCGACTGCCAGCACGCATTGCGCCGTGTAGGGCAATAAGCGCTCGCGATCGTCAAGGCTGCCTGCGCAAGGCTTGACCACCATTACATCGTTGGCGCCGGTCTCCAACAGGTGATCGATCGTGCCGAACAGTTGTTCGTCCTGATTGATGACCTTCAAGCCCACCAACTGGTACCAGTAGTACTCGTCGGCTGCCAGGTTGGGCAAAAGGCTCCGCGGGATGCAGATCTCAAAACCGCTCAGAAGACGGGCTTCATCGCGATCGTCGAGGCCTTTCAATTTCACGACCAGGCCCTTCTGGGAGCCACGACCGTTGACCAGCTCGACCTGTTTTACCGTGCCTTCGTGCCTGAGCGTCCAACGCGGGTAATCCAACAGGTTTTCAATCGGATCGGTAAAGGAATACACCTTCACCTCGCCGCGAACGCCGTGAACCGAAAAAATCTTGCCAACGACGATGAGGTCGTCAGCCTTTTCTGGCGTCGCGTTCATACTGCTCAGGCTGCGGCCTTGGCAGCTTCCTTCAGCAGCTGAGCAACACGCTCAGACGGCTGCGCGCCCTGGCTCAGCCAGTAGGTGACGCGTTCCTGGTTGACCGACAGCTTAACCTCGGCGCCAGCGGCGATCGGGTTGAAGAAGCCAACGCGCTCAACGAAACGGCCATCACGGGCGTTACGCGAGTTGGTCACGGTCAGGTGGTAGAAAGGGCGCTTTTTAGAGCCGCCACGGGCAAGACGGATGGTTACCATGTGAACATCGTTCCTATAGTCGGTGCTGCAAATCTGAATGCCAAATAGGCACAGGGTGCCCAAAAGGCCGCATATTCTCGGGGAATACACGGACATTTGCAAATGGCTTTTTCAGCAAGGTCTTGCCTCGCTGTACAGACTTGCGGTTCAAGCCGCTGATTCGCGGCGATTTTCCCGCCGAGGCGGGGTCTGACGAGTGGCCAGGCATCTCTGCCAGGCCACTCACCGGGTTCGCTTACAGCTTGGGCATGCCGCCACCGGGCAGCATCCCGCCAAGGCCGCGCATCATCTTCGACATGCCGCCCTTGGTGGAGAACTTCTTCATCATCTTCTGCATTTGCTTGTGCTGCTTGATCAACCGCCCGATGTCCTGCACCTGGGTGCCCGAACCCATCGCGATACGGCGCTTGCGCGAACCACTGATCAGCTCGGGGTCGCGTCGCTCGGCCGGCGTCATGGAGTTGATGATCGCCTCCATCTGCTTGAACTGCTTCTCGGCAGCACCCTGGGCGTTGCCCATCTGCGACAGGTTCACGCCGCCGATGCTCGGCAGCTTGTCCATCAGGCCGCCCAGGCCGCCCATGTTCTTCATCTGCTGCAGTTGGTCGCGGAAGTCTTCGAGGTCGAAGCCCTTGCCCTTCTTGAGCTTCTTGGCGAGCTTGTCGGCCTTGGCCTTGTCGATGGTCTGCTCGGCCTGCTCGATCAGGCTCAGCACATCGCCCATGCCGAGGATGCGCGACGCGATGCGGTCTGGGTGGAACGGCTCCAGCGCCTCGCTCTTCTCACCCATGCCGATGAACTTGATCGGCTTGCCGGTGATGGCGCGTACCGACAGAGCGGCACCGCCACGGGCGTCACCGTCGACCTTGGTCAGTACCACGCCGGTCAGCGGCAGGGCATCACCGAAGGCTTTGGCGGTGTTGGCGGCGTCCTGGCCGGTCATGGCATCGACCACGAACAGCGTCTCGACCGGCTTGACCGAGGCGTGCAGGGCCTTGATCTCATCCATCATGTCGGCGTCGACGTGCAGGCGGCCGGCGGTGTCGACGATCACCACGTCGATGAACTTGAGCTTGGCCTCGCGAATGGCCGCCTCGGCGATGGCCACCGGCTTCTGGCTGATATCGGACGGGAAGAAGGTCACGCCGATGTCATTGGCCAGGGTTTCCAGCTGCTTGATCGCCGCCGGGCGGTAGACGTCGGCGGACACCACCATCACGCTCTTCTTCTTGCGCTCTTTAAGGAAACGCGCCAGCTTGCCGGCGGTGGTGGTCTTGCCCGCACCCTGCAAACCGGCCATCAGCACCACGGCCGGCGGCGCGACGTTCAGGGCGAGGTCTTCGTTGGCGGCCCCCATCAGGCTTTCCAGCTCGGCCTGGACGATCTTCACGAACGCCTGGCCCGGCGTCAGGCTGCGCGACACCTCGGTGCCGACCGCACGTTCCTTGACACTGTTGACGAAATCCTTGACCACCGGCAGGGCGACATCGGCCTCGAGCAGGGCCATGCGCACTTCGCGCAGCGTGTCCTTGATGTTGTCTTCGGTCAGCTTGGCCTTGCCGGTGACATGGCGCAGCGTCTGTGACAGGCGGTCGGTCAGGTTTTCGAACATGGTGATCCTTTCAAGGCCCAGTGAAGCCGAGGTTGTTCAGGCGCCCCGGGGAACGGACAGGTTCGCCGGGCACAGCAAGCCGGGCATTATAACGGAGTGGGACGGCGGCGCACACCTTGTGCGCCGGCCGGCACGATTTCGCAGTCTTCCTTGCCCACCGCGTTCTATGCCACACTCACTCCCTTTAAGGGCTCGCCTGACTGGACCTATGCTCTCCTCACCCAGCCTCATCCCCAACCTGCTCGCGGCCATGCTTTATATTGCCGCCACCGCCTTCCAGGGCGCGCGCCTGGCGCAAGGCGTAAAAGCCGATAAACGGCTGCTCGGCCTGCTGGGCGTCATTGCCGTACTAGGTCAGTCGACCGCCTTGTTCTTCCAGTTGCTTACGCCGATGGGCCTGAGCCTCGACTTCTTCAGCGCCGCCAGCCTGATCGCTGCGGCGGTGATCGCCCTGACCTTGCTCGCCTGCCTGAGCATTCCGGTGGAAAACCTGCTGGTGCTGCTGTTCCCGCTCGGTGCAGTGACAGCGCTGCTGTCGCAGTTCGCGCCCGCCGGCACGGTGCCCTTGATCAACGAGGAACCGGGAATCCTTGCGCATATCCTGCTGTCGATCCTGGCCTACGGGGTCTTTACCATCGCGGTGTTCCAGGCCCTGCTGCTGCTGTTGCAGGACCACCAGCTCAAGCACAAGCACCCCTCCGGCCTGATTCGCAACTTCCCTCCCCTGCAGACCATGGAAAGCCTGCTGTTCGGCTTCCTCTGGGCCGGCTGGGTGCTGCTGTCGCTGTCGCTGCTGTCCGGCTGGTTGTTCCTGGAAAACCTGTTCGCCCAGCACCTGGTGCACAAGACCTCCCTGGCCTGCCTGGCCTGGGTGGTCTTCAGCGTGCTGCTGTGGGGCCGCACCCGACTGGGCTGGCGTGGCCACAAGGCGATCCGCTGGACCCTCGCTGGTTTCTGCCTGCTGATGCTGGCCTACTTCGGCAGCAAGCTGGTCCGCGAATTCATCCTGCATATCTGACGGACGACCATGGATACGCCGCCGTACGCCCCCCTGCTCGGCACCCTGGTACTGGCGCTGCTCTGGTCGTTGCTGTTCAGTGCCGTCGATGCCGCCCGCCAGCAACTCAACGGGCACAACAACGGCCACAGCCGCCCCACCGAGCCCGACACCCCTTCCCTGCCGGCCCAGGCCCTGGTGCTCTGCGCCAGCCTCGGCAAATGGCTGGTGCTGGGGTTGGCCTGCCTGCTCGGTCAGCGCCACAGTGGCGAACAGGGTTTCTGGCTGGCCGGGCTGGCAGCCGTCCTGACGCTGCTGGTGCTCACCGAATACCTGCCCCGTCGCCTGGCACGGCGCAACCCGCAGGCCCTTGTGAGCCTCGGTGGCAGCCTGCTGAAGCTGCCGTTGATGGCCCTGCAACCGCTGGCCTACCTGCTGGACGGCATTGCCAAGCTGGTCCTGCGGCCATTCCGTGGCCAGCCCTACGCGGTACCGTTGCACCCGCAGCAAGCGCTCGACGAGGATGAAGACAACGACCGTGCGCCCCAGGGCAATGGCCTGTTCCAGGGCCTCCAGGCACTGGACAAGGTCACCGTCAACGACATCCTGGTCCCGCGCAACGAGGTAGATGGCGTCAACCTGGACGAGCCGATCGAACGCATCATCGAGCAGTTGATCGTCAGCCGTCATACCCGCCTGCCGGTGTATCACAACGACATCAACCAGGTCGAAGCGGTGCTCAACACCAAGCTCATCAGCCACCTGCTGCCACGCGCCGAACTGACCCTCGAGCAACTGCAAGCGGCCTGCTACGAGCCGTACTTCGTCCCCGAAAGCACACCCCTGCAACTGCAACTGCTGAACTTCCACAAGCAGCAGCGGCGCCTGGGCGTGGTGGTCGACGAATATGGCGAGGTGCAGGGCATCGTCACCCTGGAAGACATCCTCGAAGAAATCGTTGGCGAGTTCGAAGACGAGCACAGCCTGGACAATCCGCACATCCACCCGCAGCCCGACGGCCGCTTCGTAATCGACGGCCCCGCCTCGCTGCGCGAGCTGAACCGCAGCCTGGGCTGGCACCTGCCTTGCGACGGCGGCCCGAAGACCCTCAACGGCCTGGTTACCGAAGCACTGGAAAGCATTCCGGAAAGTGCGGTATGCCTGAAAATCGGCCGTTACCGCATGGAAATTCTCGAAACCGAGGACAATCGCGCCAGCAAGGTGCTGGTGTGGTCCATTAGCCGCTAGTGGGGTGGGTTGCACATACGACCCATAATTCGCGAGTGATTTTTGCGCTCGGCGTGGCAACGCAGCCTGCGTGCAAAAAGCGCCGCGAATTATGGTCGTATTTGTGAAACACCACGCTATATACTCGCCAAGCTTACCCAGCCCCGCCGTCCCGCCTGCTACCCGCACCCGGCGCCCCACGGCCAGTCCGTCCCACTGATACGCTTCGCGGCACTGCGTCACACCCCGACCAGCCCGCGCTCCCCGCCCCCATCCTCCATGGGCTATCGTCAGTCGGACGACCAACAACAATATGCCCCGGCCCGCGCTTCAACGAGCCTGGGGCGAACGACTGTCAGGGACCTACGCATGACCACCAGCAGTACCTACGCCGACGACACTCCGTCCACCCCCACCAACTCGCCTACCCGGGTAGCCACCGCAAGCTTCATCGGCACCGCCATCGAGTTCTACGACTTCTACGTCTACGCCACCGCCGCCGCGCTGGTGATCGGCCCGGTGTTCTTCCCCTCCGGCTCCGGCACCGCGCAGATGCTCGCGGCCTTCCTCACCTTCGGTATCGCCTTCCTCGCCCGGCCCCTGGGCTCGGCATTGTTCGGCCATTTCGGCGACCGCATCGGGCGCAAGTCCACCCTGGTGGCCTCGTTGCTGCTGATGGGTGTGTCTACCACGCTGATCGGTGTGCTGCCGGGCTATGACAGCATCGGCGTCTGGGCGCCGATCATCCTCTGCGTGCTGCGCTTCGGCCAGGGCCTGGGGCTGGGTGGCGAATGGGGTGGCGCAGCCTTGCTGGCCACCGAAAATGCCCCGAAGGGCAAACGTGCCTGGTTCGGCATGTTCCCGCAGTTGGGCCCATCGATCGGTTTCCTGGCGGCCAACGGCCTGTTCCTGACCCTGGCCCTGGTGCTCAGCGACGAGCAGTTCCGCGAGTGGGGCTGGCGCATTCCGTTCCTGCTCAGCGCCGCCCTGGTGCTGGTTGGCCTGTATGTGCGCCTGAAGCTCGAAGAAAGCCCGGTGTTCGCCAAGGCCGTGGCACGCAAAGAGCGGGTGAAGATGCCGGTGGTGGAGCTGTTTCGCCAATATTGGGTGCCGACCCTGCTGGGCGCTGGTGCCATGGTGGTGTGCTACGCGCTGTTCTATATCTCGACGGTGTTTTCGCTGAGCTATGGCGTGTCGACCCTGGGCTACAGCCGCGAAAGCTTCCTCGGCATGCTGTGCTTCGCGGTGGTCTTCATGGCCCTGGCTACACCGCTGTCGGCCTGGTTGAGCGACCGCTACGGGCGCAAGCCGGTACTGATCGTCGGCGGCCTGCTGGCAGTGGCATCGGGCTTTACCATGGAGCCGCTGCTGACCTCGGGCTCGACCACGGGCGTGGCGTTGTTCCTGGCGATCGAGCTGTTCCTGATGGGCATCACCTTCGCCCCCATGGGCGCGCTGCTGCCTGAGCTGTTTCCGACCCACGTGCGCTACACCGGGGCCTCGGCGGCCTACAACCTGGGCGGTATTGTCGGCGCCTCGGCGGCACCGTTCTTTGCCCAGAAGCTGGTGAGCATGGGTGGTTTGAGCTGGGTGGGGGGCTATGTATCGGCGGCGGCGGTGCTTAGCCTGATTGCCGTGCTGTGCCTGAAGGAAACGCGCGACACTTCGCTGTAGCGGATAGAGGCCGACGTAATACAGCGGCGGCCTAGCGCAGAACCTGTGGGAGCGGGTTTACCCGCTCCCACAGGGGGCCGTCACGGCCCCTTAATGCATCAGAACTCAACCTTCACCGCTTGCGAAGCGCGGGTCGCCTTGGCCCGTGCGGCCTCGATCGACTCGTCACGCGCCAGGCATACGCCCATGCGGCGCTGGCCGGCGATTTCCGGCTTGCCGAACAGGCGAATGGCGGTGTCCGGCTCGCTCAGGGCTGCCCCCAGGTTGGCAAAGGCGGTCTGCTGCGAGTTGCCTTGCGGCAGGATCACCGCCGACGCCGACGGGCCGAACTGGCGCACCACCGGGATCGGCAGGCCGAGAATGGCGCGGGCGTGCAGGGCGAATTGCGACAGGTCCTGGGAAATCAGGGTCACTAGGCCAGTGTCGTGGGGGCGCGGCGAGACTTCGCTGAACCACACCTGGTCGCCCTTGACGAACAGCTCGACGCCGAACAGGCCGCGACCGCCCAACGCATCGGTGACCGCCTGGGCCACGCGCTGCGACTCGGCCAGGGCCTTCTCGCTCATGGCCTGGGGCTGCCACGACTCCTGGTAGTCGCCCTTCTCCTGACGGTGGCCGACGGGCTGCAGGAACGTGGTGCCGCCCACATGTCGCACGGTCAGCAGGGTGATTTCATATTCGAAGTCGATGAAGCCTTCGATGATCACCCGCCCCTTGCCCGCACGGCCGCCCTCCTGGGCGTAGGCCCAGGCCTTCTGCAGGTCGTCGGCGCTGCGCAGCAGGCTCTGGCCCTTGCCCGAGGAGCTCATCACCGGCTTGACCACGCACGGGTAGCCCAGGTCGGCGACGGCCTTGGAATAGTCTTCGAAGGTATCGGCGAAGTGGTACGGCGAGGTGGGCAAGTCCAGCTCTTCGGCGGCCAGGCGGCGAATGCCTTCGCGGTTCATGGTCAGCTGGGTGGCACGGGCCGTTGGCACCACGTTGAAGCCTTCGTTCTCCAGCTCAACCAGGGTGGCGGTGGCGATGGCTTCGATTTCCGGCACGATGTAGTGCGGCTTCTCGGCCTCGATCACCGCGCGCAGGGCCACGCCGTCGAGCATGTTGATGACATGGCTGCGGTGCGCGACCTGCATGGCCGGGGCGTTGGCGTAGCGGTCCACGGCAATCACCTCGACACCCAGGCGCTGCAGCTCGATCACCACTTCCTTGCCCAGCTCGCCGCAGCCGCACAGCAATACACGGGTCGCGGTGGGCGACAATGGGGTTCCGATACGGGTCATTTCAGGTCCTCGAAGGCGCTGCCGAAAAAAAGAGCGATATTCTACACCGACCAGCAGGGCAGCGCTGCTCCCTGTAGGCGCGGGCTTGCCCGCGAACCGGGGCAGAGGTGGTGACCGCATCGCAGGCAGGCCGCTGCCAGGGTCTACAGCTGGATGACCAACCCTGCCGACCGCGCCCGCTCATGGCACTGCTGCAACACCCGGCGGCGCTGCGGGTTGTCCATGCGCGCCCAGTGGGTGATCTCCTGAACGGTGCGCTGGCAACCGATGCACACGTCCTGCTCGTCCAGCGCACATACGTTGACGCAAGGCGAGGCCACCGGGCGCTCCTGGTCACTCATCATCGGCCACCAGGTCACGCGCATAGCGCTGGGCGTTGTGCACATAGTGCGCGGCACTGGCTTCGAGCATGCGCTTCTGCGCGTCGGTCAGCTCGCGCACCACCTTGCCCGGCGACCCCATTACCAATGAGCCGTCGGGAATTTCCTTGCCTTCGGCGATCAGCGCATTGGCGCCGATGATGCAATGCTTGCCGATGCGCGCGCCGTTGAGGATCACCGCATTGATGCCCACCAGGCTGTAGTCGCCCACCGTGCAGCCATGCAGCATGGCGTTGTGGCCGACAGTCACACCTTTGCCAAGGGTCAGCGGCACGCCCATGTCGGTGTGCATCACCGTGCCGTCCTGCACGTTGCTGTCCTCGCCGATGTCGATCAGCTCGTTGTCGCCGCGCAGCACCGCGCCGAACCACACGCTGGCACGCGCCTGCAGGCGCACCTTGCCGATCAGCGTGGCGTTGGGCGCGGCCCAACTGGTGGGGTGGGCTTCGACGCGCAGGTCGCCCAGGCGGTATTTCATATGTCGCTCCTCACGGTTGAACGCAGGCGGCGGGGTTGGCCCCACTCAGATCTGGATGAAACGCTCGGGGGGCTGGTGCAGGCTGATGCCAGCGTCGTACAGCAAGTTGACCAGCTCGACGATCATGATCGCCGACAGCCCCCAGATCTTGTATTCGCCGTAGCGGTAGCTGGGCACGTACCAACTGCGGCCCTGGTAGTCGATACGGTGGGTATGGTCGCGCGGGTCCTGGCGGAAGAAGGCCAGCGGCACGGTGAATACCGCGGCGATTTCGGCATCGTTGGCGTGGTACTCGACGTAGTCGGGAATCAACCCGACGAATGGCGTCACCTTCAGGCCGTGCAGGGAAATCAGCGGGCTGAGCGGACCGAGCACCTCGACCAGCCCTGGCGGCAGGCCGATCTCTTCCTCGGCCTCGCGCAGCGCGGTGAACACCAGGTCCGGGTCTTCCGGGTCGCGGCGCCCGCCGGGAAAGGCCACTTCGCCACCATGGGTGGAAAGCCCCTTGGCACGCAGGGTCAGCACCAGTTCCGGCTCTTCGCTACGGGTAATGGGCAGCAGCACCGCGGCCTCCGGGAAACGGTGATCCGTCTCCAGCGACGCGGGGGTATGGTTGCTCATTCGGCGAAGAAGCTCGTCCAGCATTACGCACTCTCGATTCCAGGGGCTGATTCCAAGGGCTGCCATGCATGATGCACCAAAGCCGCGGGGCACCCAAGCCCTGGGCGCTTGCGGGCAAGGCGCCGGCCGCGCCAAGATAGCCGGGTCCATAAGGAAGAAAAGCATGAAATTCTGCAGCGCGTGCGGCCAACCGGTCATCCAGCGGGTTCCCGAGGGCGACAGCCGCCCACGATACGTTTGCGATCACTGCCAGACCATCCATTACCAGAACCCCAACATCGTCGCAGGGGTGCTGCCCACCTGGGGCACCCAAGTGCTGCTGTGCCGCCGGGCCATCGAGCCACGCCGTGGCTTCTGGACGCTGCCGGCCGGATTCATGGAGAACGGCGAGACGATGGACCAGGCCGCTCGTCGCGAAACGGTCGAGGAAGCCTGCGCACGGCTAGGGCCGCTGAGCCTGTACCAGCTGTTCGACATCCCGCACATCAACCATGTGCACGTGTTCTTCCGGGCCGAGCTTGCCGACCTGGACTTCGCCGTTGGCGTCGAGAGCCTGGAGGTGCGGCTGTTCGAGGAGCACGAGATACCGTGGGAGCAACTGGCGTTCCGCACCATCACTCGCACACTAGAATGCTATTATCGCGACCGCATCGGACAGCAGTACCCCGTAGGCCATGAATACCTGCCGCCGATGAACGTCTCGTCGTCCACCTCCTAGTTTCAGGGATACGGTTTTCATGCGTTGGTTGCTCGCTCTCCTCTGCCTTGGCGTCGCCTCGCTGTCCCAGGCGGCCTTTACCGAGACCATCATCCGCAACCCGCAGCCGGGCAAGCCGGAGCGCTCCTCATCCGTCACCACCGCCACCCAGCCGCTGATCGACAAGGTGCTGGTGATCAAGTCCGAGCGCCGTCTGCAACTGATCAGCCGGGGCGAGCCGCTGAAAACCTACCGCATCTCGCTGGGCAAGCAGCCCAAGGGGCACAAAGAGCGCGAGGGCGACATGAAGACCCCCGAAGGCTTCTACTGGCTCGACTGGCGCAAGACCAGCGACCGCTACAACCTGTCCATGCACATCTCCTACCCGAACATCAGCGACGCCGCCACGGCACGCCGTGAGGGGCGCAACCCCGGCAGCATGATCATGATCCACGGCACGCCGATCGACGAGGAATACCCGGAGTGGTACTTCCACACCCTGGACTGGACCGAAGGCTGCATCGCCATGCGCAACAGCGACATGCGCGAGGTCTGGAGCATGGTCAAGGACGGTACGCTGATCGAGATCCGTCCGTAGGGTCCTACTTTCTGCGCAACGCACGAGAATTCCCCTACACAATTCAGAAAATTCCCTGACCCGAGTCCGGGCACTGGACCGCATCCAAGCAGCGCCCCACATTCCTAGAATCCACCGAGTCGAGTACCTCAACCGTACAAGCTTCGTGGATTCTTCCCATGCGGATACCGCTTTTCCCTACCGCCCGAACGAGCACGGTCGGCTTGCTTGCCGCCCTGTTATCGCCCTGCGCCGCCACCGCCAGCGACCCCGGCAGTACCCAACTGCGTGACCAGCAACGCCAGCTGAACCACCTTGAGCAGCAGCAACGCCTGGAACGCTGGCAACAGCGCGCACAACCGGCCTCAGTCGCCCCCACCACACAAACCGCCCCCCGCGAAGCGCCCTGCTGGGCCCTCCCCGGCGTGCGCCTCACCGGTAACCGACTGCTCGCCACCTCCGTGCTCGAGCAGGCGCTGCAGCCCCTGTTGCGTTCCTGCATGAGCAAAAACGACATCAACGCGCTGCTCAAGGCCATCACCGAGCACTACGTGCATGCCGGCTACCCGATGAGCCGCCCCTACCTGGCCCGCACGCCCGAGCCAGGCGAGCCGCTGTCCATCGTCATCGTCGAGGGCTTCGTCGAGTCCATCGAGCTGCAGGACGACCTGCCGCTCTCGCTGCACGGCGCCTTCCCCGGCCTGCTCGGCCAGCCGCTGTATCTGCCCGACTTCGACCAGGGGCTCGACCAGCTCAACCGCCTGCGCACCTTCGACCTGGGCCTTGACCTGCTGCCTGGCGAAGCGCCGGGCGGCACGCGGGTGGTACTCCGCTCGCAACGCCCAGCGCCATCACGCTGGCATCTGGAAAGCCGCCTGGACAACCGTGGCAGTGACCTTACGGGCCGTCACCGCCTGAACCTCGGTTTGGGACTGGACAGCCCCCTGGGCCTGAACGACGACCTGCGGCTGTCGCTGATGACTCCGGTGTTCCACGCCCCCGGCCAAATGCTCGGTACCAGCCTCTCTTACGGCCTGCCCTACGGGCCCTGGAGCTTCAACCTCAACGCCAGCCACGCCACCTACCAATCGCCTTTGCCCGGAGGTCGCCATACCAACAGTGGCAGCGCCCATCTCGTCGGTCTGAACGTTGAGCGCCTGCTCTGGCGCAACGCACAGGGCCGCCTGGGCAGCAGCCTGCAGTTGGCGCACAAGCGCCTGGACAACTACATCGACGATCAGCGGCTTTTCCAACAGAGCGCGACACTCACCACCCTGGAAGCCGGCGCCAACCTGCTGTGGCTCGGCGATGGCCTGTGGATGGGCTATATCGGCCTGTCGCAAGGCCTCGGCTGGTTCAGTGCCGACCGCGAACCTCTCGCCCGTTTCGCCCCGCAGCCGCGCTTTCGCAAGTACCGCGCCAGCCTCACGCACCTGCGCAGCGGCCCACCGCAGCGGCCTTGGCATTGGGCCAGCGAGTTGAACCTGCAATACAGCCCTCACCTGCTGCCGGCCATCGAACAGATGTTGCTGACCGAGGACCAGGCCGTGCGCGGCTTTCGCCAGCAACTGCTGAGCGGGGCCAGCGGCGCGGTATGGCGCAACACCTTCAGCCACGCCCTGGGGCTACCCATGCCCGTGGAGATCCGCCCGCACCTGGGCCTGGACCTCGGCTGGGGTCGCTACAGCGAACTGCGCGCCTCCGGCCACCGCACGCCACATCGCCTGGCGGGCGCAGCACTGGGCGTCGAGCTAAGCCGCCCCGACACCCGATTGCGCCTGGACTACCAACGCCCCTTGCATGACAGCGAGCAGCCGCGCAAGGCCCTGGAGCGTGGTTTCTGGGTGCTGGATTGGACTCTGACCCTGTGATTCACCCAACAAAAGAGAAAACAACGTGAATACAAACCCATCGATACGTCCCGACACCCTGCGCTGGGCAGTGTTTCTCGCCATCCTGGGCGCCTCTCCACCGTTGCTGGCCAATGCAGGCCTCCAGCCGACACCCGGCCCCGGAGGCACGCCGCTGATCAGCGACAGCCACGGCATCCCGGTGATTGGCATCGTGCCGCCCAACGCCGCCGGGCTCTCCCACAACCAGTACCTCGACTACAACGTAGGCCAGGCCGGCGTGGTGCTGAACAACTCGCTGCAAGCCGGCCAGTCGCAACTGGCCGGAGCACTGGCCGCCAACCCGCAGTTCCAGGGCCATGCGGCCTCGACCATCCTCAATGAAGTGGTCAGCCGCAACGCTTCGCGAATCGAAGGCCCCCAGGAAATCTTCGGCCGCCCTGCCGACTACATCCTCGCCAACCCCAACGGCATCACCCTCAACGGTGGCAGCTTCATCAACACCACACGGGCCGGCTTCGTCGTCGGTACACCGCAGATCCAGGAGCAGCAATTGCGTTTTCTCGACACCCTCAATGCCGACGGCAGCCTGACAGTACTGGGCAATGGCCAGAGCAACTCGTCCGGGGCGCTGGAGCTGATCGCCCCACGCATTGACAGCCAAGGCCCACTGCGCGCCAAGGACGACCTGAACATCACGGCCGGGAATAACCTGCTCGACGCCACCAGCGGGGAAGTCCTGCAACATCTGCCAGGCACGCCGTCGAGCATCGATGCCAAGCTGTTCGGCGCCATGCATGCCGGACGTATTCGCATCATCAGCACCGCCGAAGGGGCCGGTGTGCGCGTAGGGGCGGTAGAGCTCAGCGGCCGTGATGGCGTCGCCATTACCTCGGCGGGCGACCTGCACATCAGCGGCAACCCCGGCAAAGTCGCCGATCTGCACAGTGCCCAGGGGGACCTGGTCCTCACCGCTGCCGAAGACCTGGATGTCAGCGCCACCCATGGCAAAGGCCGGAAGGTCGAGCTCAAGGCCGGTAAAAAGCTGACCCTGGACGCCGAGGAGCGGGAAAACATCGAACGCGACCAGGAAAAATGGAACAAGAAGTGGCTGTTCGTCACCACCGAAACCTACGACCGCCAGCGCACCAACACCGAGCGCACCCTGGAGAGCACGCGCCTGCAGGCTGATGACCGGCTCGTCCTGAAATCGGGCGGCGACATGAAGCTTGTGGCCAGCCAGTTGCAAGCCGGCGCGGAACTGAGCCTGGACAGCGCCCAGCGCCTGGATATCGAAGCAGGAATCGAAAGCCGGCGCACCGAGGAACAGGTGCGCCACCGCAAGCACCTGTGGCGCGGCACCCGCGACACCGAGCACTACCAGGAAACCGCCAAACCCAGCGAACTGAGCGGCGCCACCGTGGTTGCCAAGGCCGGTGACACCCTCAAGGTGCAGGGTAGCCAGGTGACTGCACAAGGCGACATGAGCTTGACTGGCAAGCAGCTCGAAATCACCACCACGACCCAGCAGCAAACCCGCACCAGCAAGGACTACAGCGGCGACCTGGTATCGGGTGCTTTCTTCGGTGAGAACAAGGATACCGACCTGAAGGACACGTCCATGGTCGGCAGCACCGTTAGCGCCGGTGGCAAGCTGGAAGTGTTCGCCGAGCAGGTCGCGGTCAAGGGCAGCCAGGTCATGGCCAAGGACGACGCGGTGATCTACAGCGACAAGGGCGCCCTGACGGTCGAGGCCGACCACAGCCAGTCCACTTCGACCGAACGCAACCGCAACAGCAAGGTGTTCGGCCTGTTCGCCAACGAGCGCGAGCATACCGCCGACCAGCAGCAAGTACTGGTCAGCGATGTGGCCTCCAGCGGCAACCTGCGCCTGGCCAGTGCCGAGGAGCTGCGCATCCAGGGTGCCAAGGTCGAGGCCGGCAAGCAGTTGCAGGTCCAAGCCAAAGGCGACCTGCGCATCGACAGCGCCCAGGTCCGCAACGACAGCGACACCACCACGCACCAACGGGGCCTGAGCACCAGTGCCAAGCAGACCCAGCAGGCCCAGGACGGCAAGCCGGAGTCCAAGCAGTACACGGTCAGCGTCGGCTACCAAGTGGCCAATACCCAGGAGAAAATGAGCGAAACCACCCAGGTCGCCAGCGTGCTCAAGGGCGCCTCGGTCGACCTGGACAGCGCTGCCCATCTGCAGGTCAATGGCTCGCACGTCGAGGCCACGGCAGGCCGCCTCGACGTCAAGGCACCACAGCTCACCCTGGGCGCTACCCGCGACGAACAACAGACGCACAGCGTGAGTCGCCAGAGCGGCGGCGGCCTGGCATTGACCGGCGGCATCGACAGGCTCGGTAGCGCTTTCGAAGGCCATGATCGCCTCGCCCAAGTGGCCGAGCGCGACAGCAAGGTACAGGGCAGCACCCTCACAGCCAGCGGCGACCTGAGTATCGACACTCGCGCACTGGTGACCGAGGCCGCCAAGGTCAAGGCCGGCGAGCAGCTGGTAGTCAACGCCGAAACCATCGAGAACCGAGCCGTGCAGAATATCCACGAGCGCGAGCAGCAGAACCGCGACTGGCAGGCCAGCCTGGGCGCCAGCGTGGAGTACCGCGACCTGACCCGACCGATCGAGCGCCTGGTGCTCGGCGAAGAGGCGGCGCGCTTCCAGCAGGCCTCGCCCGAGGACGCCATGGCGCCACCGAGCATCGGTGCGGAAATGACCGTCGACCACCTCAAGCGCCTGGAAAACCAGCGCCGCGGGTTCGCCCAGGTCAGTGAGTTGTCCGGCGGTTCGGTGCTGGTCAAGGCCAACCGGATCCAGGACGAAGGCACCGCGTGGCGTGCAGGGACGGGCACCGTGCGTATCGCAGCCGACCAACACCACATGAACGCTGCACGAAACCAACAGCACGAGCAGGTGCAGCGCCTGGCCTTCGGTGGCGATGCGCGGGTCGATACCAGCACCGGCAGCGATGTGAATGCACGCCTGTCGGGCAAGGGGGGCTCGCTCGATCGCCAGGTCACCAGCGACACCGCCCGCGTCGGCAGCCTCTACGGCCAGCAGGGCATCCAGGTGCAACTGGGCAGCGACGGCGTCTATGAGGGCACGCGCATCGATTCGGGCGTCGGCGATGTCTCGATACACAGCGCAGGCAAGCTGACCCTGGCGCAGGCTTCCGAGCACACCACCAGGCAGTCGCGGCAGCTGGATGGCAACGCCTGGGCCAAGGGCGGCAACCGCCCCACCGGCACCGGCCTCGATACCCGCGGTTACCTGGACCACGAGCAGCAGCAAGCCAGTAGCAGCACCGCCCAGGTAGCCCAGGTCGACGCCAAGGGCAGCGTCACCCTGGGCGCGGCCCACGACCTGCTGCTCGAAGGCACCCGCATCGGCAGCCGCGACGCGCCGGTCGCCGGCGTGCAACTCGACAGCGGCGGGCTGCTTCAGGTCAAGGCTGCCCGCGACACCTCCGAGGCAAGTGGCGGCAAGCTCGGCGGCGGCCTGGAGCTGGGTGTCCAGCAAGGCACGAGCCAGGGCGGCGCGCTGGGTGGGCACTTCACCCATGGCAAGCAACAGGAGCGCGACAGCAAGGCGAGCGACGCCAACATTGCCACCCGCGGCACACTGCGCATGAACAGCACCGGCCGCCAGGACGTTGCCTTGCACCTGGAAGGCGTGCAGGCCTCGGCCCAGCGCATCGAGCTCAACGCCAGCCACGGTGGCATGCGTATCGAGGCAGCCGACGACCTGGCATACCGTGACAACCTCGACATCACTGCCGGCGCCGGCTTCAACCTCAAGGTCGGTGAAACCCCGGAAGCGGGCACCCGTGGCCTGCATGGGCGGCTGCAGGTCGGCCTCGACAAGCGCAACGACCAGACCTGGAACGCCAGCACCCTGCGCGCCGACCATATCGACCTGCAAAGCCGTGGCGATACCCGCATCGAGGGCGCAGGCCTGGAGGCCGGGCACATCACCGGCACCGTCGGTGGCGACCTGCTGCTGGCCAGCCGCAAGGACCGCGTCGACCACCTGAGCGTCAACGCCGATGGCCGCCTGAGCCAGGAGAAGAATCCCCAAGGCTATGCCAATGCAGTCGACGCCCTGGCCGGGCCTGCCAAGGGTGAACTGAGCGACAAGGTAAGTGCCGTTGCCAGCAAAGCCGAGCCCGGCCTGTCGCCCACCTTCAAGCTCGAACTGTCCCATGAGCAACGCGACACCGTGGCCCACCAGGCCACCCTCAAGGGCAGCGACGGGGTCGAGCTGAACGTAGCTGGCGAGGCACGGCTGGTCGGCGCGCGGGTGCAATCGGTCAATGGCGAGGTCGACCTGCGCGCCGCCAGCGTCACCCGGTCAGGCCTCAGCGGTAGCGACTATCGCCGCGATGTCTCGGTCGATGCTTCCAACTCGCCAGTGGACCTGGGCACTGCCATCGCCGACATCGCCAAGGGCAAGGGCAGCGCCGGCGGAGAAAACGCCCTGGACCTCGGGCTGTTGCGTACCAGCGGGCATAACCGCACCGAGCAGTGGACCTCCAGCGTGCAGGGCAAACAACCGCACTGAGCGAATGGGCGCAGGCCTGCCCTGCGCTTCACTCAAACCCTGTTAACCTTTTTGTCAGATAACCGTCATACGCAGGTTTTAAAGTCGCCGTTCGCTCACACTCAGCCAATACAAGGACACCCCGATGAGTCGAGAGACCGGCGACAACCTGGACCGCAACCCAAGCGGCAACCTGCCAATGGCCAGTGTCATGGATGCCTACCTGAGCCGGCGCAGCGTGTTGCGCGGCAGCCTCGGCGCGGCGATCGCGATGATCGCCAGCACCGGCCTTGCGGGCTGTTTCGACAGCGCCTCGCAGACCACCCCGCCCCAGCCTCCCAAGCCGCCACTGCCAAAGCTGGGCTTCAAATCCATCGCCGGTTCCCGTACCGACGGCTGCGCCATTGCAGCAGGCTACAGCGCGTACGTGTTGGCGCCCTGGGGTACGCCGCTGAACGACCACGCCCAGCCGTGGCAGGCCGACGGCAGCAACACCGCCGCCGACCAGGCCAACGCCATGGGTCAGAACCATGACGGCATGCATTTCTTCCCGATCAACGGCAGCGCCGACGATGGCCTGCTGGCGATCAACTTCGAATACATCGAACCCAACGCCCTGCACCCGAACGGCCCGACCCAGGTCGATGGCAAGCGCCCGGCGGAAGAGGTTCGCAAGGAGATCAACGCCCACGGTGTGGGCGTGGTGCGCCTGAGCAAGGTCAATGGCCGTTGGCAGGTGATGCACAACGATCCGCTCAACCGCCGTTTCACCAGCGCCTCGCTGATGGACATCGCCGGCCCCTTGCGCGGCTCCGAGCACGTCAAGACGCGCTTCTCGCCCACCGGTACCCAAGCCCGCGGTACCAACAACAACTGCGGCAACGGCTACACCCCGTGGGGCACCTACCTGACCTGCGAGGAAAACTGGCCGCTGGTGTTCATCAACAAGGCCCAGCGCCCGGCCGACCAGGAACGTATCGGCGTGAGCACCGGCACCACCTTGTTCCGCTGGGAAACCGCCGCTGGCGATACCAGCGAAGTGGACGATGAGTTCGCCCGCTTCGACGTAACCCCCCGCGGCGCCAGTGCCCTGGATGACTACCGCAACGAGGCCAGCACCTTTGGCTACATCGTCGAGATCGACCCTTACGATGCATCCACCCGGGCGGTGAAGCGCACCGCCCTGGGGCGCTTTCGCCACGAAGGCTGCTGCCCTGGCCTGGCGGTGCCGGGTAAACCGCTGGTGTGGTACAGCGGCGACGACTCCAACAACGAATACCTCTACAAGTTCGTCTCCGATGCGCCATGGGACCCCGCCGATGCCAACCCGGCAGACCGCCTGGCCACCGGTGCCAAGTACCTTGACCATGGCAAGCTCTACGTGGCCCGCTTCGACAGCGACGGCAGCGGTGCGTGGTTGCTGCTCGACAGCACCAGCGCCACCACCGATGGCAGTACCCTGGGCGCGCTGTACGGCGACCTGCCGGGCATCATCATCAACACCCGTGGCGCCGCCGACGCGCTCGGTGCAACGCCCATGGACCGCCCGGAATGGACCGCCGTGAACCCGCTGAACGGCGATGCCTACCTGACCCTGACCAACAACACCATCCGCACCGCGGAGCAGGTGAACGCCGCCAACCCCCACGGCCCGAACCGCCATGGCCATATCATTCGCTGGCATGACAGCGACGACCATCTGCGCTTCACCTGGGACATCTTCGTGTTCGGCGCCAATGCCGACGGCGCGCCTGACATCAACCGCTCGGGGCTCACCGAGCTGAACCAGTTCGCCAGCCCCGACGGCATGATGTTCGATAGCCGCGGCGTGCTCTGGTTCGAAACCGACAACAGCGAAGCGAGCGTTGCCCGTCATACCAACGACCAGTTGCTGGCGGTGATTCCCACGGCCCTGACGGACGCCAACGGCAAGCAGGTGCCGATCAGTGCGCAGAATCAGGCCGACCTGCGGCGCTTCTTCGTCGGCCCCAATGGCTGCGAGGTGACCGGCATCGCTTTCACCCCCGACAACAAGACGCTGTTCATCAATATCCAGCACCCGGCCAACTGGCCCAGCACCGACAAGGCCACCGATGCCACTCCAACGGGCAGCAAAGTACGGCCCCGGGCCTCGACCGTGGTGATCCAGCGCGATGATGGTGGGGAAATCGGCACCCTGTGACAGCCAAGGCGAGCGGCGCCGCAGCCAATGCGACTGCCGCTCGCTCACCTGAGCCGGAGGGGAACCGATGCCTCCTACGGCAGCATTCCAGCGTTCAATCCGCCTCACGCTAGGCCACATGCTGACAGGCCTTGAACCGTGGAGCACCCACCATGAACGATTCCGTCCCGGAACCACTCACCGACAGCCTGACCTGCACGCTGCCCCTGGAACTCCTGAGCCAGATCGCGGCCCGGCTTGACGCGGCGACCTTTGCCCTGCTGCTCAGGCCGATCTTCGGCAGCAGTCTGCCTCCTGGCCTTTTCGTCAAGCTGCGCAAAGACCTGGCGGCCGAAGCCGTCGCCAGCCCAGCGCTTCGAATCAAGGACGACCAGGACGATTTCTGTGTCTTCGATCCCCAGACACAGTCCATCGATATTAAACGCGAAGCACTGGACCTGACCCTGGAATACCCCGAGCAGAATGCGCAATTGCTGATGGCACTGATTGCCGCGTTCGCCCTGTACATCGATGCACGGGTTCGCGGTTACTTCGCCGAGGCCCAGGCCGATGACGCAACGCAAACGCTCATGTCGACGCCGGCGGACCTGGGAGCCCAATTCACCGAGTTCCTGCTGTTCTATGCCAACCCCATCGAAAGTGACACGGTATTCGCCCATTACACCCGCTCCGGTGACGAGCATCGGTTGCTGCTTACCAAGGTCGAGCGCCCCACTGCCGTGGCTTTTGTTTCGGGCAAGGGCGAGGAAAAAAAACCATAATTCTTTCGGGCATGAGTCCATTGAAATCGCCCTCAAGGATGTCGGGTTTTCGGAGGAGGATTGCAAACGCATCTACTTCGGCAACTGGTTGCGCGATTTTTCACAGTTGGTCGACCCCAAGCTCGTTCGGCTGCAAGGTGATGCATCGCCCTTGTCAGTGACGAAGGATTTGCTCTACGCAGCAGTGCCGCGACTCTCTCGCCAGCAACTCACCAGCATCGTCGACCTGCTCGCGCTGAAGGACTTCCACACGCTTCAAAAAACGCCACAGGGGCGCCAGAACTACAAAGTCGTCCCGCAGATGCTCGGGGTGTATCGCCCATTCGAACACATCGACAACCCCACCACCCTGGACCGTGAAGCCGTCAACCCCAAGCGCATCGACCCGGATTTCCAGGCGTTGGTGTTTGCAGATGATCCGCTCAACGCCACCATGTACAAAAGCTCGATGAAGCGATACATCCAACGCCCCATCGCCTTCATGAAGAAGAAACTGCAAAGCGCGTGCGAGGCCGGCCCGACCCCTGAAGGCATGCGCTTTTTCGGTGAGGCACTGCATATCCTCGAGGACTACTTCGCTCATTCGAACTTCGTCGAGCTGAGCCTGAGAAAGCAAGGCCATGAAGAGGTCCTGGTGTGGGTCCCGGAGGTGGCGTCTGCGGCAGAGTCAAAGCATAAATGGCCGGTTATCACCGGTATGTTCTCTACGTTGGATGTGCTCAACAGCGTGATCGACCCACTGGCAAACATTCTATTCCCGACGCACGATGAACATGAGGCCCTCGAGCCGGGCGAGCGCACAGACCAGGAACAGGCGATCCTGATCTTGCTGGACGACGGCGAAGGCTCGATAGCACTTGAAATGTACAAGGCCTACCTGCAGGCCATGGACAGGATCAAGAACAACTGGCTCTACAAATGGGTAAAGGAAGCCAAAAGACCGCTGGACTCCCTGCACCACGCCTTGAACAAAGTGAAAAAGCCCTTGCTGAAGTTATCGGGTGACCAAATCGCCAACCTACAGGTACATCTGGAAAACGACCCCAACACCGACCCCACGGCCATGGCCACCCACTCGCAATTATCCAAGGACCACGACACACACCCGTTCCACACACTCGCGGTACTGCTGGCCCGCCACGCCGTTACCCTCGTCGGGCGGGCCATGCATGCCCGATGGCAAGGCAAGGAAGACGCACCAGACCCCTTTAAAGTCGCCAGGAAACTCATCCGCCATCCCAATGACAGCGATTGGCAGGACATCATCGTCGGGCAATGGGCGACGGAAAACCCGGACAAAGTCGAACAGGGCAAGTCGCTCGAAACCCTACGGACTCTCCAGGCTGCTGAACTGAGTGAATTGAGTGCAGACATCGACAAGGCGCTCAAGGAGATGGAGGCGTATTTCACCGAACTCGAACAGCTCACCGACGTCAGCCTTTGGCAGATGGCCGATGCACCGCCTAGCCCTTTCGTTCCTTTCTAGTAGCACCTGCACCCTATTAGCTCGACAGCATTTTCATCGCGGGCAAGCCCCGCGATGAATCGGCAACAGGCAAAGTGGCATTGACATGGTATTTAAGTGGTATTAGTTTTTCTGCAACTTCCCTTGCGAAAAAGCTGCCATGAGCCCTCTTTACGCGCTGCGCCCAGACGAAAACGCATCCACGCCGCTGTACCTGCAACTGGCCCGCAACCTCGAACAAGCCATTCATGCCGGGCAGTGGAGCGCTGAGCAGGCGCTGCCTTCCGAGCGCACCCTCAGCGAAGCACTGGAACTCTCGCGGGTCACTGCGCGCAAAGCCCTGGAAGTCCTGCTCGAGCAGGGCCTGATACGCCGGGTCCAAGGTTCTGGCACCTTCATCACCCCACGCCTGGAACAACCGCTGTCGCGCCTTTCCAGCTTCAGCGAAATGCTCCGCATGAAAGGCTTCACACCCAGCTCGCACTGGCTCGACCGCCGCATTGGCGCGCCGAGCAACGAGGAACTGGTGCGCCTGGCGCTGTCGCCCACCGACCAGGTGGCGCGCCTCAAGCGCCTGCGCAAGGCCGACGACATCGTCATGGCGGTGGAATGCAGCACCCTGCCCGCCCGCCTGCTCGGCGACCCGCAAGCCGTTGGCGACTCGCTCTACCAGCACCTGGACCAGCTCGGCAAACCGGTGGTACGGGCGCTTCAGCATATCCGCGCGATCAACGCCGACGCCGAACTGGCCGCCCAGGTCGGTATCGAACCCGGCACCGCCATGCTGCTCATGACCCGTATCGGCTACCTCGACGACAACACCCCCATCGAAGTAACCGACACCTACTGCCGCAACGACTACTACGACTTCGTCGCCGAACTGCGGCGCTGAACCGGAGCCCCCATGGAACTCGCCAATATCCTCACCCCCACCGGCTGGGTGCGTGGTCGCCTGGCGCTGGCCGACGGTCGTATCAGCGCCATCGAGGGTGAGCCCTGCGACCCGGTGCACAACACCCTGCCCTACCTGCTGCCCGGCTTCATCGATCTGCACGTGCACGGCGGTGGCGGCAGCGACGTTATGCAAGGCAGCGAGGCCTTCGACACCATCGCCCGCACCCACCTGCGCTTCGGTACCACCTCGCTGCTGGCCACCACCATGACCGCGCCGCGCGAGGAACTGCACGCGGTGCTGGCCGCCCTCGGCAAGCACCTGCGCAAACCACGCGGCCAGGCAGCGCGCATTCTCGGCGTGCACCTCGAAGGCCCCTACATCAACCCCGGCAAGCTGGGTGCGCAGCCGAACTTCGCGCACCAGGCGTTGCTCGAGGAAGTCGAGGATTATCTGGCGCTGGCGCCAATCAAGGTCATCACCATCGCACCGGAAATCGCCGGGCACCTGCCGTTGATTCGAGCCCTGAGCGAACGGGGCATCCGCCTGCAAATCGGCCATACCCTGGGCAGCTACGAAGAAGGCGTTGCCGCCCTGGAGGCGGGCGCCAGCAGCTTCACCCACCTGTACAACGCCATGAGCTCGCTGCACCACCGCGAGCCCGGCATCGTCGGCGCAGCCCTTGCCCATGCCCGCTACGCCGAGCTGATTCCCGACCTGTTGCACGTGCACCCCGGCGCAATCAAGGTGGCGCTGCGTGCCATTCCTTGCCTGTACTGCGTGACCGACTCCACCGCCGCCGCCGGCATGCCCGACGGCGAGTACCGCCTGGGCAGCCACACCGTGACCAAGTGCCTGGGCGGTGTACGCCTGGCCGACGGCACCCTGGCCGGCAGCACCCTGACCATGGACCAGGCGTTACGCAACCTGGTGAAAGTCGGCCTGCCCCTGGCCGAAGCCTCGCAACGCCTGTCGCAGTTCCCCGCCGACTACCTGGGCCTGGCCGATCGCGGTCGCTTGCAGGTTGGGGCGTGGGCCGATGCTGTGCTGCTGGATCGTCAACTCAACCTGACCGCCGTGATGGTCGAAGGAGATCGTTCGTGAGTTCAAGGATGCTCGAAGAGGCACGCGCCTGTGCCGATGTCGTCGAACGCCAGTTGCAACACCATGAGCCCGCCTGCGCGGCCCTGGCCGACACCTTGCGTGGGCTCGCCCCGCAAGTGGCGATGACGGTCGCCCGCGGCAGCTCCGACCACGCAGCCAGCTACTTCGCCTACCTGGCAATGCAGCAACTGGGCCTGCCAGTGGCCTCGCTGCCCATGTCGGTGGTGACCCTGCAACAGGCGCCACTGCAGGTGCGTGGCCAGGTCGCGCTGGGCCTGTCGCAATCGGGGCAGAGCCCAGACCTGGTCGAAAGCCTGCGCCGCCTGCGCGCAGCCGGAGCGACCACGGTGTCCCTGGTGAACGCCGAAGGCTCGCCGCTGCAACGGGCGTGCGAGCACCACCTGCCGCTGGGCGCCGGGCCCGAGCTGAGCGTCGCAGCGACCAAGAGTTTCGTCGCCACCCTCACCGCCTGCGCGCGCCTGGTCGCCCATTGGGGCCAGGACCGCGCGCTGCTCGACGCAGGCCACGCCTTGCCGGCGCAGTTGCGCGAAGCCGCCGCACAGGACTGGCAACACGCCGTCGAAGGGCTGCAGGACAGCCAGCGCTTGATGGTGATCGGCCGTGGCGCCGGGTTCGCCATCGCCCAGGAAGCGGCGCTCAAGTTCAAGGAAACCTCGGTGATCCAGGCCGAGGCCTTCAGCAGCGCAGAGGTGCGCCATGGGCCGATGGCTCTGATCGACGCCCAGTACCCCTTGCTGGTGTTCGCCCCCCGTGGCGCCGAGCAACCCGGCCTGCTGCAATTGGCCGCCGACATGCGCCAGCGCGGCGCCCGCGTGTTGCTGGCAGCCCCCGACGACATCGCCGAACGCGACCTCACATTGACCCGCGCCAGCCACCCGGCGCTGGACCCACTGTTGGCGATCCAAAGTTTCTACATCATGGCCGCCCACCTGGCCGTCGCCCGGGGCCTGGACCCGGACCAACCACGCTACCTGAGCAAAGTCACCCGTACGCATTGACGCCACGAGGAACAGCGGATGTCCAACAATAAGAAAATCACGCTTCATGCCCCTTTGAGCGGGCCGGTGGTGGCGCTGGAACAGGTCCCGGACCCGGTATTTTCCAGCCGCACCCTGGGCGACGGCATTGCCATCGACCCCATCGACGACTGCCTACGCGCGCCTTGTGCCGGCGAGATCATCCAACTGGCGCGCAGCGGCCATGCACTGACCCTGCGGGCCGATAACGGCTGCGAAATTCTCCTGCACATCGGGGTGGACACGGTGCAGTTGCAGGGGCAAGGGTTCGCTGCGCAGGTGAGCCTTGGCCAACGTGTGGAACGTGGCCAGGCGCTGGTGCAGTTCGACCTGGACCGGGTGGCGCAGCACTGCGTCAGCCTGGTCACGGTGATGCTCATCGCCAATGGCGAGGACTTCGTCGTGCAGCGGCTCGATGCAACCACCGCTACGCCCGAAACCGCGTTGCTCGAAGTGCAGGGCCGTGCCAACGCTTCCAGCGCCCCGCCCGAAGCCCATCAATATTGCGTGAGCGGCACTGCTCGTGTCGCTCACCAGGGTGGTCTGCATGCCCGCCCCGCTGCCCTTTTGCGCCGTACCGCACAAGGCTTCCAGGCCAAGGCCGAGCTGCACTTCGCTGGCCGACAGGCCGCTTTGAACAGTCTGGTAGCGGTGATGGGGCTGGGCGTGGGGGAAGGCGCCGAGGTGCGAGTCACTTGCACCGGGCCGGATGCCCAACCCGCCTTGCAGGCGCTGCTCGCCACTTTGGCGACGCCCACGGTCGTTGAGCAGCATGCCGCCCCAGCGGCGATGCCCGTATCCATAGCCAAACCTCTCGAACCGGGCATCCTGGCCGGCGTCTGCGCCTCCCCTGGCGTGGCTCACGGTCCACTGGCCCGGCTGGACGGCATCGCCCTGCCACAAGACACCGGCGACAACGACCCCGACACCCAGCGCCAGGCGCTGCAGGAGGCACAGGCCGAGGTACGCGATGCCATCGACCGCGACCTGCGCCACCTGCCACGCGGCCAATCGGACGCCGCCGCGATCCTCGAAGCCCACCTGGCGCTGCTCGATGACCCAGCGCTACTCGACAGCGCCCATCAGCACATCGCCCAGGGCGTGGCCGCCAGCCACGCCTGGAGCCGCGCCATCGAGGCGCAGTGCCAGGTTCTGCGCAGTCTCGGCAACCCCTTGCTGGCCGAGCGCGCCAACGACCTGTACGACCTGCAACAGCGCGTACTGCGCGCCCTGCTGGGCGAAACCCGCGAGTTGCAGCTGCCCCCTGCGGCCATCATCGTGGCCCACGAGCTGTCGCCGTCGGACCTGCTGCTGTTAGCACGCCATGATATCGCCGGCCTGTGCATGGCGGCCGGTGGCGCCACTTCGCACGTCGCCATCCTGGCCCGCGCCCGTGGCCTGCCATGCCTCGTAGCACTGGGCGAAGAGATTCTGTCATTGCCCCAAGGCACGCCGCTGGTACTGGACGCCGAGCAAGGGCGGCTGGAGACCCGCGCCGACGCCGCGCGCCTGGTGGAGGTCGAGCAGCAATGCCGCCAGCGCCGCGAGCAACGCCAACGACAGCAAGCAGCAGCACATGAGCCGGCGCGTACCGGCGATGGCCGGCACATCGAAGTGGCCGCCAATGTCGCCAGTGCCGAAGAAGCCGCCCAGGCATGGGCGCTCGGTGCCGATGGCATTGGCCTGCTGCGCAGCGAATTCCTCTTCGTCGACCGCCATACCGCACCAGACGAACAGGAACAGCGCGTCGCCTACCAGTCCGTGCTCGATACCATGGCCGAACGCCCAGTGATCATCCGCACCATCGATGTGGGTGGCGACAAGCAGCTCGACTACCTGCCGCTGCCAGCCGAAGCCAACCCGGTGCTGGGCCTGCGCGGCATCCGCCTGGGGCAGGTGCGCCCGGAACTGCTCGACCAGCAATTGCGCGCATTGTTGCAGGTGGTCCCGCAGCGCCGCTGCCGGATCATGCTGCCGATGGTCACCGAGGTGGACGAGTTGCTTGCCATACGCCAGCGCCTCGACCAACTGGCGGGCGAACTGGGCGTGCGCCAGCGCGCCGAACTGGGGGTGATGATCGAGGTGCCGGCAGCGGCGCTGCTGGCCGAGCGCCTGGCCGAGCATGCCGACTTCTTTTCCATCGGCACCAACGACCTGTCGCAGTACACCCTGGCCATGGACCGCGACCACGCCGGCCTTGCCGCGCGCGTCGATGCCCTGCACCCGGCATTGCTGCGCCTGATCGACACGACCTGCCGTGGCGCGGCCCGGCATGGGCGGTGGGTCGGCGTATGCGGGGCCCTGGCCAGCGACCCGCTGGCCACACCCGCACTGGTTGGCCTGGGCGTGGCCGAGCTGTCGGTCAGCGCCCCGCAGGTCGGTGAAATCAAGGCGCGCATCCGCCAACTGGACAGCCACGATTGCGCGCACTTCGCCCAAGGCCTGCTGGCCCTGGCCAGCGCCACGGCGGTGCGCCAAGCCTGTCGCGCCTTCCAGCAGCCCGCGCAGCAACCTGCGGCCCGCCGCGCCACACACCGATAAGGGGACGCATCATGTACCAGCACTTCATCCAGGGCCTGCAACGCCTGGGCCGCGCCTTGATGCTGCCCATCGCCATCCTGCCTATCGCCGGCCTGCTGCTGCGCCTGGGCGACACCGACCTGCTCGACATCGCCCTGGTGCACGACGCAGGCCAGGCGATCTTCGCCAACCTGGCGCTGATCTTCGCCGTGGGCATTGCGGTGGGCTTCGCCCGTGACAACAACGGCACCGCAGGCCTTGCTGGCGCCATCGGCTACCTGGTGTTGATCGCCACGCTGAAGGTGATCGACCCGAAGATCGACATGGGCATGCTCGCGGGCATTCTCTGCGGCCTGCTGGGCGGTGGCCTGTACAACCGCTTCAAGGACATCGCCCTGCCCGACTACCTGGCGTTCTTCGGCGGCCGGCGTTTCGTGCCAATCGCCACCGGCCTGTCGGCGGTAGCCCTGGGCCTGCTGTTCGGCCTGGTGTGGCCACCAGTGCAGAACGGCATCAACAGCCTCGGGCAGTTGATGCTGGAAAGCGGCAGCATTGGCGCGTTCTTCTTCGGCGTGCTCAACCGTTTGCTGATCGTCACCGGCCTGCACCATATCCTCAACAACCTGGTGTGGTTCGTCTTTGGCAGCTTCGAGGCGGTCAACGGGCAGGTGGTGACGGGCGACCTGGCACGCTACTTCGCGGGCGACCCCAACGCCGGCCAGTTCATGGCCGGCATGTTCCCGGTGATGATCTTCGGCTTGCCCGCCGCGTGCCTGGCCATGTACCGGCATGCCTTGCCTGGGCGGCGCAAGCTGATTGGCGGGGTGCTGCTGTCGATGGCGCTGACCTCGGCGCTGACGGGGGTGACCGAGCCGATCGAATTCGCCTTCATGTTCCTGGCGCCGCTGCTGTACGCCATCCATGCCCTGCTGACCGGGTTGTCCATGGCGATCTGCGACTTGCTGAACATCCGCCTGGGCTTCACCTTCTCCGGCGGCGGTATCGACATGGCCCTGGGGTGGGGGCGCTCGACCCATGGTTGGCTGGTGTTCCCGGTAGGGCTGGCGTATGCGCTGGTCTACTACTTCGTGTTCGACTTCTGTATCCGCCGCTTCGACCTGAAGACGCCCGGTCGCGAGGAGCAGCCCGCTGGTGAAGCAGTCGTCCCGAAGAACCATGCGCCACGGGCCGGCGACTATGTCCAGGCGTTGGGCGGCGCAGCCAACGTGCAAGGCGTGGATGCCTGCACGACGCGGCTGCGCCTGGTGCTGGCCGACCGTACCCTGGCCCAGGACGATGCGTTGAAGCGCCTGGGCGCGATGGCCGTGGTACGGCCAGGCAACGGGGGCAGCCTGCAAGTTGTGGTCGGCCCGCTGGCCGATACGCTGGCCGACGAGATTCGCGCGGAACTGCCCCAAACGCTGGCACTGCCCTGCGGACAAACGAGCGCTTCGGCGCTGCCCGAGGCAGTACCCGCAGACGATTGGCTAGATGCCCTGGGCGGGCGGGAAAACCTGTTGGAAGCGCAGTGTGTGGCTTCGAGCCGGGTGCGAGTGCGGCTCAAGGACGAGGGCAAAGTGCGGCGTGAACGGCTGGCGGAAATCGGCTGCCAAGGGGTCAGCCAGCACGCCGATGGCATCTGGCATTTGCTGCTGGGGGACAAAGCCCCGGGGCTGGGGCGGGTGCTGCAACGCTGAGCGATACCCGTCGCTTCATCGGCACAGCCCATGAAGCGACGGGTTTGCGCTGGGCTACTGGGGAATGCGACGCAGCACATCGTCATAGGCAGTCAGGTCGAGGAACGCCGTCACCTCCACGGCCCGCCCCTGCTCCATGCGCATGATCCAGGCGTAGTCGTTGGTATAGGGCTTGCCATCGCGCGCGGTGGCCTCGCCTCGCCAGTTGACGATGACGTGGTCGCCGTCGGCCCAGATGCGCTTGGCGATCGGTCGGATGGGCGTGCTCAAACGAGCCGTGAGGGGGCGAACCGCTCGCACGATCAGGTCGTCAAGGCCCCGATAGGTACCCGCGCTTGGCCCTGAGCCCTCGACCGTCCAGACGACGTTGGGTGACAAGACCTCGTTGAAGAAATTGGAACCACCGGCAGCCCAGCGCTCGAAGGCTGCGGACACGATAGTCTTGTTGTCATCGGCTTTCGCGGGAATCGTCAGCAAGGCAAGCAGCGTGAAGAGTGCGGCGCAGGAAAGGCGTTTGGCGAGACGAAACGTGAGCATTGCAGAACCTCCGGTCGGCGGATGGGTGTTGCCATCAATCCTCTCAACCGAAAGCCGGGGTCGGTAGCATCATTCTCCAGAATGAGTGCACGATAGTCCGCGATCAAAACGAATGGGGCCGCATAGCGGCCCCATTTTCGATACCTCAGAAGTCAGCCAGCGGCCAGACCTCATAAGCGGGTGTTTCGTAAGGGTGGCTGGCCTTGAGCGCCGCGACGACGTCACGAACCAACCCATCGGCCACCACCAGCTCTACCTTCCACTCCTCCACCTGCTCGACCTGGCCGGTCTGCCCGAGGTACGGCTGGCTGCCGTGCAACGGGCGGAACTGGCCCTGGCCGAGGGTTTGCCAGGCGCAGTGGTCATAGTCGCCGATGCGTCCGCCACCGGCGGCGAACACGGCGGCCTTGACCACCTCCACATGGCTGGCCGGAACGAAGAAGGCCAGCTTGTACACCCTTAGTTCACCCAGACCCGCGCGTTGCGGAACATGCGCATCCAGCCGCCGTCTTCCTGCCACTCGTCCGGACGCCAGGAGTTCTGCACGGCACGGAACACACGCTCAGGGTGCGGCATCATGATGGTCACGCGACCATCGCGGCTGGTGAGGCCGGTGATACCGCGCGGCGAGCTGTTCGGGTTGGCCGGGTAGGCTTCGGTGACCTTGCCGTGGTTGTCGACGTAGCGCAGGGCCACGCAGCCGGACAGGTCGGCTTCCAGCAGTGCTTCTTCGCTTGCGAATTCGGCATGGCCTTCGCCGTGGGCGATGGCGATCGGCATGCGCGAACCGGCCATGCCGTGCAGGAACACCGAGTTGGATTTCTGCACCTCGACCATGGCCACGCGCGCCTCGAACTGCTCCGAGCGGTTGCGCACGAAGTGCGGCCAGTACTCGGTGCCTGGGATCAGCTCGTGCAGGTTCGACATCATCTGGCAACCGTTGCACACGCCCAAGGCGAAGCTGTCGGTACGCTCGAAGAAGGCCTGGAAAGCATCGCGGGCACGGGCGTTGAACAGCGCCGACTTGGCCCAGCCTTCACCAGCACCCAGCACGTCGCCGTAGGAGAAGCCACCACAGGCCACCAGGCCCTTGAAAGCTTCGAAGTCGACGCGGCCGGCAAGAATGTCGCTCATGTGCACGTCGATGGCCGCGAAGCCTGCGCGGTCGAAGGCAGCCGCCATCTCGACCTGGCCGTTGACGCCCTGCTCACGCAGGATCGCCACTTGCGGACGCACGCCCTTCTTGATGTACGGCGCGGCGATGTCTTCGTTGACGTCGAAGCCCAGCTTCACCGACAGGCCCGGGTTGTCTTCCTCGAGCAGGGCGTCGAATTCCTGGTCGGCGCAGTCGGCGTTGTCGCGCAGGCGCTGGATCTGGTAGCTGGTCTCGGCCCACTGGCGCTGCAATTGACGACGGTTGTCGTCGAACAGCACTTCGCCGTTCAGGCTGATGGAAACTTCACTGCTGTTGACCGGCTTGCCGATCACCGCAACGCATTCTTCCCCCAGGCCCGCCGCGCTGAATTGGGCGAGAACGTCCGGGGTAGCGTCCTGGCGAACCTGGATCACCGCGCCCAGCTCTTCGTTGAAGAGAATGGCCGGCACGTCCTTGCGGTTGTCGGTCAGCGGGTCGAGTTGCAGGTCCAGACCGCAGTGGCCGGCGAAGGCCATTTCCAGCACGGTGGTCAGCAGGCCGCCGTCGGAGCGGTCGTGGTAGGCCAGCAGGTGCTTGTCGGCGTTGAGGCCCTGGATCACCGCGAAGAACGCCTTGAGGTCTTCGGCGTCGTCGACGTCCGGGGCCTCGGCGGCGAGCTTGCCGTAGGTTTGCGCGAGGATCGAAGCGCCCATGCGGTTCTTGCCACGACCCAGATCGATCAGGATCAGGTCGGTCTCGCCCTTGTCCATGCGCAGTTGCGGGGTCAGGGTGCCACGGATGTCAGTGACCGGGGCGAAACCGCTGACGATCAGCGACATCGGCGCGGTAACGCTCTTCTCGACGCCCTCATCGCTCCACTTGGTCTTCATCGACATGGAGTCCTTGCCGACCGGAATGGTCAGGCCCAGCTCCGGGCACAGCTCCATGCCGACGGCCTTGACGGTGTCGTACAGGCGGGCGTCTTCACCGGGGTGGCCAGCGGCAGACATCCAGTTGGCCGACAGCTTGATGTCGGAGAGTTTCTCGATCGGCGCGCCGGCCATGTTGGTCAGCACTTCGCCGATGGCCATGCGCCCGGAAGCCGGGGCGTCCAGCAGCGCCAGCGGGGTACGCTCGCCCATCGCCATGGCTTCGCCGGTGTACACGTCGAAGCTGGTGGCGGTGACGGCGCAATCGGCCACCGGTACCTGCCACGGGCCGACCATCTGGTCGCGGGCCACGAGGCCGGTGATGGTGCGGTCGCCGATGGTGATCAGGAAGCTCTTGCTGGCCACGGCCGGGTGGTTCAGCACGCGCTGTACCGCCTGGTCGAGGTCCAGCTCGCTCGGGTCGAAGTCATCGCCCAGCTCCGCTTCGCGGGTGACCGAACGGTGCATGCGTGGCGGCTTGCCCAGCAGCACGTCCAGGGGCATGTCCACCGGGGTGTTGTCGAAGTGGCTGTCGGTGACGGTCAGGTGCGGCTCTTCGGTGGCCTCGCCGACCACGGCGAATGGGCAGCGCTCGCGTTCGCAGATGGCCTTGAAGCGCTCGAAGTCCACCGCGCTGACCGCCAGCACGTAGCGCTCCTGCGATTCGTTCGACCAGATTTCGTGCGGGGCCATGCCCGGCTCGTCGTTGGGCACGTTGCGCAGCTCGAAGCGGCCGCCGCGGCCACCGTCGTTGACCAGCTCCGGGAAGGCGTTGGAGATACCGCCCGCACCCACGTCATGGATGAAGGCGATGGGGTTCTGCTCGCCCAGCTGCCAGCAGCGGTCGATGACCTCCTGGCAGCGGCGTTCCATTTCCGGGTTCTCGCGCTGTACCGAGGCGAAGTCCAGGTCTGCCGAGCTTGCACCGGTGGCCACCGACGAAGCGGCGCCGCCGCCCAGGCCGATCAGCATGGCCGGGCCGCCCAGCACGATCAGCTTGGCGCCGACGGTGATCTCGCCCTTCTGTACGTGGTCTTCGCGGATGTTGCCCATGCCGCCGGCGAGCATGATCGGCTTGTGGTAGCCGCGCACTTCTTCACCGCGCGGCGTGTTGATGCTCTGCTCGAAGGTACGGAAGTAGCCGGTCAGCGCCGGACGGCCGAATTCGTTGTTGAACGCAGCGCCACCCAGGGGGCCTTCGACCATGATGTCGAGGGCATCGACGATGCGGCCCGGCTTGCCGTAGGCCTGCTCCCATGGCTGCTCGAAGCCCGGGATGCGCAGGTTGGAGACGGTGAAGCCGGTTAGGCCGGCCTTGGGCTTGGCGCCACGACCAGTGGCGCCTTCGTCGCGGATTTCGCCGCCGGAGCCGGTGGAGGCGCCGGAGAACGGGGCGATGGCGGTGGGGTGGTTGTGCGTCTCGACCTTCATCAGGATGTGCACCGGCTCCTGCACCGCGCCGTACTGGCGGGTTTCAGGGTTCGGGAAGAAGCGCCCGGCGACGTTGCCGACGATCACCGAGGCGTTGTCCTTGTAGGCCGACAGAACGCCTTCGCTGTGCATCTGGTAGGTGTTCTTGATCATCCCGAACAGGCTCTTTTCCTGGGCCTGGCCGTCGATGTCCCAACTGGCGTTGAAGATCTTGTGGCGGCAGTGCTCGGAGTTGGCCTGGGCGAACATCATCAGCTCGATGTCGTTCGGGTTGCGCTGCAAGCCCTGGAAGGCGTTGACCAGGTAGTCGATCTCGTCTTCGGCCAGGGCCAGGCCCAGGTCGACGTTGGCCTGGGCCAGGGCTGCGCGGCCACCGGCGAGGATGTCAACGGAGGTCATCGGCTTGGGCTGGGCGTGGCTGAACAGGTCGCTCGCCTGCTCCAGCTGGCCGAGCACGCGCTGAGTCATGCGGTCGTGCAGCTCGGCGGCGATGGCCTCGGCGTCGGCAGCGCTCAGCTCACCCGCTACATAGTAGGCAATGCCGCGCTCCAGGCGCTGGATGGCCTGCAAGCCGCAGTTGTGGGCGATGTCGCTGGCCTTGGAAGCCCAGGGCGAGATGGTGCCCAGGCGCGGGACCACCAGGAACAGGCGGCCGCTCGGCTCCTGCACCGGAACGCTCGGGCCGTACTTGAGCAGACGACCCAGCACCTGCTGCTGCTCGGCGGTCAGCTCGCCTTCAACGTCGGCGAAATGGGCGAATTCGGCATACAAACCAGTAACAGCGGGAACTTTCTGGCTCAGTTGCTCGAGTAATTTACCGTGGCGAAAGGCAGAAAGGGCAGGAGCGCCGCGCAGGATCAACATCGTCGGGACAGCCTCAGGAAGGGGTGTGCTTAGAGGCCGTGCATTCTAGCCTAATTCCACGGCTTTCGGCACCCGCCAGAGGGCAATGCTGCCAGGCGGCGGAACCGGACTTCAGGGTCAGGAAAAAGCCGCTGAAAAAGCTTCACATTCTGCCCTGACAACCGCCTCAACTCGTCCAATCGCTACCAGACAACCCATAGATTGTCGAGATATGGTGCGGCCGGTCGTTTGCGTATACTGCTGCCTATGTCCGTCCACACTGTTTTGCGCCAGCGCTGCGCCACATGGCTCTTCGCAACCGGTCTCTTCCTGATGCTCGGTGCCTGTGTTGAAAAACCCAGCACCCTCGAGCGAGTCAAGGAGGACGGTGTGTTGCGCGTGATCACCCGCAACAGCCCAGCCACCTATTTCCAGGACCGTAACGGCGAAACCGGCTTCGAGTACGAGCTGGTGAAGCATTTCGCCGACGATCTGGGGGTCAAGCTGGAGATCCAGACCGCCGACAACCTCGACGAGCTGTTCAGCCAGCTGGGCAAGCCTTCGGGCCCGGTGCTGGCCGCTGCCGGCCTGGTCAGCAGCGAACAGCGCACCACCCAGGCGCGCTTTTCCCATCCTTACCTTGAAGTCACCCCGCAGGTCATCTATCGCAATGGCCGCTCGCGCCCCACTGAGCCCAAGGACCTGGTAGGCAAGAAGATCATGGTGCTCAAGGGCAGCAGCCATGCCGAACAGCTGGCAGCGCTGAAGACGCAATACCCTGAACTGCAATACGAAGAATCCGACGCAGTCGAGGTGGTAGACCTGCTGCGCATGGTCGACGAAGGGCAGATCGACCTGACCCTGGTCGACTCCAACGAGCTGGCCATGAACCAGGTCTACTTCTCCAACGTGCGCGTGGCCTTCGACCTGGGCGATGCCCGCGACCAGCGCTGGGCCGTGGCCGCCGGCGACGACAACAGCCTGCTCAACGAGGTCAACGAATTCCTCGACAAGGCGCAGAAGAACGGCACCCTGCAACGCCTGAAGGACCGCTACTACGGCCACGTCGACGTACTGGGCTACGTGGGTGCCTACACCTTTGCCCAGCACCTGCAACAACGTCTGCCCAAGTACGAAAAGCACTTTCGTGCCTCGGCCAAGGTCGAGCAGGTGGATTGGCGGCTGCTGGCGGCGATCGGCTACCAGGAATCGCTATGGCAGCCAGAAGTCACTTCCAAGACCGGCGTGCGCGGCCTGATGATGCTGACCCAACGCACCGCGCAGGCCATGGGCGTGTCCAATCGCCTGGACGCCAAGCAGAGCATCCAGGGCGGCGCCAAGTACTTCATGGTGGTCAAGGGGCAACTCGACGACAGCATCAAGGAGCCGGACCGCACCTGGTTCGCCCTCGCGGCCTACAACGTCGGCAGCGGCCACCTGGAAGACGCCCGCACCCTGGCCAAGCGCGAGGGGCTGAACCCGAACAAGTGGCTGGACGTGAAGAAGATGCTGCCGCGCCTGTCGCAGAAGCAGTGGTACAGCAAGACCAAGTACGGTTATGCGCGCGGCGGCGAGCCGGTGCACTTCGTCGCCAACATCCGTCGCTACTACGACATCCTCACCTGGGTTACCCAGCCGCAGCTCGAAGGCCAGCCGGCCGAGGGCAACCTGCATGTGCCGGGGCTCAACAAGGACAAGCCGACGCAGGCTACGCCGTCGATGTAAGGCGCTGGCGCGGCTTCGGTAGAAGCGGCTGCACTAACCCTTGGCCCGTCGGGCCTTGAAGAACTCGCTCAGTATCCGCCCGCACTCCTCGCCCAGCACCCCACCTTCATACAGCACCCGATGGTTCAAGAAGCCCTGGGCAAAGAACTGCCCCTGGCTTTGCACCACGCCCGCCTTGGGCTCCAGCGCGCCGTACACCACCCGCTCGACGCGAGAGTGCACGATCAACCCCGCGCACATGCTGCAAGGCTCCAGGGTCACGTACAGGGTGCTGCCCGGCAGCCGGTAGTTGCTCGCCGACTTCGCTGCTTCGCGAATGGCGACCATCTCGGCATGGGCGCTGGGATCGCTGTCGGTGATCGGCCGGTTGAAACCGCGCCCGATCACCTGGCCGTGCTGCACCAGCACGGCACCCACCGGCACTTCGCCCAGGGCCGCACCCTCGGCGGCCAGCGCGAGGGCCAATTGCATGAATTCCTGGTCGCGGCTGCGATCGATGATACGTGGACGCATCAGACCACCGCGATCGCGGCCATCAGGCCGGTTTCCATGTGGTCGATGACATGGCAGTGGAACATCCAGGTGCCTGGGTTATCCGCCACCAGCGCCACCTGGGCGCGCTCGTTCTTGCCCAGCAGGTAGGTGTCGGTAAACCACGGCTCGACGATCTTGCGGCGATTGGAGGCGATCACCTTGAAACTCATGCCATGGAGGTGGATCGGGTGCTGGTACTGGGTCATGTTCTTCAGTTCCAGGATGTAGCTCTTGCCAAGCTTGAGGGTGGCGATCGGCCGATCGGCGCAGGTCTTGTCGGTGATGTCCCAGGCCTGGCCGTTGATCTGCCAGAGGGTCGGTGGCTTGCCGTTCTCGGTGTTCACCGACACCTTGCCGGCCCACTCGAAATTGAAGTTGAGCTTCTCGGCGTTCTCAAGGTCCGGCTCGGCGATCGGGTTCGCTGGCAGAGCCTTGGGCCAGTCGCCCGGCGCCTCGCTGCTGGCCACCGAACGCAAGGTGCCCAGGCGCACGAACCCATCGCGCAGGGAAATTTCCTCGCCTGCCTCGGGAATGCGAATAGCCAGGCAGATACGCATGCCGGGGCCGAGCCAGTAGTCTTCGTCCAGTGGCCGCGGGGTGACCGGGTTGCCATCGAGGGCATACACCCGCACCTCGCAGTTACCCTTGAGGTTGAGGCGGTAGGTCCAGGTGTTGTCCAGGTTGAGCAGGCGCAGACGCACCACCTGCCCGGCTGGCAGCTCGGTGACCGCATCGGCCTGGCCATTGATGGTGATCAGCCGGCCCGCCGTGCCGTTGCGCGCCGCCTCGCGCGGGATGCTGAACGGCAGCCACGCACCCTGCTCGTCCACGTGCCAGTTCTTCAGGCTCAGGGTGCGTTCGTGCTCGAAGCCGGTGGGTTCGCGCTCCTCGACGATCAATGGCCCGACCAGGCCCCGCCCCAGTTCCTCGGAGCTGCTGACATGCGGGTGGTACCAGTAGCTGCCGGCATCCGGCACGCGGAACTTGTAGTCGAAGTACTCACCGGGTTTGACCGGCAATTGCGACACGTAGGGCACGCCATCCATCTCCAGCGGCAGACGGATGCCATGCCAGTGGATGGTGGTCTCGACCGGCAGGTGGTTGATGAAGCGCACCCGCAGCCAGGTGCCCTGGCGTACCCGCAGTTCCGTACCCGGCGCAGACGGGCCGAATGCCCATGCCTCGGTCTTGTAGCCCTGTACCAGCTCGACATCCAGCGGCGCGGCGATCAGCTCGTAGTCGTGGCCGGCCTGCTCGTCCTCTACCTTGCCCAGCCAGTAGCGGGCCGCGCCTCCAGCGCCCAGGCCCACTACCACGAGGCCGGTAAGGCCCTTGAGCATTTGTCGACGGGTAAAGGACATCGGTGCAGGTACCTCGTTATCGCGCAATCAAGCTGCCAGCATGCCTGGCAATGAAGGGCAAATACGATACACCTGCAATTGAGAAATATTAAGTGAACTGTTGTCACGGTATTTCATGGGCGGCCCGCCAGGTATTGACAGGTGCCGTAGCATGGAAGCCACACCTCCCCGTTACCTGTGCAGGAGCCAGCCCATGAGCTTTACCGACCCCACCCAGGTCGCCGACTACATCCAGCGCACCGAACGCATCGTCCCCGGCCTGCACGACCTGCACAAGATGACCGCGCTGCTGCTGGCCGAGCGCACGCCCAGTGCTGCCGATGTGCTGGTACTGGGCGCCGGTGGCGGTTTGGAGCTCAAGGCACTGGCCGAACGGCAGCCACACTGGCACTTTACCGGCGTCGACCCTTCGGCGCCGATGCTCGACCTGGCCCGCACCCTGCTCGGCCCGCTGGGCGAACGAGTGACGCTGCACGAAGGCTATATCGACAGCGCCGCCAAAGGCCCCTTCGATGCGGCGACCTGCCTGCTGACCCTGCATTTCCTGGCAAAGGACGAACGTCTGCGCACCCTGCGCGAACTCCACCGTCGGCTCAAGCCCGGCGCGCCAATGGTGGCGGCCCACCACAGCTTTCCCAACCAGGGCCCGGAACAGGACCTTTGGCTGATGCGCAACGCCGCGTTCGCCAGCCCCGGCGGGAGGATAACCAAGCAGGCGGCGAACATCGTCGCGAGCATGAAGGAGCGCCTCCCCGTATTGTCTCCCGAACAGGATGTGGCACTGCTGCACGAGGCAGGCTTCGTCGATGTGCAGCTTTTCTACTGCGCCCTGACCTTCAAGGGCTGGGTCGCCTATCGGAGCTGACTGGCCAAGGTGGCGCGCCGACGACCTGCTGGGTGCCAGCTATCTACAACCTCGCGGCGCCCCACGCCACCCACGCTATGGGACTTCCCTACACGAGGAATTCCCATGTCCGCCCCCACTTCGCAATCAACCAGCCAGGAACACCTCCAGCATCTAGCCAGGGCGCTGGTCGCCGACTGTCCCGACATGCGCCAGATGGCCCGCGACACCGCAGGTACCGTGCTGGCACGCCTGGGCCATGCCACCTTGGACCCCGACCAGGTATTTCTCAATCGCTTCCACACGGCGCAAAGCAGCCCCAGGACATTCAGCGGCTGGGAGCACTACGAAAGGCCCTACCAATCTCTGACCTTGCCGCAACTGGTCATGCAACGCTTCGATGTGAACGAGCAGGACAACGCCGACCTGCTCGGCTACTTGACGGGCTTTTACCAGCAGAATGCCAGCCACGACGTTTTCGACGAACGCAACGAGGTCGACCTCGCCCCCAGCGACGTACTTCATGCCTTCTGGGAAATCGATTTCGCCACCGCGTTCAAAGCCAAGCTCGAGCACTTCTGGGCCACCCGGACCGACGACTACCGCACCCTGGCCAAGGCCAACTTCCTCGCCAAAGTGCTGGAAACCTATGCCAACCATGACGACCGCACCCTGGCCATCCACGCGCGCCTGGTCGCCCAGGCGCTAACCGGACGCGTAGACCTGCCCCCCACTCTGGAGCAGCTACGCCAGGACCACACACCCGCCTCGGGCTACCGGCTGTGCACCTTCGACATCGGTGGCCATGTCGCCAGCGACATCCTGCGGGTCGAACTACCCGGTGGCGGGCAGTTGCTCTACCTGCCCGGCGAGGTCGAGGCACTGCACTACTTCGCCGATCGCAAGGCACTGTACTGGTGGGTGCTGGGCAATACCAACCAGGCCGAAAACCGAGCCCGCTTCATGACCCACTTCCCGCTCGCCAGCCACGCCGAACGCGACAGCGACGTCGGCCTGAACCACATGATCGACCTGTTGTTCTTCAACTGGGGAGGCCATGACCACGACGCCCTCAACCAACTGGACACAACCCTGGAGGTCGATGCCTTCACCTACCTGTGCGACAGCATGCGCCAGCGTATGCGCGCTGATGCCGACTTCGCCCTGCGCTCCAATGCCGACCTGAGAAAGCAGCTGTGGATCGGCTATCTCAAGGCCTTCGGCCAGGTGTTCGGCGCCATGGCCGCCGTGGACTGGCCGGTGGCGCTGGCGGTGGTGGGTGCCGGGCTGGCCGAGACCGGGTTGAACATCGACCAGGCCGTCAATGGCCACACCACCGCTGAGCGCCAGGCCGGGGTAACAGGCGCGCTGATCGCAGCCATCAACACCCTGTTCAATGCCACCCTGCTGGTGGGTGCCGGTGCCAATGCCGCCATGGAATTCAGCGAAGAGGGTGAATTGCTCACCGAACCTGCGCAGCAGGAGCCGATAGACACGCAGGAGGAGCAACCGGCTACCCCGGCAGAGCTAGAAGCCTGGGTACCCGAACCGCTAAGACCGGTGCAGCCTGAACAGGTACTCAAAGCCTTCGAAACGAACGAAATCCTCACCGGTGAACCCGGCGAAGGCCCGCTGGCGGGCATCTACACCCAGGGCGGCAAGTTCTACGCCCTGGTCGACGACACTCCCTACCAGGTGCGTTACGTCGGCGAGATGCGCACCTGGGTCGTGGTCGACCCGGAGTCGCCCTACTCGTTCTATCGCAACGTACCGCTGCGCCGGAGCAGCCAGGGTCTGTGGCAACCGGTGCAACCTACCGGGCTAAGGGGCGGTGGACTACCACGCAAGGCGTTGAAGATCTGGGGCCGGGTTACCGGCCGGGTCGCAGCGCAACCTGTGGCGGAACCCGTTACGCCCTACGAGTTGCCTGAACACATGCGAGCAACCCTGCGCCGAGAGACCCTGACCCCTGACAACCGTGGCTTGAGTGGCGTGTACGGCTCTACCGACGCGGTCCTCGACGCCGCCTTCGGAGAGTTCAGGCGATTGCGAGATGCCCTGGCCAGCGATGCCCAGGCCTTCTTCGCTGCTCCGGAACTGCCACCGCGCCCCCTGATCCCGGCCTTGCCTGAAGGGGCTGGCCCGACACAGCTCATCGAGGCGGTCTACCAGCACAGCGAGGGGTTGGTGGTGGGTGAGGTCCATTCGCAAGCTGGCAGCAAACGCTTTCTGATCGACAACATGGCACTGCTGAAGAAACAGAAGGTCCGCGTGCTGTACTTGGAGCATTTCATGTCCGACTTCCACCAAGCCGACCTGAACCTGTTCAGCCAACGTGGCGAAATGCCCAAGGACTTGCGCGACTATGTCGACTCGCTGGACCGCGGCCACGGGACCGACCCACTTGGCCGCTACACCTTCAAGCAGGTGCTGGTCGCTGCGCAACGACAAGGCATTCGCCTACGCACCATCGACTGCCTGGCCAGCTACCGCCAGGCCTGGACAATCAAGCCGTCGCCAGTGATCCGCCAGCAGATGATGAATTTCCATGCCCACCTGGTGATCGCCGCCGACCAGCTTGCACACGGCACCAGCCGTTGGATAGCCCTGGTGGGCAGCTCCCACGCCAACACCTTCGAAGGCGTGCCAGGCATCAGCGAACTCGAAGGCGCGATCGGGCTTCGGGTACAGGACGTGCCACGTGGCCAGCCGGAGCGAATCGGTATGGACCCGGGGCGGACCACGATCGGCATCGACCTGAAATCCGACTACACCCGCTCGGACCTGCGCCTGGAGGCCGCACTCGGCGAGCCGGTTGCACGGCAGGCGCTGGATGTGGTGCTGGCGAACACGGGCGAATTTTCGTTCAAGGATGTGGAAGGCACGGTGAACCTGGTGCATCGCAGCCGTGATGGCCAGCTGAAGTACACCCCTCTGCACCGTGACGTCGGCCGTTACTACCTGGAGCGGCCCGAATGGCCGGCGATCAGCGGCCGCCGTTTCGACAACCTGGCAAACATGCGCTCGGCGCTGGCCCGCATGGGCTTGCACTACAGATTCGTCTGAGCCGGCACCAGCCCAAGTGCAGGGGCTGGCGAGCAGCCCCTGCACTGCCACCGAGCGCGGTGGGTCAGCGCTGGTAACCGCCGCTGGCCTCGATCACCTGGGCCGTCACCCAACGGCCGTCTTCGCTGGCCAGAAACGCGACGACCGCCGCGATATCGGAGGTTTCCCCGAAACGTCCAAGGAGCGTATCGGCCTCGATGGCCGCGACCATCTCGGCGCTCTCGCGCACGGCGGTGTTCATGTCGGTACGAACCCAGCCCGGTGCCACGGCATTGACCGTGATACCCCGCGGGCCCAGCTCCTTGGCCAGCGCCTGGGTCAGGTTGTTGATGCTGGCCTTGGCCATGGAGTACACCGGCACCAGCGCCATGGCTCGCGTGCCGACGCTGGAGCTGATGTTGATGATGCGCCCCCCGTCGGCAAGCCGAGCGAGCGCGGCCTGCACCACGAAGAACGGCGCGCGGGCATGCACGGCGATGATCGTGTCCCAGCTTTGCGGCGTGGCATCCGCCAGGCCGCCCCAGCCGGCGTTGCCCGCATTGTTGACGAGGATGTCGAGGGCGTTGCTGCCGGTACGCTCGATCAACTCGCCATCAAGCCGCTCGAACAAGGCTGGGATGGCCTGTGCATCGACAAGGTCGGCATACAGGGCGAAGGCTCGACCACCGGCTTGCTCGATGCCAGCGACGACCTGCTCGGCGGCGTCCTTGCTGGTGTTGTAGGTCAGGGCGACAGTAGCGCCCTCCTTCGCCAATCGTTCCGCGATGGTGCGACCGATGCCCCGCGAGCCACCCGTGACCAGGGCGGTTTTTCCAACCAGTGAACGTGACATTGCAAACTCCTGAGTGAACGACTTGCAAGCTGAGATCAGACCGCCCGCTCGCGCATCACCGGGCCTGGGTTGGCCTCCAGCAGGGTGATGCCCAGGCGGATCAGGTCGACGTCACCGTCATATTCGTGCGCGGCAACCTGGTGCAGCAAAACGCCGAGCTGCTCCAGTTGCCGGGCGACCTTCAGCGGGCCGGCGTTGACCGGCGTGAAGCCTGCGTCCTCTATCAGGCGGCGAACCACTTGCCCGGCCTCGACGTCGTCGGTGACGTAGAACACGTTGGGCTTGAGCGCCGATTGCGCCCAGGCCCCGGCCTCCAGTACAGGGGCAGGCAGCAGGCTGAAGGCCTTCACCACGCGCGCGCGGGGCAGCCGTTGTTGCAGGTACTCGGCGGTGGAGTTGTCACGCATGAAGGCGTGATCGTGAAAGTGCTCGAAGGCCTCGGTCACGCCAAGCGGGTTCATGGTCTCGATCACCACCTTGCCGTCGAGCGCATCGCCTACGGCCTCGATCACTGCATCGGTGCGCGGCCAGTACACCGAGAACAGCACAGCCTCACCGAAACTCGCTGCCTGATCGATTGAGCCCGCCCGGGCCCGGCCGCCCAGTTCGGCCAGCAACGGGGCGAGCTTGCGCGCCTCGCCGTCCTTGGCCAGCAGCAGCTCATGGCCGGCACCGGACCAGGCCCGGGCGAGGCGGCTGCCGATGTTGCCGGTATTGAGAATTCCTACTTTCATAGCTTGGCCGCTCCTATGCTTGCCTGGGTATCAACGCTGGACAGTCGCCGCGCTGGCCTGCTCGAGGAACAGGGCGATATGGATCGGCGGCATGCCCTCCAGCGTGCCGCCGATGGGCGACGGGCGCTGCGCCGTGGCGATCAGCTGCCGTGCAGCTTCTCGGGAAAGGGGCTTGCCACTTTTCTGGTAGGCGCGCTTGGCCTCCTCCTCGCTCAAGCCGTCGGCAAGGGCAGGCGCGTAGGGCCAGAAATAGATCGGCGTATTGGGTTCGATGCGCCAGCTGTCGGCGAGCGCGCCGGCATCGACCACCTCATAGCCAATTGTCTCGATGAACTGGGTCACTGCGGCTTTGGCCGTCGCGTCATCGCCAGCGATCGGCAAGGTCGTGCGTTCGGCATCGCCCTTGGGCCGGGCATTGTGCTGCATGTGGATCCAGCCCAGGTTGTGCACGCCCTTGACCACCTTCGCGCCCTTCAGGTGGCGCTGTACCAGCTCGCTGGAGGTCAGCTCGCCGTTGTCCAGATCTGCCCGGCGGAACCCGCCGATGCCGGGGTAATAGTTGGTCTGGTCGAGCACCACCTTGCCCGCGAAACCATCGCTGGGCAGCTCCTCGAACACCGCCAGCGGCAAAGAGAGCGAGACGATGTCGGCAGCCGCGATCGCGTCCTCGACAGTGGCGGCGCGGGCCTGTGGGCCCAGCTTTGCAACCAGTTCCGCGAGCGACTCGGGGCCGCGCGAGTTGCTGATCACGACCTTGTACCCGGCCGCAATGGCTAGGTGCGCGAGGGCTTTGCCGACGAGGCCAGAACCGATGATGCCAATGGTCTGTGTCATGTTGCGGGGTCCTTCTACAGGGGATCGATAACAGGTGGCCCACTGTAGAATTGCCTCGAATATTGATAAATACAGGCAAAAGTCAAATACTGTTGTCCATGAAAACATCAATCGACTTGCCAGAAATGCGCGTATTCGCCGCGGTCGTGACCGACGGATCCTTCACCCAAGCCGCCGACCGCCTGGGCACGGACAAGGCGCGGGTCAGCCGCATCGTCCGGCGCATGGAAGAGAAACTCGGCGCACAGTTACTGACCCGCTCGACCCGGCGCCTGAGCGTGACCGAAGTCGGTCGCGACTATTTCGAACGCGCCATGTGCATCCTCAGCGCCGCAGAAGCAGCGGAGGCCGCGGTGGCGCAGCAGTCTCGCGAGCCCATGGGGTTGCTGAAGATCACCGCGGGGTCGGAGTTCGGCCCGCTGGTCGTGGACCGCTGGATCGCGGCGTTTTTGCGACAGGCGCCAAAGGTGACGGTAGAAGTGGAGTACACCAACCGTCTGGTGGACATCATCCACGAAGGGTTCGACGTGGCGATCCGCGTCGGCAGCCTTGAAGACTCCGGCCTTAGCGCGCGTCGGCTTGGCGAGGTCGACTACGGCCTCTACGCCTCCCCCGAGTACCTGGAGCAAGCCCCGGTGCTGGCGGCCGTCAGTGACCTGATGCAGCACGACCTGATCATGAAGACCTTGCGTGGTCGCGCCCACTGGCACCTGCTCAATGGCGCGGCCAGCGAAAAGATCACGACTTCGCCGCGCTGTGCGGTCAACAGCATCATCGCCGCGAACAACCTGGCGCTGGCCGGCCTAGGTGTGGCGCAACTGCCGCAGTTCGTGGCGCAGCCGCACCTGGCGCAAGGTCGCTTGCGCCAGGTACTCCCCGGTTGGGCCGAAGCGCCCGCCCCGGTTCATGCGCTGTTCGCCTCAAGCCGCTACATGGACCCGAAAGTGCGCAGCTTCGTCGACCTGAGCCTGGCCGCGTTCGGCTGAGCCGGGTGCGCCTCAGGAGGCTGACACCTTCGACCACAGGTCGATAGGCCCCAGGCGGTCGGCGCCCTGGGTCTCGAGCATCCAGCCTGGGTATTCACGCGGCAGGCTGCTGACCTCGTCCAGTCGGTGCAAGTCCTCCGCGCTCAGTTGCAGGTCGATTGCGCCGAGGTTGTCCTGCAACTGCTCGACACGCTTGGCGCCGACGATCACCGAGGTGACTACCGAGCGCGACAGCAACCAGGCCAGCGCCACGCGCGCGGGGCTGCAACCGTGGGCCTGGGCGATAGGCGAAAGCACGTCGATGACGTTCCAGGCCCTTTCGCGGTCCACCACCGGGAAGTCGAATTCGCTACGCCGCGAGTCGCCAGGCTTCTGGTTGTCGCGGCTGAACTTGCCGGACAGCAACCCGCCCGCCAGCGGGCTCCACACCAGCATGCCCATTTTCTCGGCCTCCAGCATCGGCGCGATCTCGCGCTCCACATCGCGCCCGGCAAGCGAGTAGTAGGCCTGCACGGTCTCGAAGCGCGACAGGTTGCGGTGCTCGGAAATACCCAGCGAACGGGCAATCTTCCAGGCTTGCCAATTGGACACGCCGACGTAGCGCACCTTGCCCTGGCGCACCAGGTCGTCGAGCGCGCGCAGGGTTTCCTCGACCGGCGTGAGAGGGTCGTTGGCGTGGATCTGGTAGAGATCGATGTAGTCGGTGCGCAGGCGTTTCAGGCTGGCCTCCAGCGCATTCATGATATGCCCACGCGAGGCCCCCACATCGTTGCGGCCCGGCCCCATGCGCATGTAGCCCTTGGTGGCCAGCACATAGTCGCTGCGGGCCAGGCCAAGGTTGCGAAACGCCTGGCCCAGCACCTGTTCACTGGCCCCCCCTGAATACACATCGGCGCTGTCGAAGAAGTTCACGCCGCTGTCGAGCGCGGTCTTAACCAATTGGTCGGCGTCCTGCTGGCCCGCGCCACCGATGTGCCTGTAGATACCCGAGCCGTCGCCGAAGGTCATGGTGCCCAGGCACAGGCGCGAGACAATCAAACCGGTGTTACCAAGAGTCTTGTATTGCATGAGGGTTCTCCCTGCGGTCGCGATGGTGAAGTGACTGCATGGAGAAAGTATTCGGCGCCAGGGCGTGCTTGCGTTGCATGTTCCAACGAAAGCGCTGCACAAAAATCCGAATCGAAGGCTCAGTTGCTTTCGGCGCGCAGCCGGTTGGCATCCTGCAGCGGCGGGAAGCCGAACAGCCGTTTGTATTCGCGGTGGAACTGCGAGAGGTTGTCGTAACCGACGGCACCGGCCACCAGCCCCACATCACGGGGTTGCTTGAGCATCATGCTGCGCGCCGCGAACAGGCGCAGGCGCTTCTGGTATTGCAGCGGGCTCAGGCCGGTGGCTTCCTTGAAATGCTGGTGCAGCGAAGACACGCTCATGTTGGCGTGGCGCACCAGTTCGTCGATGCGCAGCGGCGCGTCGTAATGGGCCTTGATCCACTCCACCGCGCGGTTGACCTTGAAGGTGCGGCTGTCGGCGACCAACGCCTGGCGCAGGCGCATGCCCTGGCTGCTCATCAGCAGACGGTAGAGAATTTCCCGCTCGATCAACGGTGCCAGCACCGGGATGTGCTTGGGGGTGTCCAGCAGCTTGGCCAGGCGGTAGGCGGCTTCCAGAACATCCAACGGCAACTCGCCAGCGCTGATACCCACGTCGTGCTGCGGCGCTTCCGGCGGCGCAAGCTGATACGCGGCGACCAGCTCGGCAACTTGCCGCAGGTCGATCTGCAGGTAGAAACACAGATAGGGACGCTCGCGGCTGGCCTGCTCTACCCGGCCGGTGACCGGCACGTCGATGGAGGTCACCAGGCAGTGCTCGGTATCGTAGTAGTAGGCGGCGTTGCCGGCGAACACGGTCTTGGCGCCTTGCGCTGCGAAGATCAGCGACACCTTGGCGAAGGCCGCCTGCTCCTTGCCCGGCGTCGAGTAGCGCAGGAAGTGCAATGCCGGGATAGCGGCCATCGGATGCTCGCCATCGACCGGTGCATAACGGCTGGCGATATCGGCGAGCGCCGCGGTGATCTCGGCACGGCTGGTGGGCAATTCAGGGGCTTGAACGTGAGTGCTCATCGCATAAGTCCGGGATTGGGCAGCGCAGTGATCAATCGTACACAAATCCGTCGCCGCGCCAATATCTAGAGTCGCAAGTGCTTGCGCAGGATGCTGCTCAGCAGGTTCGCTGCGGGGTCTTCCAGTGCTGCTCTGGCGCGCAGCAATACCACTTCGTGCGCAGCGATGGACGGAAGTTCGTCCAATATCCGCATACCTGCCGTAATCCGCGAACGGTCGATCAGGCTCACGCCCAAGCCTGCTTCGACACAGGCTTCCACAGCCTGGCTGGACGGGCTGCTCAACACCACCCGCCAAGCCCGCCCCGCCTGATCCAGCGCAGCGATCATGGCTTCGCGGTACGAACAATGCGCCGCATGCAACGCCAGGGGAATCGGATCGGGCAGTTCCGCCGCCAGGAGGCCGCTGCCGACCCATACCGGCGTGGTAGTCGCCAGGGCCTGGGACGAAGCAGTCGGGCCGATTGGCTGCACTACCACCGCCAGGTGCAGTCGCCCGCGCTCGACTTGCCGGCGCAGGGTAAAGCTGGGGGCGGTGGCCACATCCAGCATCACGTTGGGCCAGGTGGTTGCGAACAACGGCAGTACATCGCGAATGACGTGCACTGCGTATTCGTCGGGCACCCCCAATTTGATATGCCCGGCCAGGTGAGTGCCGTGCAGTTCGCCCAACAGTTTGTCGTGACGGCCCAGCAGGTCGCCCGCTGCGGCCAGCAACCGGCGGCCCAGCGGCGTCAAGCTGACCGACTGGTTGTCGCGCTCCAGCAAGCGGCCACCGGCAACGGCCTCGAGCCGCTGGATGTGCATGCTGATGGCCGCCGGGCTGCGGTGGACATGCTCGGCAGCAGCGCGGAACTGTCCGAGCTGGGCGACGGCTTGGAACGTGCGTAACAGTTCGATATCCAGAACCTGATTCATGGTTTCGATTTCCTGAACCACAAGGTAAGTAGATTTTGATTTATCCAACCAGCGCATGGCCTTAAGGTCAAGGTATTCGTAGGCCTTGCCGACCAGAGAGGTGCCCATGTCCGACACAGATGCTCCCGCGGTAGACCGTGGCGCCACGCGTGCTGGATTGCGCGGGGCGCGGGTCTTCATTCCGCTGCTGGTACTGGAAGCAGCGCTGGTGCTGGCATGGAGCTCGGGCTTCGTGGGCGCGCGCTTCTCCATCGACCATGCGCCCGCATTCCTGGTGGTGTTCTGGCGTTGCGTGGTGGTGTCGGTCGTGCTGCTGCCCTGGGCCATGGCGCCACTGCGCCGCGCCTCCCCCGCTGTGCTGCTACGCCATGCCGGCATCGGTTTGCTGGCAATGGCGGGCTACCTGGCGGGCGTGGTCAAAGGCATCGAACTTGGCGTTCCCGCAGGGCTCGCGGCCTTGATCGCTGATCTGCTGCCGCTCGGCACGGCATTGCTGGCGCTACTGCTGCCCGGCAACCGACTTGGCTGGCGTGGCTGGGCCGGGCTGGTCATTGGGTTGCTGGGCGTACTGCTGGTGTCGCGCGATGCGTTGGAGTGGGGCAATGCGCCGACGTGGGCCTATGCCCTGCCGCTGCTGGGCATGGTGTCGCTGGCGGTGGCGACGCTATGGCAGAAGCAAGCGCACTCCGACGTGTCCCTGGGGATGCTGCCCTACCTGTGGCTGCAGTGCGTGGTCTCGGCGCTGGTGTTCGCTTGGTTGGCGAGTCTGGAGGGCAGCTTGATGCCGGTAGCGAGCAGCGGATTCGCCTTGAGCGTGCTGTGGACCGCTGCGGTGTCCACGCTCGGCGGCTATGGCCTGTACTGGATCTGCCTGCGCCGCTCCTCGCCCACCCGCGTGGCCAGCGTGCTGTACCTAAGCCCGGCAGTGACGTTGCTATGGGCCTGGGCCATGTTCGGTGAGCCGCTGTCGTGGTTGATGCTGGTGGGCACAGGCGTATCGGGTGTGGGAATTTGGATGGTGGTAAGGTCAGAGCGGGCGTCGTCCTGACGCGGCGTTGCGGCGCTCTGGGACGAAATCGATCGGTGATAAACCTCAATCAACCACGCGGCAGCATGCCTTTCGACGATCCTGCCGCGGATCATTGCCAGACTTGTCTGGGCGCTTGCTCAGGTACCGCTAGCGGCCAATTCTTCGGAACGTCGGCAGGCAGCCGTCGCAGCCCTAGCCACCAGCTCACGCAATGAGGCGTCCTTTTCGAACACCGCTATCGCCGCTGCGGTGGTGCCGTTGGGCGAGGTGACCGCGCGGCGCAATGACGCGAAATCGGCGCCATCCTGGGTTTGCAGGGCTGCGGCCCCTCGCGCGGTTTGCGCCGCCAGGCGGGCGGCCAATTCAGGTGGCAGCCCAAGGCGCACGCCGGCTGCAGCCAGGGCTTCGCTGAACAGATGGTAGTAGGCTGGCCCACTGCCGGAGACGGCCGTTACCGCATTCAACAGCGCTTCATGCTGCACCCAATGGGCGCTGCCAACCGCCGCGAAGAGCCGGGTTATTGTTTCACGCCATTGCTCGCCGATAGCGCTGTCGGCGTACAACACCGTGCAACCCTCGCCCACCAGCACCGGAGTGTTAGGCATGGCACGCACCACCGTAGCTCTACCGCGCAGTGCCTGCACGAGGCTTGCGCTGGTAATGCCCGCCGCGACCGAGACGACGGCCGCGCCTGCGCACGCTGCGTCGGGCAATGCGGCCAGCGCCTCGCACGCGTAGGCAGGCTTGACCGCGACCACGATCAGGTCGAAGACGATCGGCGGAAGTTCCGTTACCTGCTTGTAGAGGGTGATGCTGTCGCTCGCGGCCAGGTGAGGGTCGACGACACTGATGCCGTCGACCAGCCCTGCCGCCAACCACGCCTCGCCGATGGCGCTACCCATGCGCCCATAACCAATGAAAAGTGCGTTCATGTCGATCCTCCTGCGTGTGTGCCGGACCCGCTGGGTTACCCTTTGCGCCCGGCGTGGGTGGTGTATCAGGTCACGGGCTTGGCATGACCGGCGGCGTGTAGGTGAAGGTCGACATCAGCAGCGTGGCAAGGATGATCATCACCGGGAAGTGAAAGACGAACTGGATCGAGGTGTAGCCGATCAAGTCCTTCGAGCGCAGGCGCAAGATACCGAGCAGCGGCAGCATCCAGAACGGGTTGAGGAAGTTCGGCAGGGTTTCCGAGATGTTGTACACCATCAGGGTCCAGCCGAGGTGGGCTTGCAGGTCGTTGGCGGCTGACATGATATACGGGGCTTCGATCACCCATTTGCCGCCGGCCGAGGGAATGAAGAAGCCGAGAAACGCCGAGTAGCCACTTACCAGGAACGAGAAGGTACCGGGGTCGTTGGCAAAGCTGACGAACCAATGGGCGATGACATCGGACACCGTGTGACCGTCGACCCCCACGACCTTGGTCAGCATGTAGCCAATGCCGCCGTAGAACGGAAACTGCAGCAGCACCCCGGAAATGCTCGGCATCGCCTTGGCGAAGCTTTCCAGGAAACTACGCGCGCGCCAGTGCAGCAACAGGCCGAGCAACAGGAACACGAAGTTGTAGGCGTTGAGCTGGGACAGCTTGATCAGCGGGTTGCCGTCCTTGAAGGTCTCCCACAGCCACCCCGCCGCCAGCAGCACGACGATGAGCGTGAGGATCGGCGAGTGCTCCAGATAATCGCCGGGGCGCTGCCGCTGGAACTTCGGCATGTGGTCTTCACCGACATCGATACCCAGGTCCTGGGCGGTCTTGACCCGTGCCTCACTGGGCGCGGTCAGGTAGCAGATCAATGCGGAAAGGCCCGTCACGACCAGGATCACCACGAGGTTCTGCCAGGTCAGAATGGTCTGGTCGAACCCGATCACGCCGGTGATCGGCAGCAGCGAGCTGGGAATGCTCTGGGGGGTCGCCTGGAGCTGCGCTGCCGAAGAGCTCATGCCCAAGGTGAAGCCGCAGCCGAGACTCAGGTAGGCGGCGGCGCCCGCGGCACGATAGTCGAGCCGCAGGTCGGTGCGCCGGGCCATGGCCCGCACCAGCAACCCGCAGAAGATCAGGCTCAGCCCCCAGTTGACCAGCGACAGCACCAGGCTCAGCACACCCGTGAACATCACCGCGCCACGCGAGGTCTTGGGAATGCCTGCCAGGCGTTGCAGGCACCAGGCGATGGGCGGCGACATCGCCAGCACATAACCGGTGATCGCCACCAACGCCATCTGCATGGTGAAGGGGATGATGCTCCAGAACCCCTCGGAGAACGCCTTGCTGATCTCGGTGGGCTTACCGCCGTTGAGCAGCGCCGCGAGAGCGACCAATGCACAGGCCGCTACGACGAACACGTAAGCGTCGGGAAACCACCTCTCGGAATAGTGCACGATCCGTTGTGAAGCGCGTTCGATCAAGCCTGCCTTGGCTTCTTGGTTCATCTGCGTACTAGTGGATGCGGTCATGGGGCACCTGCGATAGCGTTATGGTTGGGCAGAGGGTTCATCGGCTGATGGTCAGTGGCTCGAGGGGTACGGCGCGGCATGTCAGGCATCTGTCGGCAGGGCCGTCGTACGCGCCGAGGTGGGTCACTCGTCCTGAGACGATCTTCACCGAACAGCTTTCGCACTGGCCGACCCGGCAGCCGCTCGGCAGGGCGACCTTGGCGCGGTCGGCGGCATCGAGCAGGGTGCCGAACGCGGGCTCCCAGGGGAACGTAACGTCCTCCCCCGCCACGATGATCGGTTGCGGCGCGAGGTCGGTCGGCACCGAGGTTTCGACGCTGAAGGTCTCGTCGAAGATGTCGTGGTTGGCGAACCCGCGCGCGCGCAATCCCGCTCGGGTGCTTTCAAGGAACACTGGCGAGCCGCAGAGGTAGGCCAGCGGGCGGGCGCTCAGCAGGTCGTCGCCGATCCATGCGAAGTCCGGCCCGGCGCAATGATCGAAGTCCACGCCCAGGCGGTCGCTTTCCAGCGCTTCCCAATACACCGTGATGAGTTCGAGACAGGGCAGCTTCGCGGCCAGTTCGGCGATTCGCGACTTGAAGGGATGGTAGTGGCCGTTGCGGCAGATGTTGATGAGCAGCACGCGCTCGGGATGCCGGTCGCTGAGGGCGAGCGCCTCGAGGTAGCCGAGGAACGGCGTGATACCGATGCCGCTGCCCATCAGCACCAGGGGGCGTCGAGACACTACCGGCATGGCGAACACTCCGGCCGGTTCGGTGAGCTCCACCTTGGCGCCCAAGGGCAGTTCATGCAGCCGGGTGGACATCAGCCCATCTGGCTGGCCGGGCATCTGGGCCAGGCGTACGCCGATTTCCAGGCGCTGGCTGCCTTCGTTCGGGCCGATCAACGAATAGAAGCGCTTGAGGTCCTCGCCCGGCAATTTGACGGCGATGTGTTGGCCGGGCAGGAAATCGGGCATCGCCGCCCCGTCCTCAGGTGCGAACACCAGCCGCATGACGTCCGCCGATTCCTGGCGCCGGGCCGCCAGGCGAAACGGCTTGTAGCCGACCCAGCGCCCTTCGTTGAGCGCGGTGGCCCGCGTCACGTTGCAGGCCACAGCGCGCAGTGGCACTGAGCCACTTACCGGGTCCCGGTGTGCGTCGCTGAGAATCGCGTTGATGCTCGATGAGCCGCTGCCGATGCCGCTGGGCACCCCAAGCCCGAGGGGCTCGCAGCCCTGCCACCAGCCGAAGTCGGCGATTACCACCTGCGGGTGCAGGCGCGCGTCCAGGGTGGCTTGCAGGTACGCATGTCCGCCCGGCGTGTGCACCGCAACCCAATCGTTCTCGGCGATGCCGTTGCGCTCGGCGAATACAGCGGACAGTTGCACCCGTGGCGTGGGCGACTTCTTCCTCAACGAAGGAATATGCCGGTGCGAGGAATGCACGAACCACCCCGACTTGGCGGTGGACAATACCAGCGGATAAGCGGGGTCGGCGCTATCGCTCAAGGGCGAGCCATGAACTTCGGCAAACACCGGCAGTGGCGGCTGGCCAATATTCAGCAAGGTTTCCGCATACAGCTCGACCCGTTGCGAGGGTGTCTTGAAACCTGGCGGGGCGCACGCGTCGTGTTCTGCACGGTACTTCTCGTAGCGAAACGGCTGGGGAAAGCGGATGCCTTCCGGCCGTGCGCGCAGGTCGTCCACTGTCACCCCGAGCGGTTCCAACTGGTGGTTCCAGGCTGCGTCGATGGAGCCACCGAAGAAGGCGTCGTCCAGGCCCATCCGGGTCGCCAGGTCGAAGACGACCTCCATGTCCGACCGGCATTCACCAAGGGTGGGCAGCATCTTTGCCCTGAGCTGGATATGTTCCACCGCCGCCTGGGAGATTTCGAAGCCGCAGCGCAGCGCTTCGCGCTCCCAGGGCATGCTGGCCGGAAGCACGATGTCGGCATTTTCCGCGCCAGGGTTCATGAACATGTCGACATGCACATGGAACTCCAGCGCCCGCAACGCCGCTTGGTTGCGGGCGGTGTCGGCCTGGGAAACCAGCAGGTTGGTGCCGAACGACACCAGGTCGGTGACCGCGTACGGCGCCCGCTCCAGGACGGCTCGGGCGAAATCCCTGGCGGTAATCCAGCCAAGGCTGGGCGGCCCCAGGGGCATCTGCTCAAGGCCGAGCGCTTTGTGCCGCTGGCCCTCGCCCAGCAGCGACGGGTAATGGTTCATCACGCGCCAGGGCGGCGCCACCGTCCACAGGTTGCCGCCCTTGCGGTCGCAGGCGCCGGTCAAAGCGTACAAGGTCGCAATGGCCCGCTCGGTCTGGGTGGCGTTGCCGTGCTGACCGACGCCGGTCCAGGTGTGGTAGACCAACCGGGGGGAGTCGACGAACAGGGCGTTGAAGGCCCTGATCTTGTCTTCGTCTATCCAGGTCAGGTGCGCCACGTGCTCGACGTCGTAAGGCGCGACCGAGCGTTCCAGCAGAAGCAACGCCGAGGCGTACCGGCGCACCCGACCGCTCGCATCGGTAAGCTGGCCTTGCACCCTGAGCCTGGGTTGCTGTGCAGCGCACGTGGCAAGGCTGGGAGTGGACGGGTCATCACCCACCGGTATCACCAGGGGCAAGCCTTGCTCGAGCCCGATATCCGTGCCCCGCAGCAGCATGCCGCTGTCCACATCGACCAAGTGAGGGGCGTTGGTCCAATGTGTGACGAATTCGGCATCAAAGCGATCAGTCGCCAGCAAATGCCGGATGGCGCCGAGCGCCAGCGCCGCATCTGCGCCGGGGCGGATGTTCATCCACAAGTCGGCTTGTTGCCCGGAGCCATCGGACTTGGGGTCGACCACCACCACCTGCGCACCCCGCTGACGCGCCGCAGCGACCCGTGAAGCTTGTGCCAGCCAGGTACGCGCCGGGTTATGCCCCCACAGGACGATAGTGTCCGCATGCTCCAGGTCCGGCACGCCGATGCCGCGCCCAAATGTGAGGGCGTGCGCGTAATCCTTGTGCCAGCCGCAGATTTCCACGGCATAGATGAGGTTGGGGCTGCCGAAACTGCGTACGAACCGCTCGACCCATTCGTAGCTGTCCACCATGGGCGTGCCGCTCGGCGTGGTAACCGCGAAGGCCACCGCCTCGGCACCTCGGCGGGCGCGGGTGTCCAGCAGCCGGGCGGCGATCTGGTCGAGCGCTTCTTCCCAGGTGATTTCCGCCCAGCGTGGTGCCCCCTCGCCCCTCGGCGTGAGACGCCGCAATGGCTTGGTAAGCCGCAGGTGGCTTTCGATGTGCTCCGGTGCCGAGCGGCCCTTGGAACAGAGGGCGCCGCCGGTGGGATGTTCCGGGTCCGGCTTGACCTCGGCCAGTCGGCCGTCTCGAACATGGTTAATGGATCCGCATCGCGAGCGGCACAGGGTGCAGTAACCCCTGATCATTTGGTCCATCGGGCAGGCACTCACAGGCTGATAATAAGTAAAGCGTCACGCGCTACTTAAAACCTAGCACAACTCGTGCCCACTGAAATCAGCACGATCCAGACCGTAAATAGACCCATAAATGCGCGCAAATGGTGCACTTCACGCGATCAAGAGGATTTTTTGGCACACGAGTAGCGCGCTACTCGTGTAGAGCGGTAACGCTTGCTGGAAACAATGGTGACATTGGTTCGACGTGGTAGCTGTCGAAAGGCAGTGACCGCTAGGGTTTCAGATGGCATCGCGGCGCCTACGGACGTTCGCCGTCCGATCTCGCTACCTGGGCCAAAAAGGGGGAGAAGTTACCTACGCGACTCGCCTTCCTTCACGCTGCTCCGCCGGCATCTTTGAGCGCTTCGAGGAAGATCGGCTGCCAATCGAGAATGTGCGGTTTCACCAGTTCGGCGGCCACGGCGCTCTTGCCATCGCAGATGAGCCGGATCATCTCGAAATGCTCCTGCACCGACTTCGACTGGCGCTCGCGGCCCGCCTGCGTTTCTATGCCATAGAGGCGCATGTTGTTTCGCAGGTCCATGATGAGCTGGGTCAGCTTGGGGTTACCGGCCAGCGAGACGAGGCGCTGGTGGAACGCCCGGTCCGTCATCACATAACCGACCGTGTCCCCCTGTTCGACACTCGCCTGCACGTCCTTGGCCAACCGATGCAGTTCCGCTTCCTCTTGTTCGGAACACCCCTCTATCAACGACAGTGCGAAGGACTCGAGCTGGGCGCGAATGCTGAACAGATCCTCGAGTTCCTTGGGCGAGGTGCTGCAAACGCGGAACCCCCTGTTGCGCCGCGGCTCGATCAGCCCAGCGTTGCTCAGTTCCAGCAGGGCTTCGCGAATGGGCGTGGTAGAGACGCCGAGCGATTTCGAAAGGCTCGGGACGGTGAGCAACTCATCGGGCGCGATCTGGCCCGAGACGATGCCGATGCGGATGTGCTGCACGATAGCCTCACGCAGGTTGCCGTCCGCGTGCGCGTCAGGGTTCCAATGTGGCGTTGGGGTTGATGGGTTCGCGAGGGAAGACATTCCTGGGGCTCCTGGCGGCGCAGCGATGCCGGGATTGTACCGATGACGGCGGAGGCTGTCCCGGCGTTGAGCAGGCAGGCCCTTCTTCGCCTCATGTCGCATGGTAGGGATGCCAAGTGCATTCAATACCTTGAGGCGCTGTGAAACCAGGGGGGCGGCTCATGCCACCTTTCGACTGATCAGATGCTTGTCCTGTGATCGGTAACGTTCTCGTGCAGCCGTTTCCCGACAGCGTGCCTGGCGATTCAAACGCTACCCGAACTTGCCAGGCCCAAAAAGCCGAAAGCCCGCAATTACGCGGGCTTCCGGGGTATTCCTTACCACTTGATGCCGGTCTATGCCGGACGCGGGATCATTCCCACTCGATGGTCGCAGGCGGCTTGCTCGACACGTCGTAGGTCACTCGCGAGATGCCGTCGATCTCGTTGATGATACGACCGCTGACAGTCTCCAGCAGCTCATACGGCAGGTGCGCCCAACGGGCGGTCATGAAGTCCACGGTCTCGACGGCGCGCAGCGCGACGACCCAGGCGTAGCGGCGGCCATCGCCGACCACACCCACCGATTTCACCGGCTGGAACACCACGAAGGCCTGGCTGGTCTTGTGGTACCAATCGGCCTTGCGCAGTTCTTCGATGAAGATATGGTCGGCGCGACGCAGGATGTCGGCGTACTCCTTCTTCACTTCGCCAAGGATACGCACGCCCAGGCCCGGGCCTGGGAACGGGTGGCGATAGACCATGTCGTACGGCAGGCCCAGCTCCAGGCCGATCTTGCGCACCTCGTCCTTGAACAGTTCGCGCAGCGGCTCGACCAGCTTGAGGTTCATTTCCTCCGGCAGACCACCGACGTTATGGTGCGACTTGATCACGTGGGCCTTGCCGCTCTTGGCGCCGGCCGACTCGATCACATCGGGGTAGATGGTGCCCTGGGCGAGGAACTGGATGTTCTCCAGCTTGCTGGCCTCGGCATCGAACACGTCGATGAAGGTACGGCCAATGATCTTGCGCTTCTTCTCAGGGTCGGCCTCGCCTTCCAGGTTGTCGAGGAACTGCTTCTCGGCATCGGCGCGGATCACCTTGACGCCCATGTTCTCCTTGAACATGGCCATCACCTGGTCGCCCTCGTGCAAGCGCAGCAGGCCGTTGTCGACGAACACGCAGGTCAGTTGGTCGCCAATGGCGCGGTGCAGCAGCGCAGCGACCACCGAGGAGTCGACACCGCCGGACAGGCCCAGCAGCACGTTGGCCGAACCGACCTGGGCACGCACCTGGGCAATGGCGTCTTCGACGATGTTCGAAGCGGTCCACAGGGCCTCGCAGCCGCAGATGTCCTGCACGAAGCGCGACAGGATGCGACCGCCCTGCTTGGTGTGGGTAACTTCCGGGTGGAACTGCACGCCGTAGTAGCCCAGGGCGTCGTCGTACATGCCAGCGATCGGGCAGCTCGGAGTGCTGGCCAGAACATGGAAGTTGCCTGGCATCTGGGTAACCTTGTCGCCGTGGCTCATCCACACGTCCAGGCCCAGCACGCCGTCGTCGTCGACATGGTCCTCGATGCCGTCGAGCAGGCGGCTCTTGCCGACCACATCGACACGGGCATAGCCGAACTCACGCAGGTCAGAACCTTCCACCTTGCCGCCCATCTGCTCGGCCATGGTCTGCATGCCGTAGCAGATGCCCAGCACCGGCACCTTCAGGTCGAACACGGCCTGCGGTGCACGCGGGCTGTTGGCTTCGTGAACCGACTCGGGGCCACCGGCCAGGATGATGCCGCGCGGGTTGAATTCGCGGATCGCTTCATCGTCCATGTCGAAGGGGTGCAGTTCGCAGTACACGCCGATTTCGCGCACGCGGCGGGCGATCAGCTGGGTGTACTGGGAACCGAAATCGAGGATCAGGATACGGTGAGCGTGAATGTCGAGGGCCATGACTCAATCTCGTCAGTGGAAATCGGAAACGACGCGGGGCTGTTCGTGACAGCCCCGCTTTGGGTTGTAGCTGGAAGCCTCAGCCTACGCGGTAGTTAGGGGCTTCTTTGGTGATCTGTACGTCATGTACATGGGACTCGGCCATGCCTGCACCGGTGATACGCACGAACTCAGGCTTGGTGCGCATCTCGTCGATGGTGGCGCTGCCGGTGTAGCCCATGGAGGAACGCAGGCCGCCCATCAGCTGGTGGATGATCGCGGCCAGGGCGCCCTTGTAAGGTACGCGGCCTTCGATACCTTCCGGTACCAGCTTCTCGGCACCGGCCGAGGAGTCCTGGAAGTAACGGTCGGAGGAGCCTTGCGCCTGCGCCATGGCACCCAGCGAGCCCATGCCGCGGTAGGCCTTGTAGGAGCGGCCCTGGAACAGCTCGACTTCACCCGGCGCTTCTTCGGTACCGGCGAACATCGAACCCATCATCACGCACGAGGCGCCAGCGACGATGGCCTTGGACAGGTCACCGGAGAAGCGGATGCCGCCGTCGGCGATCAGTGGTACGCCAGTGCCTTCAAGGGCGGCGGCGACGTTGGCGATGGCGCTGATTTGCGGCACGCCGACACCAGCGACGATACGAGTAGTGCAGATCGAGCCAGGGCCGATACCGACCTTGACTGCGTCGGCGCCCGCTTCGGCCAGGGCCTTGGCGGCAGCGCCGGTGGCGATGTTGCCGCCGATCACCTGCACCTGCGGGTAGTTCTCCTTCACCCAGCGAACGCGGTCGATCACGCCCTTGGAATGACCGTGGGCGGTGTCGACCACCACCACGTCGACGCCGGCGGCGACCAGGGCGGCAACGCGCTCACCGGTGTCCTTGCCGGTACCGACCGCGGCACCGACGCGCAGGCGACCCTGGTCGTCCTTGCTCGCCAGCGGGTAGGCCTTGGCCTTCTCGATGTCCTTGACGGTCATCATGCCCTTTAGGTTGAACTTGTCGTCGACGATCAGCACTTTTTCCAGGCGGTGCTTGTGCAGCAGCTCGCGGACTTCGTTCTTGTCGGCGCCTTCGCGCACGGTGACCAGGCGCTCTTTCGGCGTCATCACGTCGCGCACCTTGGCTTCCAGACGGCTTTCGAAGCGCACGTCACGGGAGGTGACGATACCGACCAGGTCACCGTTCTCCAGCACCGGAACACCGGAGATGTTGTTCAGGCGGGTAAGTTCGAACAGGTCGCGCACGGTGGCGTCGGCGTCGATGGTGATCGGGTCCTTGACCACGCCAGCCTCGAACTTCTTGACCTTGCGTACTTCGCCGGCCTGCTGGTCGATGGTCATGTTCTTGTGGATGATGCCGATGCCACCTTCCTGGGCCATGGCGATGGCCAGGCGCGCTTCGGTGACGGTATCCATGGCGGCGGAGACCAGGGGAATGTTCAGCTCGATGCCACGGGTCAAACGGGTCTTGAGACTGACTTCATTGGGCAGTACCTCGGAGTAGCCAGGTACAAGGAGGATATCGTCGAAGGTCAGGGCTTCTTGGCTGATACGCAGCATCGCGGGGGCTCCCGGGCGGGAAAAATGGAAGCGCGCCATTATACTCATCCACGGCACGCCACTCAATGCAAATCAACGCGAAATAAGGGCCTTCGGTCAGGGCCTGGCCAGCTTGACCTGCACCACCGCCACCGGCTGGTCGAGCCAGTCGGCGAAGCTGTCGAGAAAGGCTTGGGTGAAACCGGCCTCGCCCCAGTTGTTGAAGATGAACCCCAGGTTGGAAAAGGCACAGGGCTGCAGGTAGAGGAAGCCGTTGATGTCGTCCTCGAAACCGCACAGAGGGCACGTGAAGTTGTCGCTCACCCCCGGCATCCATTCTTCAAGGCTTTCGAACAACGGCTCGCCTACTTCGCGTCGGCACTCTGGGCAACCGGCTTCTTCCATAAAGCCCTCGGTGGGCGTGTAGATGCAGCGTTTGAGCACCACTTCCAGGCCATTGGCCAGCTCGCCGAACGGCAGTTTTTCCGGGTGCAGCGCGACCTTGCGCGCACCCTCGGCCAGGGCGTGGCCCATGCGGTTGCCGGTACGCCCGCAGGTGGTCAATTGCTCCTCGACGACTTTCTCGCGCACCAGCCAGCGCAGGATCGCCCGGGCGCGGGCTTCGTGCACCGGCACGGTGGACAGTTTGGGAACGATGATGCTCTGGATGTTCATGAACGGGACGGCCTGCGAACTGCGGTAATCGGGCAATTCTACCGTTCAGCCGCCCAGGTAGCGACCGATCAGCGCGAGGCCGCTGGCCAGCACCAGCCAGGTGACCAAGCGCACGAAGGCTTCGCGTGACAGTTTCATGGCCAGGCCTCGCCCTATCCAGAGGCCGACAAACATCACCGGCAGCAAGCAGGCGGCGAGCAGCAACAGGCTGCTGTCGGCATAGACCCCGGCCAACAGGAACAACAACAGGCGCACCACGGTACTGCAACTGATAAGCGCGCTCTGGGTAGCGCGGACCTGTTCCTTGGCCTCCAGCCGCGCATTGAGGTAGATCGCATAAAGGAAGCCGCCGCTGCCGAACAGCGCGCCGAACAGCCCGCCCACGGTGCCCATCGGTACCGCCCAGGCGCCGGCCAGATGTGCCGGACGCACCTTCACCGCCAGGCTGTAGAGCGCGTAGGCGGTGACGAACAGCCCCATCAACAGCAGCAACAGGTCAGACTTGAGCCGTAGCAGGAACGCAACCCCCAGCCCACACCCCAGCGCCATGAACGGCAGCAGGCGCAGCAGCTCGCCGCGTACCACGTCACGCCGCGAGGGCAGGAGGTTGCCGAAGGCAGCGACGAAATCCAACAGCACCAGCAGCGGGATGATCCGTGACAACGGCATGAAATGGATCAGCACGGGCCCGGCCACCAGCGCGGTGCCGAAACCGGCGATGCCGAAGACGATATAGGCCACGCCCACCCCCAAGAGGATGGGCAGCCAATCGAGCGGGGAAAACGACAATTGAGCGAGCATCAGGGCAGTTCCTTGAAAGACCGCTGAAGATTAGCCAGCGACAAGCCATGCCGACTAATATGCCTTTACGCCATGAGCCACCTCAAAAAGGCATGACATGACTTCGATCCGCCAGCTGCGCTACTTCGTCGAAATTGCCGAGGCCGGCAGTTTCAGCGCCGCCGGGGCGCTTGCGAGAAAGCTACTGGACGCCCTGCGCTCGCCACCAGACACTCACGGCATGTAGCGCTCTACCAGGGCAAAGGCGATCGCCGCGGTCTCGGCATCCAGCACACCGTCAAAGTTGCTCGGTCGAAAATGCAGCTGGAACGCCCTGAGCAATGCCCGCACTTGGGTCGGATCGGGGCTTGTCGGGAAGCTGTACCCGTACCGGCGCAGCTTGTCGAGGACGATCTTGATCTGCGGCAGACCGCCCGCGAACCGCTGCTGGTAATGCGCCTTGCGCGCCTCGTCATACCAGGCACCGATACCGGCCTGATGCAGGGCCAGCCAGGGAAAAGCGGCACCTGGGTCACTCTTGCGGCCAATGGCGATATCGCTATGACCGACCACCTGGGTCGGCGTGATGTCCGGATAACGCTGCAGGATCGCCTGGCCCAGCTCGATCAAGGCTTCCACCTGCTGGGGGTGATAGGGTGGGAACACGAACTGGCCATTGCTCACCGATGCCTGGTTGACGATCTCGATCCCAATCGACGTATCGTTCAGGTTGCTACGTCCGGCCCAGCCGCTGACGCCCGCGTGCCAGGCGCGCTCGTTCTCGTCGACGAGGTTGAAGGTGCGCATCGTCTCAAAGCCCGCACTGGCGAAGCTCGGATCGGACGGGTCGGGAACCAGGTAGTGGGCACTGACCTGGCTGCCATTGGCCAGCGCATTGATCGAGCCGTTGAAATTGATGGCGGTGTAATGGAGTACCAGGAATCGCACCCGACGGTTGAAAGCTGTGGACCGGTAGGTGTGGGCATCTATGGGGTACATGGCGAACCTCTTCATGGGATCAGGTGCCCAGGGTGCATCGCCAGGTATCAGGGTCTTAAGCCGGAAATGTTCCCACCGCCGGATGGGCGAGCAGCCGACACAGTGCATCCGCGCGACGGCTCCTTTATGATGCCCGCCATGATCAGAGACCCTTTCGAACGACTCGGCCTGGACCGCGAGGTCCTCACCGTCAGCCAGCTCAACGGCCGCGCCCGCGTGCTGCTGGAAGACGTGTTTCGCAGCGTGTGGGTGGAAGGCGAGATCTCCAACCTCGCCCGCCCAGCTTCCGGCCACCTTTATTTCACCCTCAAGGACAGCGGCGCCCAGGTGCGCTGCGCGCTGTTCCGCCAGAATGCCGCACGGGTACGCCAAGCCCTGCGCGATGGCCTGGCGGTGAAGGTACGTGGCAAGGTCTCGCTGTTCGAGGGCCGCGGCGACTACCAGTTGATCGTCGACGCCGTGGAGCCTGCTGGCGACGGCGCCCTGCGCCTGGCGTTCGAAGCCTTGAAGGAAAAGCTCGGCGCCGAGGGGCTGTTCAGCACCGAACGCAAGCGCCCGCTGCCCGCGCACCCGCAGCGCATCGGCATCATCACCTCGCCCACGGGCGCGGTGATCCGCGACATCATCAGCGTGTTCAAGCGCCGCGCCCCGCAGGTCGAACTCAACCTGATCCCCACCGCCGTGCAAGGCCGCGAAGCCATCGGGCAGATCGTGCGCGCCCTGCAAATGGCCGACAGCCGCGGCTTCGATGCATTGATCCTGGCCCGTGGCGGCGGCTCGCTGGAAGACCTCTGGTGCTTCAACGAAGAAGCCGTGGCCCGTGCCGTGGCCGCCTGCGTGACGCCGATCGTCAGCGCCGTGGGCCATGAAACCGATGTGTCGATCAGCGATTTCGTCGCCGACGTGCGCGCACCGACGCCCTCCGCCGCCGCCGAACTGCTGGCCCCTGACAACAGCGGCCTGCAACAGCGCCTCGACAGCCTGCAACGGCGCCTGCTGCTACGCATTCGCAGCCGCCTGGCCCACGACCAACTGCGCGTGGAAGGCCTGGCCCGGCGCCTGCGCCACCCCGGCGAGCGCCTGCGCCAACAGGCCCAGCGCCTGGACGACCTGGACATGCGCCTGCGTCGGGCCTTCCAGCTGGCCATGCAGCAACGCCACCAGCAACTGGCCCGTCTGGACACACGCCTGGCCGCGCAGCATCCAGGACGCCACCTGAAACTGTTGAGCCAGCGCCTGGACAGCCTCGCCGAGCGTCTGCCAAGGGCCATGCGCGAAGTGCTCAAGGATCGCCGCCAACGCTTCCAGGCCCAGTTGCAGACGCTGCAAGTGGTCAGCCCGCTGGCCACCCTGGCGCGCGGCTACAGCATCCTGCTTGACGAGCGCGGCCAGGCCATTCGCAGCGCCGCCCAGACCCGCAACGGCCAACGCCTGACCGCCCGCCTCAACGAAGGCGAGCTGCAAGTGCGGGTCGAAGACAACCACCAGACCCCGGTCACCCTTTCGCTTCTGGACTGACACATGCCCCGCCTGCTCGCGCCACTGTTCGCCTTCTCCTGCCTGCTGCTGGCCAGCGTCGCCCAGGCCAGCTACATCACCCGGACCTTGAACAAGCCAGTGCCCGGCGGCGTGGCGGTGATCGACCTCGGCCCCGCCGCCAGTGCCCCGAGCGCGCGCTTCGACGGCAAGCCGGTGCTGGTGGTCAAGGAGCAGGATACCTGGCTGGCCATCGTCGGCATCCCGCTGACCCAGAAGCCGGGCACCGCCAGCCTCAGCCAGGATGGGCGCCACCTGGCGTTCACGGTGGGCAGCAAGAAGTACCCCGAGCAGCACATCACCCTGAAGAACAAGCGCCAGGTCAACCCCAACCCCGCCGACCTCAAGCGCATCGACCGCGAACTGGCCGAGCAGGTCGCCGCCTACCGCCAGTTCAGCGCAGGCCTGCCGAGCAACCTGATCCTCGACAAACCGGTCAATGGCCCGCTGTCGAGCAAGTTCGGCGTGCGCCGTTTCTTCAATGGCGAGGAGCGCAACCCGCATTCGGGCTTGGACTTCGCCGTACCGGCGGGTACGCCGATCAAGACCCCGGCCAACGGCAAGGTGATTCTGGTCGGCGACTACTTCTTCAATGGCCAGACCGTGTTCGTCGACCATGGCCAGGGCTTCATCAGCATGTTCTGCCACATGTCGAGGATCGACGTGAAAAAGGGTCAGGTGCTGCGCCGCGGCGAGGTGGTCGGCCGGGTGGGCGCCACCGGGCGGGCGACCGGGCCGCACATGCACTGGAATGTCAGCCTGAACGATGCGCGGGTGGACCCGGCGATCTTCATCGGCGCGTTCCAGCCCTGACTTTTACCGCGCCCTTTTCGCAATCAAGCCCGCTCCTGCCGGTACAGCGAACCCCGAAGGAGCGGGCTGACCGAGAAGGACGCGAGCCGGTGAGCTGCCTTGCGCCATCAAAAAAACCTGCGCAACCACATCTTACAGAACATGAATAAGCAACAATAAAATCTCGACAAACCCACTTTTTTAAGCATTCCTCTCAATTTTTCCCGAGTACTTGCCATCCCCTACCCCACTGGTTAGGGTTGAGGGCATGAAAACCTTCACTACCCTCATTTTGCTCCGTCAACACCGCAGCCTTTGCCTGGTCAGTGCACGACTACCCGGGTAGACCGCGTCGCCTCGCCGCTTCATCTCGTTATCGCCCGGCAGGCCCGATCAGGCCGCACATTAAAGGATTGCTCCAATGACCATGCTCAAAGACCCGTCGAAAAAGTACCGCGCGTTCTCGACCATCGACCTCCCTGACCGCACCTGGCCATCGAAAACCATCACCCAGGCGCCGATCTGGTGCAGCTCCGACCTGCGCGATGGCAACCAGTCGCTGATCGAACCGATGGACGCGGTGAAAAAGCTGCGCTTCTGGAAGACCCTGGTACAAGTAGGCGTGAAGGAAATCGAAGCCTCGTTCCCCTCGGCCTCGCAAACCGACTTCGACTTCGTGCGCACCCTGATCGAAGACGGCCACATCCCGGACGACACCACCATCCAGGTGCTCACCCAGGCCCGTGAAGACCTGATCGCCCGTACCTTCGAGTCGCTGCGCGGGGCCAAGAAGGCCATCGTGCACCTGTACAACGCCACCTGCCCGTCGTTCCGCCGCATCGTCTTCAACCAGGACAAGCAAGGCGTGAAGGACATCGCGGTGAACGCTGCCAAGCTGTTCGTCAAATACGCCGCCCAGCAGCCGGAAACCCAGTGGACCTTCCAGTACTCGCCGGAAACCTTCAGCGCCACCGAGCTCGAGTTCGCCAAGGAAGTCTGCGATGCGGTGATCGAGGTATGGAACCCTACCCCCGAGCACAAGATCATCCTCAACCTGCCGGCCACCGTTGAAGTAGCAACGCCAAACGTCTACGCCGACCAGATCGAATGGTTCTGCCGCAACGTCAACCGCCGCGACAGCGTGATCATCAGCCTGCACACCCACAACGACCGTGGCACTGGCATCGCCGCCACCGAACTGGGCCTGATGGCCGGTGCCGACCGCGCCGAAGGCTGCCTGTTCGGCAACGGCGAGCGCACCGGTAACGTCGACCTGGTGACCCTGGCGCTGAACCTCTACACCCAGGGCATCGATCCGCAACTGGACTTCTCCGACATCGACGGCGTGCGCAAGGTGGTCGAAGAGTGCAACCAACTGCCGGTGCACCCACGTCACCCGTACGTTGGCGACCTGGTCCATACCGCATTCTCCGGCTCGCACCAGGACGCCATCCGCAAGGGCTTCACCCAGCAGAAAGACGACACCCTGTGGGAAGTGCCGTACCTGCCGATCGACCCGGCCGATATCGGCCGTAGCTACGAGGCGGTGATTCGCGTCAACAGCCAGTCGGGCAAGGGCGGTATCACCTACCTGCTCGAACAGGAATATGGCATCAGCCTGCCACGCCGCATGCAGATCGAGTTCAGCCAGGTCGTACAAGGTGAAACCGACCGCCTGGGCCTGGAAATGACCGCCCAGCAGATCTACAAACTGCTGCAGAAGGAATACCTCCAGGCCAACTCGCCGTACGCGCTGGTCAGCCACCGCCTGCAGGAAGAGAACGGCAGCAGCCATGTGCAGGTGGAAGTGTCTGGTGAAGGCGAGACCACGCTGCACTGGCAGGGCAAGGGCAATGGCGCCCTGGAAGCCCTGGTGGCCGGCCTGCCGGTCGCCGTGGAGATCATGGACTACAACGAGCACGCCATCGGCGCCGGCACCAACGCCAAGGCCGCTGCCTACATCGAGCTGCGCGTGGCCGGTGGCCGCCCGGTGCACGGCGTGGGCATCGACGAGAACATCACCACCGCCAGCTTCAAGGCGCTGTTCAGCGCCCTGAACCGCTCGCTGAGCCAGCAGGCAGCTAAAGCGGCCTGATGCCAAAACCCGGCAATATAAAAAGCCCGTATCGAAAGATACGGGCTTTTTTATGCGCAATAGATTCAACCCGATTAATACAAGAACATTAAATTGCACCGATATAGATCAATAATATTTTCAATGTTTATTTATGGTGCACTTTATTTCAATTATTAATAACCCGATTATCTTCCGGAACTTACCAGCCCCATCGTAGAATAATGGCCGCGGGCCATTTAATAACAACAGCAGTGCACGCACTCCTCGAACATCCCTGCTCACGACGAGGCTCTACGTATGCTGACCAACGCCCCCCTGCGCCTGAAGCTGTTATTGATCGTATTGTTCCCACTGTTCGGCTTCCTGCTGCTGTGCTCGCTGTACCTGCTGGACAACTACCGCACCCTGCACGAAATGGAAGATGCCGCCAGCGCCAGCGATACCGCCCAGTCATTGAGCACGCTCATTACCCACCTGCAACGCGAACGCGGCGCCAGTGGTGTATTCATCGGCACCCGTGGCGCCTCGATGGGTGAACGCCTGGGGCAGTTGCGCAAAGCCTCCAGCACAGCCATAGAAACAGTCGACAACTTGCCTGCCGCCAAACAGCAAGATATGCAAACGCTGTTGGTCACGCTCAAGCAACTGCCAGCGTTACGTGAACAAGTCGACAAACTGTCGATCGACAGCGGTGCCTCCGGAGCACGCTATACCGAAATCATCCAGCAACTGATCGGTTATACCCATTCACTGGAAAACCGCGTCAGCGATACCCGCGTGGGCCATGCCCTCAACGCACTCAACCAATTCGTCGAATTGAAGGAGCGTGCCGGGCGCGAACGGGCCTTGCTGGGGGTGATTTTCGCCCAGGACCGCACCGACGCCGCGCTGCTCTCGCGGGTCAACCGCAACCTGGGTGAATTCAGCGCCTACGCCAACGGCTTCCGGCGCAAAGCCCCCGCCGAACTGCTGAGCCAGTACAGCGCACTGACCCAGTCGCCTGCCGCCGCCGAAGTCGCCAGGCTGCAAGCCCTGGTGCTCGAGCGCCCACTGGGCCAGCCATTGGGCATCAACCCACAGGCCTGGTTCGACACCTCGACCCTGCGCATCGACCAGATGACCGAGATCGAACAGCGCCTGGCTCAGCAAGTAGGCGTACTGGCAACCACTGCCCGTGGCGAAGCCAGCCAGACCCTGTGGCTGACGTTGTGCGGCGCCCTGCTCGCCCTGGCACTGGTAACCCTACTGTCGTGGGTCATCATTCGCGGCATCGGCAAAGCGGTTCAGGACATCAACGCCGCGCTCGACAACCTGGCCAACCGTGACCTCAGCGCACGCACCCATTACCGCAGCGCCGACGAGTTCGGGCAGATCGCCAGCAACCTCAACCGCACGGCCGAGGAGCTGACCAGCATCATCCAGGAAATCGGCAACGCCACCGCGCAAGTGGCCACCGCCGCCGAGGAGTCCTCGACGGTCACCTTGCAGACCAACCGCAGCGTCGAGCAGCAACGTCAAAGCACGGAGCTGGTGGCCACCGCCATCAACCAGATGAGCGCCACCGTGCGCGAAGTGGCGCAGAGCACCGCCGACGCCGCCAGCCTGTCGCAGCAGATGCACACCAGCACCGCCCAGGGCCGCCAGGAGATCGACGGCACCATCGAGCTGATCCACGAGCTTTCTGGCCAAGCCCAGCAAACTGCCGAGGTCATCGAGCAGCTCAAGCGCGAAAGCGATGCCATCACCTCGGTGCTCGACGTGATCGGCGACATCGCCAAGCAGACCAACCTGCTGGCCCTGAACGCCGCCATCGAGGCCGCACGCGCTGGCGACCATGGCCGCGGCTTTGCCGTGGTGGCCTCGGAGGTGCGCAGCCTGGCGCAGAAGACCCAGGAGTCGACCGGCAACATCCAGGCGATGATCGCGCGCTTGCAGGCGGGCTCCGAGCGCGCCACCCGCTCCATGGTGCAGACGCTGGAAAAGGCCCGCAGCGGTGCAAGCCGCATTGGCCGCGCTGGCGAGCTACTGGCCGAGATCAGTGAGGGCGTGGCCCAGATCAACGACCGCAATTTGCAGATTGCTTCGGCCGCCGAGGAGCAGAGTGCAGTCACCGACGACATCAACCGCAACGTCACCGAGATCAACGACCTGGTCATCCAGGTGAGTGCGGGTGCCCAGCAGACAGCCGTTACCAGCCAGGAACTGGCGCGGCTGGCCGAGCAACAGCAGCATCTGGTCGCGCGGTTCAAGGTGGCCTGATTGGGGGGAGTTTGAGCAGCGCGACGAGAGCAACTGCGTTGCTCAAAACTGCACAACTCGTGTAGGAGCGGGCTTGCCCGCGAAGGCGACACCGCGGTGCAGGGCACCGGCTTCGACGGTGTTCGCGGCGGTTCAGCACACCGAGAAGACCGTTCCTACAAGCTCTCCACTGCGCTTGAGAGCGGTCTGTACCTGCACTTTTCTACAGACGAACCTTTTTTCAGCAAAACTCATCCGTTGGACCGTCAAACAACTTTAGAGAACAGCCTAAGAAAAAATAGTCCTATTACTTTAACGATTACTCATCTTCACTTTCAACGAAGCCAGTGCCATAGGTGCGAGCCCTACCGCTACGGGCAGGGTACTCACAAGAATGGCTACTGCACTGCCGAAAAAACTGCTGATGAGTCCCGCCAATGGGACAGAAACAAGCATCGATATTTTGAAGAGCGCACTGGTAATCCCGGTGACTCTGCCAAGAAGATCCGTAGGTACCAGCGCCTGTCTTAATGTCCAAGCGGTAATGATCACATAGGCCCCAAATAATCCCACAAGAAAGGCCGAGAAATAGTAAGACTCAACTGTCCCCAGCCCGAGCGGCAACACCCCTGACGCAGCCATTCCAGTACTGCTTATACAAACGGCAGTACGGACATTTACCACACGCATCACGCTGGGTGTGAACACACCGGAAACAATAGAACCCAAAGCGAATAAAACGAGGAGATAAGGCGTTTCACTCAAATTGAATAGCCCACTTTCCGAGGCACTCAGGAGCACGAAAAAAAGATAAATTGCCGTGAAGGAATTGTTGCCAATGACCACATAAACAACCTGCATCAGCGGCTTAATTTGCACAAGCGCCCTAAAACTAAACACAAAAGAACCAGGCGCACCGCGCGCAATGCGCAATGGCTGATTGGAAAACGAATAACGACACAAAAAACTTGAGAGTAAAAAACAAAAAGAAGCAGAAAAAAAAACAAGACCCGACAATTGCAGCTTTAGAATACATGAGACGGCGATGGGTGAAACGATAAGCGCGCAGTGCTCGACGACAAGCAATCCTGCGTTCATGCGCGGGAGTAAATCTATATGCGCGATGCGGGGTAGTATGCAAGCGCGAAGATTGCTCATTGTATAGACGCCAATGGATAGCACACTTAGCAGAACGAACATTCCCAATAATGCCGCCTCTTGCTGAATCGCATAAAATGCCACTCCTAAGCATAGCGCCAGCGCGATCAAGAAACCGAGGTCTCGCGGGTTAACGTCATCTACGAGCTTTCCAGCGAAATAGCCGAAAGCAACTGGCCCCACATAGACGGTCGCCCTCAGCAGCGAGGACATAAATTCATCTCCTGACACACTCAACATGCTTAAGGGAACGTAGATGAAAAGCATTTGCGCCGCACATGCCTCTACAAAAAAAGCAGCAAGCAGACATGCTATTTTTGCCTTTGATTGCTTATCCATAATCAAACGAATTCAGATCTAATCGAACAATCCTAGGTCTCGATCACTCAACTCGTCAACCAGCAAATCAGTATCAATCGTCACTTAATAGTGACATTCCCGCATGCCGAGACGCAATTGTAAAAAATCAATGCAAAGCGTTGAGTTATTCACCAGCAGTGATTAACACTGAATCAGCAACTCACCCACAACAACAAAAACGGAGTGCGTGATGTCAAGAAAAAAAACTGTAGGAAGTTTCAGAAAACTGCTGTTCAACGGCAAGCTCGACATGATCCTTGAGGCACACAGCGGACTCTCGGCTAAAGTAGTCGAAGAGACGGGGTTTCCAGCGATATGGGCCTCGGGACTTGCTATCTCCTCAGCGATGGGGCTTCGCGATTGCAATGAAGCATCGTGGAGTCAGGTCATGGAAGTGGCTCAATGCATAACTGACTCAGTAAATATTCCCGTTCTTTTCGACGGAGACTCGGGTTTCGGAAATTTCAATAATGTAAGACACGTTGTCAAACGCCTGTCGCACTACGGAATTTCCGGAGTTTCTCTAGAAGACAAACAATTTCCAAAAATGAACTCATTCGCCAAACATGAGCACACCTTGGCTACTGTAGATGAATTTTGCGGAAAAATTAAAGCTGCGCAAGACACGAAAGAGGATGACGACTTCACGGTTATTGCTCGCACAGAAGCGTTGGTAGCCGGGATGAGCGTGCAGGCAGCGTTGAAGCGAGCGGAACACTATTACGAAGCAGGTGCCGATGGAATTTTCATTCACTCCAAAAACGGCGACGGGTCCGATGTCCTGGAGTTTAGTAGATGCTGGGAGGGGCGGTGCCCTTTGATAGTTGCCCCAACGACCTACAAGGATGTATCGCCTGAATCACTACAAGAAGTTGGAATTTCGATATATATATGTGCAAACCAAATGATGCGAGCCTCCTTACTGGCCATGCAAAAGGCCGCAGCACAAATACGTGCAGAACATAGCATTCGCAATGTAGATAAAAACATCTGCTCGCTCGCTGAAGTTTTCCAACTCTTGAACTACGATGAACTAAAGGTCGCGGAGCGGATTTATGCACAACAAGGAAGCTAGTATACAGGCTGCCAGCCACACGTTAAAAAGAATCATGCTTGCGAGCAAGAACGTAAAGCTGAGCAATGGTGAAACGCTCCTTGAACATTCGCTTTGGAGTGCCCACCAGGCTTTAACTGAGGGGTGCGCGGGAGAATTAATTGTGGCAGCGTTGTTTCACGACATTGGCCATTATCTATGCACCGGCGACCCTGAAATGACGTCATATGAAAAGGATTGTCACCATGCAGACATGGGAGCCCAGTGGCTATCCCGATGGTTTCCCTTGTCGGTCTGCTCCCCCATACAACTCCATGTTGATGCAAAGCGATATTTAATCGCCACTGATGAAAACTACATAGAAAAGCTAAATCCGGGATCACTGTCAAGTTTAGACAGCCAAGGGGGAGGCATGACAAGTGAAGAAATTTTGGAGTTTCAAAATAAGCCATACCACAATGACGCACTGTCCATCAGAAGGTTCGATGATACGCCGTATAACGGCGAACCCGTAAATGCGTACTCAAGATATGAAAAAATCATCATGACCATAATGAGGTAATGCATGAATAGGACAACATTAGATGCTCACGTGCATCTCCTCATGTGGAAACAGCAAGCGGCGCCGGATTGGCACGCAGTAAGTCAGGCCTTGAATGTAGCGCGCCTTAATGAACTCGATGCAATCTGCATCACCGAACACATCGAAGCTGATGCCTATGAAAAACTAATGCTAGGCCTATTCTCAACCAACCGCCTCGACGGCAACCCACAAAGAGATGGCTCAATTGTAATTGACGGCGTCACCGTACTGCCAGGTGCAGAGCTACAACTCACCAACAACATGAACATCGGCGTACATTCTGAGCTGGAAATATTATTAAGCCTTGACCGACGAGTGGGGAAATACACGCTGGAGACGCTTTATGAACATCTAGAAAAGCAAGGCCGTGCCTTTAAACTAGTAGCGCACCATATATTCTGGCCAGGCAAGACATGCTCAAATCTTGACACTTTAAAGCGCTACGTAAACGCGATAGAAGTTCCGGCCAAAGACCTTACCAACGCCCATAGATACTTGAAATTAGCTTCACAATTACAACTCGACACCACAGGAGGGTCTGACGCTCATTCATTCATATCCGTAGGCACCTGCAAAACAGTCCTTGAAGAAAATAGTCCCCACCCTCAGTTCACCCTGGAAAAATGGTTACACAGCCGTAATACAACGCACGAACCGGACCGCGATTCATTGCGTTTAACTTCGCTGGCTCAAATGCATCGTCGAATGGACAGAGCGAGAAGGAAACCATGAACAATAAGATAACCATTTGCAAAAATAATCTTGAGCGTCTCCTGGGCTCCAGAAAGATGACCATGGAGCACATAAGCGATGTGGCATTCGATCAGCATTTCGCTTACTTCGAGAGCATTGAACATCTGAGGAAACTTTCCAACTATTTAGCGTTGCCGCTAAGCGATCTTTTTTTGGGTAGCACCTCTACCGACCTGACGAATGGCGTGAAAATAGCTAGGCGAGGAACCGGCTTCAAGCGTGAAGAGATAAGGAATGGCGTCCATTGTTATACTTATGAACATTTAGTGACAACCAACCAAGACCCGCGATTGATGGCGTTACGATTGGATGTCCGTGCTGACGACTTTAAGTGCATGCCTTTGAATGACGGGCACGCCTCGAAAGAGATTGTATACGTTACAAAAGGTAGCGTAAGGGTTCGATGGCTTGATTCTGATCAGGAGATCAAAGAAGGAGTTCTGCACCAAGGGGATTCAATTTTCATTCTTCCCAATGTCCCTCACGGCTTTATTAGTAATGTACCAGGAGAGAAGTCAGAGATCATTGCTATCAACTATGGCTAATCGCTGAAAAGTCCCCCAGGTGGCATAGAACAAGATTCACTCTAGCCACCTTCCTGCAGGCAACCAATAGCCATCACAAATTCTACAGGCACGCACCAAGCATCCGTGACGCACTCTTTTATTCACCTGCAAATTAAAAACATTCATGCTTTGTGACTTTCAGAGATTCAAACCGTGAGTATATCAGTCGGATTAATTGGCCTAGGCAAAATGGGTCACGCTATATGCAATCGACTTCTGGACACTGGCGTCGACGTGCACATCCACAACCGAACTTACGAAAAAGCTGAACCCCTAATACGCCGGGGCGCCACTTGGAAAATAAACTTAAAAGCGCTTGCAGCTAGCGCGAACATCATCCTTGTATGTGTTAGCGGCGATGATGCGCTACGAGCGATTTATTACTCTGATCTTGAGGGACTACTTTCTTCGCTCGAAGAAAACCAAACGGTAGTTGATTTCAGCACCCTATCAGCCGAATCCGCGATTGAACTTCATCAAGCGTTCGGAAATATCGGTACGCATTATCTCGAGTGCCCGATCTCCGGGGGCGTAGAGGGTGCTATCAAGGGACAATTGAGCGCTATAGTTTCAGGCAGTCAAGAGGCTTACTCAATTGCACATCCCACACTCACCAAAATCTGTAAATCCATCAGCTACGTCAAACAACCTGGGAAAGCACAGCGCCTTAAAATCCTCAACAATTTGGCAGAATCAATAAATCTAGCCGGGGCACTAGAAGTTATTCATCAAGGCCAGGCATTGGGCCTAGACCTTGATTCGATGGCGGATGTATTCACTTCTTGCCGAGGACGTTCAGCCTACATGCAAGTTTCGCTTGACTATATTCTCTCAGGGTTGACCACTAGTCACGTGACGTTGGCCGTCCGTTGTAAAGACCTGAACTTGGCAAAATCTCAATTACCAGATTTCAAGGCTTATCCCGCTACTGCAATGGCAATTCAGTGCTTCACTGACGCGAAGCGCGCCTTCGGCGACAACGGTGATCAGTGCCAATATTTTTCATTACTCGCCACCGACGGAATGTTAAATCATGAGCCTACGTGAAGATATTGTAATCGAAGACACGACCCTACGGGATGGCGAGCAAGCGCCCGGTATTTCGTTTGGAAGAATAACCAAACTGAAAATCTTCGATGCCCTGATTGATGCGGGTATACGCTGGATTGAGGGTGGTATATACGCAATGGGCGGCACTGAGAGCCGAACATTAAAGGAGATGCTAGAGCGCACACAAGGAACCGACATTCGACTGGTAGGTTGGAACAGGGGCATACGTGCAGACGTAGAGGCATCCCTTGACGCAGGCTACCGATACATACATATCGGCTTACCCACTTCAGAGATACACCTGAAGAACAGCATAAATAAATCAAAGGATTGGCTTGTCAGACAAGCATGCGAATTAATAGACGTGGCAAAACAACGCAACGCTTTTGTCTCAATCAGCGCCGAAGATGTTGCTCGATCAGATTTGTCATTTCTCGTTGATTATGCTGGCCATATCTGCGAAGCGGGAGCCGATAGATTACGCCTCTCGGACACGATTGGAGTACTTACACCTGAGCAATACCACGCCATCATCCACACTGTCACGTCTACTGTAGACATTGATACCCAGTGCCATGCTCATAACGACTTTGGCCTTGGTGTCAGCAATACGATATCTGGCTTGCTCGCTGGAGCTAAATATTTTCATGCCACTGTAAACGGTATTGGTGAGCGAGCGGGAATGCCCGATCTCGCGCAGATGGTAATGTCTCTGAAAATTCAGTACGGAATCGACCTGGGCGTTAAGCTGGAAAAGCTTCAAACACTTTGTGAAATTGTGGCCCATGCGACAGCTTCTCGAATCAATCCTTGGCAGCCTGTCGTGGGGAGCAATATTTTTGCCCACGAGTCTGGCATTCATGCAAAGGGCACCCTTAATAACGGCAAGTCATTTGAGCCCTATGCTCCAAGCCTGGTTGGACGCGAGCGTCACATTGTAGTAGGTAAACATTCTGGACGCGCCTCAATACGATACGCATTAGATCAATTGCACATTATACTTTCAGATGATGAAGTCCATCATCTGCTGCGATTAGTGAGAGAGGTATCCACGATCAAATCACGTGCCTTGACCTTGACCGATGTGGCCATGCTTTGTTCTACCTTAAGGAGAGAAAGGCAGCATGAACAGTAACATCGCCGTGAACATCGATGACTTTAAGCAGCTAATTCAAAAGCGGAAAATGACACTTGACAGTGTTCGAGGTCTCTATGACGACACCGCCGACGGCATTACGATTAACCAAATACAGCTTGAGCGCATTGCCAAGCGCCTCAACTTCACCGCAGCGTATGTAGTTGGCGAGTTGGCTGACAAACATGTGAAGGTGCCAAACTGCGCTCTCAGTTGCCTCATTCAATTCGATCGACTAAAGCACGTGCAGGGTGAGCCTGCTTATTTTTATCGTCACGTGCTCAAGACGCCTGCGGATAACAATCTGCTGGTATTAAGAACTACTCCCCTATTCCCCTCCGCCGAGAAAGCGGTACTCAACACTGGCCACAAGGCCAGGGAATTTGTGTACGTTCTCTCAGGGACCGTCGGCGTAAAATGGGGAACTCACCCACATCTCCAGAACGAGGTACTAACAGAAGGAGACTCCGTTTTTATTGAAGAATGGACTCCACATTGTTTCTATAAACTTGAACCAGCTTCACAGATTCTCGCGGTCGACTACTTGTAAGTACTGAGGTCACCTGCACGCGGCCAGTGGCCATACGATACAAGGGGCAAGTACTCGCCAGCTTCAAGGCACTGTTCAGTGCGCTGACCCCCTCGTTGAGCCAGCAGGAAACCAAGGCCGCCTGAGCAAAACGGCAATAGACGAAAGCCCGCATCGTTTCATGCGGGCTTTCTTGTTGACCTGTACCCGCGAAGAGGCCAGCACAGGTGATACAACAACTCCAGACGAAAAAAAGGGGCGCCGACCAAGCGCCCCACAAGCCGTGCAGCACACAACGAATTCACATCACTCCAGCAGCGCCATGGCCTCCGCGCTGCAGGCCTCGATCCGGCCCCAGTCGCCGTTCTTGATCCAGCCGCTGTCCAGCATCCAGGTGCCCCCCACGCACATCACATTGGGCAAGGCCATGTAGTTGCGCACGTTGGCCGGGTTGACCCCGCCGGTTGGGCAGAAGCGCAGATCGCCGAACGGGCCGGCAAAGGCCTTGATCGCCGCCACGCCGCCGCTGATCTCGGCAGGGAACAACTTGAAGCGGCGGTAGCCCAGGGCATAGCCCATCATGATTTCCGACGGGGTGCTGATACCCGGCAGCAGTGGGATATCGCTCTGCACGCCCGCTTCGAGGATTTCCCGGGTGATGCCCGGGGTCACCACGAACTGCGCGCCGGCCGCCTCGACCGCTGCGAACATCGCAGGGTCCAGCACGGTGCCGGCGCCGACGCACAGCTCCGGGCGCTGCGCGCGCAGCACCTGGATGGCCTTCAGGCCGTGCGCCGAACGCAGGGTCACCTCAAGGGTGCGGATGCCGCCAGCGGCCAGCGCATCGGCCAGGGGCAGGATGTCTTCCTCACGGGCGATGGTGATCACCGGCAGGATGCGCGCCTTGTCGCAGATCGCGTCGATGCGGGCAACTTTCTCGGCCATCGAGAGCAAAGGTTGTGGGCGTTCAAGGGTGGTCATGACTGTGGATCCTTGGCTCATGGGCACCAGTAGATGTCCAGGGGGTCGTGAAGAAAGGCGCGAATCGGCATTTCGGCCAGGTCGTGACCGGCCAGCGCGGCGCGCAGGGTAGCGAGTTTGCCCGAGCCTTGCACCGCCAGGGCGATGAAGCCGGCGCTGGCCAGCAGCGAACGGGTCATCGACAGGCGCTGGTGAGGCACGCTCGGCGCCAGCATCGGCAGGCAGCGGCGCGTGCCGTTCAAGTCCAGGCCCTCGGCCAGGTTGGGGCTGGCCGGGAACAGCGACGCGGTATGCCCGTCATCGCCCATGCCCAGCACCAGCACGTCGATTGGCGGCAGTTCGGCAAGGGCCAGTTCGGCAAGACTGGCAGCCTGCTCAAGGCTGGCAGCGTTGTGGTACAGACCGAGGAAACGCGCCTTGGCGGCCTCGCCCTTGAACAGGTGACGGGCCAGCAGCCCGGCGTTGCTGTCGGCGTGCTCCACCGGCACCCAGCGCTCGTCGGCCAGGCTGACAATGACCTTCGACCATTCCAGCATCTGCGCCGAAAGCTGCTCGAGGAACGGCACCGGGCTGCGCCCACCCGACAGCACCAGGCAGGCCTGGCCCTTGGCAGCAATGGCCAGGCGCAGCCGTTCGGCCACTTCGAGGGCCAGGCTCGCTGCCAAGGCCTTGCCATCCGCCAGCTGATGCGTCTTGACCACCGCCGGCAGTTGCAATTCAGATATCGCCATACCACGCCCTCCCATCACGGGTAATCAGTGCAATCGAGCTCATCGGCCCCCACGACCCTGCCGCGTAGGGCTTGGGCGCATCGCCTGCGTTCTTCCAGCCAGCGATCAGTTGGTCGCACCAGGTCCAGGCGTACTCGATCTCGTCCTTGCGCACGAACAGGTTCTGGTTGCCGCGCATCACTTCAAGCAGCAAGCGCTCGTAGGCATCCGGAATCCGCGCGCTGCGCCAGGTGTCGGAAAAATTCAGTTGCAGCGGGCCGCTGCGCAACTGCATACCTTTGTCCAAGCCCTGCTCCTTGGTCATCACCCGCAAGGAAATGCCCTCGTCCGGTTGCAAGCGGATGATCAGCTTGTTGCCGATCTGCAGGCGCTGCTCCGGGGCGAAGATATAGTGCGGTGTTTCCTTGAAGTGAATGACGATCTGCGACAGTTTTTGCGGCATGCGCTTGCCGGTACGCAGGTAGAACGGCACACCCGACCAGCGCCAGTTGCGGATGTCGGCGCGCAGGGCGACAAAGGTCTCGGTATTGCTCTGGGCATTGGAGTTTTCTTCTTCCAGGTAACCCGGCACCGGCTTGCCGTCGCTGTAGCCCGCGATGTACTGGCCACGTACCACGCGGGTACTCAGGCCCTCACCGGTGATCGGCGCCAGCGCCTTGAGCACTTTGACCTTCTCGTCGCGGATGCTGTCGGCGGAGAGGTCGCTGGGCGGGTCCATGGCGATCAGGCACAGCAGCTGCAACAGGTGGTTCTGGATCATGTCGCGCAGCTGCCCGGCCTTGTCGAAATAGCCCCAGCGGCCTTCGATGCCGACCTTCTCGGCGACGGTGATCTCCACATGGGAGATGGAGTTCTGGTTCCACTGGGTTTCGAACAGGCTGTTGGCAAAACGCAGGGCGATCAGGTTCTGCACCGTCTCCTTGCCCAGGTAGTGGTCGATTCGATAGACCCGGCTTTCGGGGAAGAACCGTGCCACGGCGTCGTTGACCCGGCGTGACGACTCAAGGTCGTGCCCGATGGGCTTCTCAAGCACCACCCTGGTGCGCTCGGCAAGGCCAGCCTTGTCGAGATTCTCGCAGATAGCGCCATACACCACCGCAGCCGTGGCGAAGTAGGCGATCAGCGGCAGGCCGTCAGCGGCCTGATCGGCCAAGGCCAGGTAGCCCTCGGGCTCGAGGAAATCCAGGTGTTGGTAGCTCAGGCGTGCGAGGAAGCGCTGCACCACTTCGGCGTCGATGTCCGCATCCGGGACGAAGCGGCGCAGTTGCGTTTCGATGTGGGCCAGGTGCTGCTCGGCGCTGCCAGGCTCGCGGGCCAGGGCCAGCAAGCGGGTGTGAGCGTGCAGCAGGCCGGCGCGGTCGAGCTGGTAAAGGGCAGGAAACAACTTGCGCAACGCCAGGTCGCCAAGGGCACCAAACAAGGCAAATGTGCAAGGTTCTACACTGATCGCGGCCATGATGTTGGTTCTTTTATTAAAGTTGCGCTAGAAATACCGTTTCCGACCACACATTTCAAGACAAATGTAGTAAAAATCACAACATTACACAGAGCTTTCACAGACGAGTGGTATGACAACACCACCGACAGTACGATAGACAACCCTGCAAAAAGCCTGCTGCCCAGGCAGCCGGTCGTCTTCCGACCCAAGGACATACCATGGACCGCGTGCGAAACCTCCTGGAACAGATCCAGGGACGCCTCGACGAGCTGAACAAGGCCGAACGCAAAGTCGCCGAAGTCATCCTGCTCAACCCGCAACAGGCCACCCGCTTCAGCATCGCCGCCCTGGCCCAGGCGGCCTCGGTCAGCGAACCGACCGTCAACCGCTTCTGCCGCTCGTTCGGCGTCAGCGGCTACCCCGAACTCAAGCTGCAACTGGCGCAAAGCCTGGCCAGCGGCGCGGCTTATGTGAGCCGCGCGGTGGAGGCCGACGACGACCCGGCGGCCTACACCCAGAAGATCTTCGCCAGCGCCATCGCCTCGCTGGACAGCGCCTGCCAGCAGATCGACCCGCAGCAGGTCAGCCGCGCCGTGGACATGATGATCCAGGCCCGGCAGATCCACTTCTTCGGCCTCGGCGCCTCGGCCCCGGTGGCGATGGACGCGCAACACAAGTTCTTCCGCTTCAACCTGGCCGTGTCGGCCCACCCCGACGTGCTGATGCAGCGCATGCTGGCCTCGGTGGCGCACACCGGCGACCTGTTCGTGATCATCTCCTACACCGGACGCACCCGCGAGCTGGTGGAGGTGGCACGCCAGGCCCGGGAAAACGGCGCCTCGGTGCTCGGCATCACCGCCGCCGACTCGCCGCTGGCCAAGGCGTGCAGCCTGAGCCTGCACCTGCCTCTGCCGGAAGACACCGACATCTATATGCCCATGACTTCGCGAATCATCCAGCTGACCGTGCTCGATGTGCTCGCCACCGGCATGACCCTGCGCCGCGGCTCGGACTTCCAACCGCACCTGCGCAAGATCAAGGAAAGCCTCAACGCCAGCCGTTACCCGGCCGAGGACAAGGACCTCAACTGAGGCGCTGGGCTTGCAGGCGCAGATGGGCACGCTGCCCCGGCGCCAGGCTCAGCCCCTCGCCGCTGCCGCTGGCAGCTTCGACACAGACGAAACCCTGGCTCTCGCGACCGCTCACCCCCATCAAGGGACGGTTGCCGGGGTGCCACACCACGGTGTCTTCGCTGTCGCCGGTGTCGATATGCAGCTCGCGCTGCCAGGCCGGGTCACGCAGCTGCACCGACGGCGTTCCTGGGTATATGCGCTGGCAGCCGCCCTGCACCATCAAGGCATCTTTCTGACGGCAAGCCTGGCGACTGAGCACGTCGTAACCTTCAACATTCTCAAGCCCAGACAGCGCTATCTTTGCCACGTCGCTAATACGCCAGTAGGCCAGCAGCGCATGGCTCAACTGGCAGGTTTCGCTGTCCTGGTGTTCGGTGCACAGCTTCAATTCCATGCTCGCGCCCAGGCGTGCATGCAGGTCGACTTGCCAGTCGCACAGTTGCAGGCGCCATTTCAGGCTCACGCCCTCGTCGTCCTCGCGGCTGTCGACCAGCTTCCAATCGAGCAGGCGTGCCCAGCCGTGAGTGGGCCACAAATCCTCGCTGGGGTGACGGCCATACCAGGGCCAGCACACCGGCACGCCGCCGCGGATCGCACCAACCTGCGGCCAGGTTTCGGCGCACCATAGCCAAGGGCGTTCGCCAGTGGGTTGGAAGTGCAGCAACTGCGCGCCTTGGCGGCTGAACACGGCCTGGCAGCGCGGGTGGTCGATGATCAGGACATCACGCTGCTGGTGTCGCTCCCACTCGAAGGTCGGCCGGGGCCGCTGCGCATTGAAGAAGCGGTGGAGCGGATGTTCGGACATGGGGCTGGGCTCGTTGTTGTCATTAAAAGTCGCGATTGGGGGAGAACCTGCGAGGTCGGCGGAGGTTTCTTCGCGGGCAAGCCCGCCCCTACAGGGCGGCGTGGACCTGTAGGAGCGGGCTTGCCCGCGAAGAAGCCACCGCCGAACCAAAGGCTTCCCCACTGTCGGCTGAACGTCAGGCCGACAGAATGGCGTAAATTTACAACAAACCGACTCAGAAGGACGACTGAATCTTCAAGCCCGCGATCAGCGCGTTGTCCACCTCGTCCACCCCACCCGGGCTCTTGATGTATTGCAGGTTCGGCCGCACGGTCAGCCAGTTGGTGACGTGGAAGCCGTAGTACAGCTCGGCGTTGTACTCGGTACGTTGCAGCGGTACGAAGCCTGGGTTGTCATAGTCGGTGATACCGCTGATGCCGTTGAGCTGCTCGGCGCGTTTCTTCACGTCATCGTTCACGTGGATACGCGCGATACCCAGGCCGATATCATCCTTGGGCCGCGAATCGAAGGCGCCCTTGTACACCATGCCTACCTGCTGGTAGTTGTCGATTACGTTGGTTTCCTTGTCATGCACGGTGAAGTTGGCGAACAGGCTCAGGCCGCGGCTGGCATCGCCGCCGTGCGCAGTGACCTGCTGCTGCGCCACCACCCACCAGCCATGCTTGCTGGAATGTGACTTGAAGCCCGATCCACTGAGCCCCTGGGGGTTGCCATTGACGTCTTCATACACGTCCTCGGCGCTGGCGGTGCTGTAGTAGTAGCCCAGGCGATACTCGCCCGGCAGGCCGTTGACCTTCGGCGACCACACCATTTCCACCGGCAGGATCGCCCCCTTGGTGCCGCTACCGCTGAGTTTGAAGCCGTTGCCGGTTTCCAGGTTCGAGGGGTTCTGCTCGAACGCGCCTACCTGCACGAAGAATTCCGGGGTGATGTTGTATTTCACCCGCAGCGCCCACTGGCTGACCGGCCAGTTGTACCAGATGCCACCCACCCAGTTGCCCACCTGCGAGCCGCAGAACGCCAGGTTCTGGAAGTCGCAAGGGAAGCTGTTGAAGTCCTCGCCTTCGCCGAAGCGGCCGAATTTCACATCCAGCGCGCCATCGAAGTACTTCTGCTTGATCCACATCTGGGTCAGACGCCAGGTCTGGCCACGGCCCCACACTTCCTGCACCGAGCTCAAGTGCCCGGCGCGCGGGTCGCTGATGCGGTCGTTGGACAAGTTGCGACCGCTACGTTCGGTGATTGCCAGCTTGAACTCGGTGTCGTTCCAACCGAGGATCTTCTCCAGGTCCAGGTGCGCCCCCAGGGCGAACTGGTGGGTGTAGCGGGCAGTCTTGTCGTCGTTGTAGCCGCCGTTCAGGTTGCCTGCGCCTTCAGCGACATAGTCGAGGGTGAAGTCGTAGCCTTTTTCGATCAGTTCGGTACGCGTGCCGCCCCAGTCACCGGTCATCCATTTCGACTCGCTGGAGAAGGCTTCCGCGGCCTGCGCACCATTGCTGCCAACCATGGCCAGCAAGGCGAACGAGCCCAGGGTTTTGAAACGTTTGCGATGGTCCATCCGTTATTTCCTCTTTTCTTGTTATCGATGGTTTGAAACTCAACGTCCCTTGAAGCGCGTCACGTTGTCCTTGTTGAACACCTGGCCTGCGCCAGACAGGTCCAGGCGCTCACCGCTGGCGGCGTCGAACAGCAGTACGCGTGCCGGATCGAACTGCAAATTGAGGCTGTCGCCGACCCGGCAGGCGACATCCGGTGCCAGACGGCAGCACACTTTGGTCTGGTTGAGGGTGACGAACACCAGCAGGTCCGGGCCGGTGGGCTCGGTGACCTGCACCTCGGCACGAATGGCAGGCAGGCCATTGCCGTCGGCAGCGCCCAGCGCGATCTGTTCCGGACGCACGCCGAGGATCACCTCGCGCCCTTCCAGCGCGTCGCTATCGACACCCAGGGGCAGTTCGCAGCGCGCCTGGCCGCTGTCGAGCAGCGCCAGCAGGCGGCCGTCCTGGCGGGTGATGCGCACGGGGATGAAGTTCATCGGTGGCGAGCCGATGAAGCTTGCGACGAACTGGTTGGCAGGGTCGTTGTAGATCTGCTGCGGGGTGCCGAACTGCTGGATGATGCCGTCCTTCATCACCGCCACCTTGTCCCCCAGGGTCATGGCCTCGATCTGGTCGTGGGTCACGTACACCGTGGTGGTCTTCAGGCGCTGGTGCATCAGTTTCATTTCCGTGCGCATTTCCACGCGCAACTTGGCGTCGAGGTTCGACAGCGGCTCGTCGAACAGGTAGATCTTCGGCCGCCGCGCCAGCGCCCGGCCCATGGCCACCCGCTGCTGCTGGCCGCCGGAAAGCTGGCCAGGCTTGCGCCCGAGCAGGTGCTCGATCTGCAGCAGCTTGGCCACCCGCGCCACTTCCTCGTCGATGGCCGACTGCGGCATCTTGCGGATCTTCAGGCCGAACTCGATGTTCTCGCGCACGCTCATGGTCGGGTACAGCGCGTAGGACTGGAACACCATGGCGATGTCGCGATCCTTCGGGCTCATGCCGGAAACATCCTGGTCATCGATCAGGATCGCCCCGCCGGTGATCTGCTCAAGGCCGGCGATGCAGTTCATCAAGGTGGACTTGCCGCAGCCCGAGGGGCCTACCAGGATCAGGAACTCACCATCCTTGATCGCCAGCTGGATGTCCTTGAGGGTGTCCGGCAGGCCAGTGCCGTAGGTCTTGTTTACATTGCGAAGTTCGAGCGTTGCCATGACTTACCCCTTGACCGCGCCGGCCGTGAGCCCGCGCACGAAATACTTGCCTGCGACCACATAGACCAGCAGGGTTGGCAGCGCGGCGATCATCGCCGCCGCCATGTCGACGTTGTATTCCTTGGCCCCGGTGCTGGTGTTGACCAGGTTGTTCAGGGCCACGGTGATCGGCTGCGAATCGCCGCTGGAGAACACCACGCCAAACAAGAAATCATTCCAGATCTGGGTGAACTGCCAGATCAGGCAAACCATGATGATCGGCGTGGACATCGGCAGAATGATGCGTCGGAAGATGGTGAAGAACCCGGCGCCATCCAGGCGCGCAGCCTTCACCAGGGCATCCGGGATGCTCACGTAGTAGTTGCGAAAGAACAGCGTGGTGAAAGCCAGGCCATAGACCACGTGCACCAGCACCAGGCCCGTAGTGGTGCTGGCCAGGCCCAGCTTGCCGAGGGTGAACGAGGCCGGCAGCAGCACGGTCTGGAACGGCAGGAAGCAGCCGAACAGCAGCAGCCCGAAGAACAGCTGCGAACCGCGGAAGCGCCACATCGACAGCACGTAGCCGTTCAGCGCACCGATGGCGGTGGAGATCAGCACTGCCGGCACGGTGATCATGATCGAGTTCCAGAAGAACCCACTGACCGTCGCCCAGGCCTTCACCCAGCCGATGGTGCTGAACACCTGCGGCCAGCTCAGCAGGTTGCCGCTGCCGATGTCTTCCGGGGTCTTGAAGCTGGTCAGCAGCATTACCACCAGCGGCACCAGGTACAGCAGCACGGCGGCCAGCAGCACCGCGTGGATGGCGATACGCCCCAGGCCCAGGCGAGGTTTGCCGATGGCGTCAGTCATGGCGCTTGCTCCTGAGCTCCGAGTACAGGTACGGCACGAGGATCGCGAGAATCGCCCCGAGCATAAGGATCGCGCTGGCCGAGCCCATGCCCATCTGGCCGCGGCTGAATGTGAAGGAATACATGAACATCGCCGGCAGGTCGGAGGAATAGCCGGGGCCGCCGGCAGTCATCGCCGCCACCAGGTCGAAGCTCTTGATGGCAATGTGCGAAAGGATCATCAACGAGCTGAAGAACACCGGGCGCAGGCTCGGCAGCACCACCGTCCAGTAGATGCGCGGCATGCTCGCACCATCGATCTGCGCGGCGCGGATGATCGACTGGTCGACCCCGCGCAAGCCGGCGAGGAACATCGCCATGATGAAGCCCGAGGCCTGCCACACGGCAGCGATCACCAGGCAGTAGACAACGCGGTCCGGGTCGATCAGCCAGTCGAAGCGAAAGCCCTCCCAGCCCCAGTCGCGCAGCAACTTGTCCAGGCCCATGCCGGGGTTGAGCAGCCATTTCCAGGCGGTGCCGGTGACGATCATCGACAGCGCCATGGGGTACAGGTAGAGGGTGCGGATCACCCCTTCGCGGCGGATGCGCTGGTCGAGGAACACTGCCAGCAGCACGCCGATCACCAGGGTAATACCGATGAAAAGCCCGCCGAACACCAGCAGGTTCTTGCTCGCCACCCACCAGCGGTCGTTGTCGAACAAACGCGCGTACTGGGCCAGGCCTGCCCACTTGTAGGTCGGCAGGAAAGTGGAGGTGGTGAACGAAAGGACGAAGGTCCACAGGATGTAGCCGTAGAAGCCCACCAGGACGATGAACATGCTCGGCGCCAGCACCAGTTTCGGCAGCCAGCGCTGTAGCGCATCCAGGGGTGAGGCCCGCAGTTGGGCGGTAGCTGTAGTCATGAAGGGGTACCCGGATGAATGAACGACACATCACCCTGTGGGAGCGGGCTTACCCGCGAAGCAGACACCGCGGTGCCTGGCACCGGCCATGCCGGTGTTCGCGGGTAAACCCGCTCCCACAGGGATCGCGCCAACCTCAGAGGTGGTTACTGAGCAGCCTTGACCGCCGCAGCCAGTTTCTTCGCCGCGTCAGCCGGGTCAGCCTTGGGGTCGTTGATGTAGTTGGTCACCACATCGAAGAACGCGCCCTGCACCGCCAGCGTGGTGGCCATGTTGTGCGCCATGCTCGGTTGCAGGCCGCCGGACTTGGCATCGGCCAGGAAGTCCTTGGCCGCGGTCTGGGCACAGCTGTCGAAGCCGTACTTGTCCATGCTGGCAAGCATGTCGTTGCGCACCGGAATCGAGCCCTTGTTGATGCTGAAGGTCTTCTGGAAGTCCTCGCCGAGCACACGCTTGGCGATGTCCTGCTGGCCCGCGGTAGTGCCTTCGTCCTTCTGCTTGAACACCGCCAGCGAGTCGATGTTGTACAGGAAGCCTTTCTCGGTGCCTGGGAACGGCACGCATTGGTAGTCCTTGCCGGCGGTCTTCTTGGCCAGGGTCCACTCGCTCTTGGCCCAGTCGCCCATGATCTGCATGCCGGCCTTGCCATTGATGACCTTGGCCGCTTCCAGATTCCAGTCCTGGCCTTTGCCGTCCGGGTCCATGTAGGTGGCGACCTTCTTCAGCTCGGTCAGCGCCTTGACCATTTCAGGGCCAGTCAGGGCCTTCTCGTCCAGTTCGACCAGCGCCTTGGTGTAGCCTTCGACGCCCATCACCGAGAGCACCAGGTTCTCGAACACGGTGCTGTCCTGCCAAGGCTGGCCACCGTGGGCCAGGGGGATGAAACCGGCTGCCTTGAGCTTGTCGGCGGCGGCGTAGAATTCGTCGAGGGTGGTCGGCGCCTTGTCGATGCCGGCCTTCGTGAACACCTCGGGGTTGATCCACAGCCAGTTGATGCGGTGGATGTTCACCGGCACCGCCACGTAGTCACCGTCGTACTTCACGGTGTCGGCGACCTTCTTGTCGAGCAGGCTGTCCCACTTCTCCTGCTTGGCCACATCCTCGAGCACCTCGCTGTCGAGCAGGCCGGTGGCGGCCCAGTCCTGGATGTCCGGGCCCTTGATCTGTGCGACACCTGGCGGGTTGCCGGCCACAGCGCGGCTTTTGAGCACGGTCATCGCCGTGGCACCACCGCCCCCGGCAACGGCGCCGTCTTTCCAGATGAAGCCGTCTTTCTCGACTTGTGCCTTGAGCACGTCGACGGCGGCCTTTTCACCACCAGAGGTCCACCAGTGCACCACCTCGACGCTGCCTTTGGAGTCGGCGGCGAAGGCGCTGAGTGGCATGAGCGAGGCGAGGGAAATAGCAGCGGCGAGACGCAGAGTGGAATTCATCGGTATACCTTTCTTGTTGTTATGCAGTGCAAGTCATTCGCTTGCGTTGCAGGAAGTCTAATCAGCGCGCAGGCCCGGCAAGTAACGAAGCGATGCGCAAATGTAAACAGTTGGTTACATTCCCCGGGCCAGTGCGCTGGCCAGGCTCGGGGCCAACGGCAAGCGCGGCAGCAGCACGGCCTGGTAGGCGTGGTAGAGGTCTGGCTTGCCGCCCCAGATGGTGGCGCTGGGCAGGTTCTGCGGGCTCAGTTCGTGGTGCCAGCTGCCTTGGGCGCGGTCAATGAAATGGGCGTCGATAAAATCCCAGAACCGTCGGTACCACTGCTCGTAGTGCGCCTGGCCGGTGCGCCGCAGCAATGCGGCAGAGGTGGCGCAGGCCTCGGCATGGACCCAGTGCAAACGCTCGCGCACCAGCGGGCGGTTATGCCAGTCCAGGGTGTAGACCAGGCCCGGCTCGCCATCGACCTGCCAGGCGTGACGGCAGGCATTATCGAACAAGCCCTGGGCCATCGGTAGCAGCCAGTCGGGAGCAGGCCGCCCTGCCTGCTGGCGCGCAGCCTCCAGGTGCAGCACCAGACGTGCCCACTCGAAGGCGTGGCCGGGCGTGGTGCCATAGGGCCGGAAGCCATCGGCCGGGTTGTCTTGGTTGTATTCCGGCAGCGCTTGCCAGTGGCTGTCGAAATGCTCGATCACGCCATAGCCGTTGGCGGCAGCGTGACCGCGCAGGATGCGCTCGACGATACGTAAAGCGCGGTCCAGCCAGCGGCTGTCGCCGGTTACGTCGGCCAGGGCGAGGAACGCCTCGGTCGCGTGCATGTTGCTGTTCGCACCGCGATAGGCCTCCGGCTGCTGCCAGTCACGAGCGAAGGATTCACGCAGCGCGCCCTCCTGCTCGCTCCAGAAATGTGTATCGAGAATCGCGATGACATCGTCGAGCAAGGCCTGCGCGCGCTCGCTGCCTGCAACCACCGCAGAGCTTGCCGCCAGCGCTACGAAGGCGTGCAGGTAGGCGGCCTTGCCGGTATCGCCCTGCCCTTCAGCGCAGGCGAACCAGCCGCCGTGAAGCCCATCGCGCAGCGGCCCACGCAACGCCGCGACACCGTGCTCGACCAGCGCCAGGCAACCCGGCACACCCTGTACATGGGCCATGGCGAAGCAGTGGGTCATGCGCGCGGTGTTCATGGTTTCGGCAATGGCACCCTCGGGCAGGCGGCCCTGGGCATCGAGGTTGCCGAAACCTGCGGGCAGCCGCGAGGCCTTGGCGAAGGCCACCAGGCGCAAGCCTTCGGCAATCAGCCAGTCGGCATGCACAGGGGCGCGGAGCCAACTGCTGGAGGGTAAATCGACGCTGTTCGTCACCTGTCCGATCCTTGCCAGGGACAGGCCCGGTGCCTGTCGTCAACGAATAGTAACCAGCCACCCTGGCCGGCATGTCACGAAGACCCGCGCGAATGTCACCGCCTTGTGACACTTGCGTTCTTCAGTGTCGGCCCTTCGCGGGCATGCCCGCGAAGAGGCCGACAGCATCAATAGATATTCCGAGGCAGGCACAAGGTCACCCGCAACCCACCCTCGCTACGGTTCAACAGGCTCACCTCACCGCCATGGCTGTGGGCGATATTGCGCGCGATGCCCAGCCCCAGCCCATACCCCTGCTGCTGCCCGGCCAGACGGAAATGCGGCTCGAACACCTGCTCCAGACGCTGCTGCGGCACTCCCGGCCCCTGGTCGTCGACCTGCAGCACAAAGGCCTCGTCACTGTCGATGATGCGCAGGTGCGCGCGCTCGCCGTACTTGATGGCGTTGTCGATCAGGTTGCCGATGCAGCGGCGCAATGCCAGGGACTTGCCCAGGTAAGGTGCCTGCGCCCGCCCCTCGACGGTGATGCGGCCATCGCCCAGGTAGGGCTCGGCCAGAATCTCCAGCACCTGGTTGAGGTCGATCGGTTCGATGTTCTCGTGGATATCGGTGTCCTTGACGCACTGCAACGCGCCTTTCACCAGCAACTCCAGCTCATCGAGGTCGCGGCTGAACTTGGCTTGCAGGCGCTCGTCCTCCAGCAGCTCAACACGCAGGCGCAAACGGGTGATCGGCGTGCGCAGGTCATGGGAGATGGCGCTGAACAGTTGCGCGCGCTCGGTGAGGTAACGGCTGATACGCTCGCGCATGGTGTTGAAGGCACGCCCTACTTCCACCACTTCGCTACCGCCCACTTCCGCCACCGGCGGCACATCCGCACCCAGCGACATCTCCCGCGCCGCTCGCGCCAGGCGCTTGAGCGGCGAGCTCTGCCAGTGCACCAGAAGGCCGATGAACAGCAACAGCAACGCGGTGGTCAGCATGATGAAGCCGAGCTGCTGGCGCGGCAGGCGCTCGGGCTCCAGCCCCGTGTAGGGCTCGGGCAGCAGCGAGGCGATGTACAGCCACTCGCCCTCGTCGAGGCGGATCTGCGTCACCAGCACCGGTGGGTTCAGAGGCTCGAGGGTCAAGGCGTAGTGCGCCCATGAACGCGGCAGCTCGTCGAGCTTCAAGCCGCTGTTGAAGATGCGCAGTTCATCGGGGCTGACGAACTCCACCGAGACTTCCATCTGCTGGCCCAGGCGCTCGTGCAACACCTGCTGGAACACGTCGATCACCGCCTGTTTGCGTGGGGTGATGGGCAGCACCTGCATGTTCAGCGGCTTTTCGTTGAGCGATACGAAGAACCGCGTGCCGCCCATGCTGCGCAACTGGTCGAGTACCATGGGCCGGTAGGCCACCGGCAGCGAGCGGAAGTAGCTGACGCTGGCGCTCATCGAATGGGCCAGGCTGCCGGCGCTGGCGCGCAGGCCCTGCAACTGGCTGGCGCGCAGTTGAGCGACCCAGATCAGGCTCGACAGTCCCTGGGCCAGCAACACCGCCAGCAGGGTGAGCAGCAGCATGCGCCCCAGCAGCGAGCGCGGCAGGAGCCGCCAGCGCCGTTCGGCGCCGCGCTCAGCCGGCAGGGCAGACATGGGCCGCCAGCAGGTAACCGCTGCCGCGCACCGTGCGGATCAAACGCGGGGGTTTGTCGGTGTCCCGCAGGCGCTGGCGCAGGCGGCTGACCGCCATGTCGACGATGCGGTCCAGCGGCATCGGCTCGCGGCCACGGGTGGCGTTGCCGATGGTGTCGCGGTCAAGGATCTGTTGCGGGTGGTCGAGAAACAGCTTGAGCAGGGCGAAATCGGCACCGGACAAGATCACCTCCTCGCCATCGCGGTGGAACAGCCGGTGGCTGACCGTGTCCAGGCGCCAGTCGTCGAAGGCCAGCACGGCGTTGCCCGGCGCACTTTGCACGAAATCGCAGCGACGCAGCAGGGCCTTGATGCGGGCCTGCAATTCACGTGGGCTGAAGGGTTTGCCCAGGTAGTCGTCGGCGCCCAACTCCAGGCCGATGACCCGGTCAGCTTCGTCGGAGCTGGCGGTCAGCATGATGATCGGCACCCGCGACTGGCGCGGGTGCTGGCGTACCCAGCGGCACAGGCTGAAGCCGTCCTCGTCGGGCAGCATCACATCCAGGATCACCAGGTCGCATGGCGCGGCATCCAGGGCCTGGCGAAAACCCTGGCCGTCGGGCTCGGCGCGCACCTGGAAGCCGGCGCGGCTCAGGTAGGTTTGCAGCAGTTCGCGGATTTCCTGGTCGTCGTCGACCATCAGGATGTTCTTGCCGGCAGTGCTCACAATGAAGTCCTTTTGTCGGTGCGAGTCTTCATGCTCGCTGTGCCGTTGTATCGGCGGCGAGGCCTCCGCGGGCTTGCCTGCGAAGGCCTCGCCGCCAAACTCAGTGATCCAGCGCCTGCTGCAAGGCTACCCCGGCCCCCAGTAACCCAGAAAACTCTGCGGTCACCAGCCACACCGGCACCCCAGGGAAATAACCGCTCATGCAGCCCTTGTCGGCAAAGCTGGCGGCAAAGCCGCTGCGCAGGAACAATTCGGCGAAGCGCGGTACCACGCCGCCGACGATGTACACGCCGCCCCGTGCGCCCAGCGTCAGTACGTTGTTGCCAGCCACACGCCCGAGGAAGCGCGAGAACTGTTCGATCACCGCCTGCGCCCGAGGTTCGCCGCCCAGCGCAGCGTCGGTGACCTGCGCGGGGGTCTTGTGCCGGGGCACGTCGCCATCCAGCGCACAGAGCGCCTGGTACAGGCGCAGCAGCCCGCCGCCGCTGAGCACAGTCTCGGCGCTGACATGGCCGATCTGGCTGTGGATCTGCTGATGGATCGCCGCCTCGCGGGTGTTGCCTACCGGCAGGTCGACATGCCCGCCCTCGCCCGGCAGCGCCATCCAGTGCCGCTCACCGAGGTTCAGCAAGGTGCCGACGCCAAGGCCGGTGCCCGCGCCAATCACCAGGGCCGGGCGCGTCGGGTCGGCTTGGCCGGGGCACACTTCGACGAATTCGCCGGGTTTGAGGCGGGTCATGCCAAGGGCCATGGCGGAAAAGTCGTTGATCAGCATCAGGCGCTCGACTTGCAGCACCTCGCAGAACGCCATGCGGCTCAACCGCCAATGGTTGTTGGTAAAGCGAAATTCATCGCCAGCGACCGGCCCGGCCACCGACAGGCACACATCCGACACCCCGCCACGGGCAATTCCCTGCTCGTCCAGGTACGCCTCGATGGCCTGTTCGGGGCTGGAATAGTCGGCCGTGGCCAACACCTGCACCGCATGCAGGTCATTGTCGCGCCACAAGGCGAAGCGGGCATTGGTGCCGCCGATGTCGCCGACCAGCAAGGCTTTCATTTGAAGCTCTCCAGGGCAGAAGTGAAGGCGCTGGCGCCCTGCTCCGCCGAGCTGAACGCGATGCGCATGAAGCCGAACAGCTCGCGGCCACAGCCCAGGTCGTTGCCCTGGGGGGCCGCTGGCAGGTCGCGGCTGGCCAACTCCTCGGCCGACACCATGACTCGCAACGTACCTTCGACACCATCGACGCGCACGATATCACCGTCGCGCACCTTTGCCAGCGGCCCCCCGACATAAGCCTCGGGGCATACATGGATGGCCGCCGGCACCTTGCCCGACGCGCCGGACATACGCCCATCGGTCACCAGCGCCACTTTGTAGCCGCGATCCTGCAATACGCCGAGGAACGGCGTCAGCTTGTGCAGCTCGGGCATGCCGTTGCAGCGTGGGCCCTGGAAGCGCACCACGGCGACGAAATCGCGCTCCAGCTCGCCGGCCTTGAAGGCATCGGCCAGCGACTGCTGGTCGTGGAAGATCCGCGCGGGCGCCTCCACCACCTGGTGCTCCGGCGCCACCGCCGAGACCTTCATCACCCCACGCCCCAGGTTGCCTTCCATCACCCGCAACCCGCCCTCGGCGGAGAATGGCCGGGCCACGGGGCGCAGGATGTTTTCATCCAGGCTGTGCTGCGGGCCGTCGCGCCATACCAACTTGCCGTCGTCGAGGAACGGCTCTTGGGTATAGCGGCGCAGACCGTAACCGGCCACGGTGTTGACGTCTTCGTGCATCAGGCCGGCGTCGAGCAGTTCGCGGATCAGGAACGCCATGCCGCCGGCGGCCTGGAAGTGATTGATGTCGGCCTTGCCATTGGGGTAGACGTGGGACAGGGTCGGAACAACCTCGGAGAGGTCGGCCATGTCCTGCCAGGTCAGCTGGATACCCGCCGCCTGAGCGATGGCCGGGATGTGCAGGGTATGGTTGGTCGAGCCGCCGGTGGCATGCAGGGCGACGATGGAATTGACCAGCGCCTTCTCGTCGACGATTTCGCCCAGGGGCATGAAGTTGCCATTGGCCTTGGTCAGGCGGGTGACCTGCTGCGCAGCCTCGACGGTCAGGGCATCGCGCAGCGGCGTGTAAGGGTTGACGAACGAGGCGCCCGGCAGGTGCAGGCCCATCACTTCCATCACCAGCTGGTTGGTGTTGGCGGTGCCATAGAAGGTGCAGGTGCCGGGGCTGTGGTAGGACTTCATCTCCGACTCCAGCAACTCCTCGCGGCTGGCCTTGCCCTCGGCGTAGCGCTGGCGCACGTCGGCCTTTTCCTTGTTGGAAATGCCCGAAGGCATCGGCCCGCCGGGCACGAACACGGTCGGCAAATGGCCAAAGCGCAGTGCGCCCATCATCAGGCCCGGCACGATCTTGTCGCAGATGCCCAGCATGAGCGCTGCATCGAACATGTTGTGCGACAGGGCAATGGCGGTGGACATGGCGATCACTTCGCGGCTGGCGATGGCCAGCTCCATGCCCGGCTCGCCCTGGGTGACGCCGTCGCACATGGCCGGCACGCCCCCCGCGAACTGGCCTACCGAGCCGATCTCGCGCAGGGCCTGTTTGATCTGTTCGGGGAAGTGCTGGTAGGGCTGGTGCGCCGACAGCATGTCGTTGTAGGCCGAGACGATGGCCACGTTGGCAGCGTTCATCAGCTTGAGGTTCTGCTTGTCCTGGCTACCGCAACCGGCCACGCCATGGGCGAAGTTGGCGCATTGCAGGCTGGCGCGCATGGGTCCGTCACTGGCCGCGCCGCGAATGAGCTGCAGGTAGCGTTCACGGGTCGGGCGGCTGCGTTCGATCAGCCGTTGGGTGACCTCAAGGATGCGCGGGTGCATGTACGGAACTCCAGGCTAGCGGTAAGGGTGGTGTGCCAATGAGCATTTTCCCTCCACGCGATTGCCACCTAGGCTCATGAAACAGGCCGCCTGGCGGGTCGTTGGAGCGCTTCGCTCGACCACTCGTTGTAGGTTTAACAAAATACTGCCACTAAAAACGCTTGTTTTCTATCCAAGAGTGAATAATCTTGTAATTCCAATAACAAAACCGTTTCAGTGAAGCCACTCTTTGTGCCACAGGCTTCACCCCGACTGCCAGAGGTAATGTCATGACCCTTCGCATCGCCATCAATGGATTCGGCCGCATCGGGCGCAATGTACTGCGCGCACTTTATACCCAAGGCTACCGCCAGGACTTGCAGGTCGTCGCCATCAACGACTTGGGCGACAGCGCAATGAACGCCCACCTGCTCAAGTTCGACAGCGTGCACGGCACTTTCGACGCCACCGTCGAGGCCGATCACGAAAGCCTGACGGTCAATGGCGACCGCATCGCCGTCAGCGCCATCCGCAACCCCGCCGAACTGCCGTGGAAGGCCTTGGCCATCGACGTGGTGTTCGAATGCACCGGGCTGTTCACCGAACGTGCCAAGGCGTCCGCGCACTTGAGCGCCGGGGCGGGGAAGGTAATCATTTCGGCACCGGCCAAGGGTGCCGATGCCACCGTGGTGTACGGGGTCAACCACGATGTGTTGCGCAGCTCGCACCAGATCATCTCCAACGCCTCGTGCACCACCAACTGCCTGGCGCCGATCGCCCAGGTACTGCACCGCGAGTTCGGCATCGAGCAAGGGCTGATGACCACCATCCATGCCTACACCAACGACCAGGTGCTCACCGACGTCTACCACAGCGACCCCTACCGCGCCCGCTCCGCGACCCAGTCGATGATTCCCAGCAAGACCGGCGCCGCCGAGGCCGTCGGCCTGGTGCTGCCGGAGCTGGCCGGCAAGCTCACCGGCATGGCCGTACGGGTGCCGGTGATCAACGTGTCGCTGGTGGACCTGACCGTCAACCTCAAGCGCGAGACCAGCAGCGACGAGGTCAACCAACTGTTCCTCGAAGCCAGCCGCCACTCCCGGGTACTGGGTTACAACGCCCTGCCGCTGGTATCGTGCGACTTCAACCACAACCCGCTGTCGTCGATCTTCGACGCCAACCACACCCGCGCCAACGGGCGCATGCTCAAGGTGCTGGCCTGGTACGACAATGAGTGGGGCTTCTCCAACCGCATGCTGGATAACTGCCTGGCGCTGTGCAGCGCACGCTAGAGGTTGGCGGCCAGTGCAGCCTTTTCGCAGGTAAAACGCTCCCACAAGCGCTGCACTGTCCTTTAGAGCAGCGCAGCAGCGACAGGAGCAGGCTTGCCTGCGAAGAGGCCGGTGCAGACGACACAAAGCTTTACCTGTTCATGACATTTCTGCCCTTGACCTGAAGCATGGATGATAAGCATTATCATTCACCCTCTCGTCGGCCAGGTTTCCCCGTGAGTCAGTCCCGCTTCAACTCAGTCTTTCTCACCCAGCGCCTCACCCTGCTGCGCACGCTGCAGCGCATGGTGGGCAACCCCAGTACAGCGGAAGACCTGCTGCAGGAAACCTATCTTCGGGTTACCCGCGCCTTGGGTGAACGCCCCATCGAACACCTCGAACCGTTCGTCTTCCAGACCGCACGCAACCTGGCCCTCGACCACCTGCGTGCACGCCGGGTGCAGGCCCGCACGCTGGTCGACGACGTGCCTGATGAAGTGCTGCACAACGTCGCCGCGCCCTTGGGCAACAGCGAGGACGCCGCCCATGCCGAGCAACTGCTCAAGCACCTGAGCCTCAGCCTTTCCCAGCTCACCGCACGCCAGCAGCGCATCTTCATTCTCAGCCGCCTGCATGGCGCCAGCTACCTGGAGATCGCCGAGCAGTTGCAGGTGTCCGCCAGCACCGTGCAGAAAGAGCTGAAACTGATCATGGCCATCTGCATGGGCGTGGCCGAGCGCCTGAAGTGAACAGCGACCGCTCGCCGCCTGGAAACGGCAAGGCCCTTGCCATGGCGCAACACAGCCACGATCATCTGCACCAAACATCCTGCAAGGACTCTTCGTGACCGATCGCGCCTCCCCTTCTGCGCCGCCTGCCGAGGCTGATGCCCGCGCCCGCGCCCTGGAAGAGGCGCAGGACTGGTTGATTCGCCTGCAATGTGCCAGCGAAGCCGACACCTCGGCCTTCGAGGCCTGGCTGGGCGCCAACGCGCTCAATGCCCAGGCCTATGTCGAAGTCGAGGCGCTGTGGAACGGCAACGCCCTGCATCAGGCCGCAGGGCAATTGCACCAGCAACGGCGACGCTCGGTCGGCGGCCGCCTGCGCCGCCACTGGAAACCCCTGGCCACCGCCGCCGTGCTGCTGGTGGGGCTGTTCACCTTCGGCAACCTGCCCGTGCGCCTGCAAGCCGACCATTTGACCGTGGTCGGCGAACGCCAGCGCCTGCAACTGGACGACGGCGCCAAGGTGCTGCTCAACACCAACTCCGCCTTCGCCAGCGACCTGCGCGAAGGCCGCCAGGTTGCCCGCCTGCTGCAGGGCGAGGCGTTCTTCGAAGTACCCGGCGGCAGCCAGCAGCCGTTGGAAGTACAGGCCGGGCCACTGCGCGCGCAGGTGCGCGATACCAACTTCGCCGTGCGCTACCTCGATGGCCAGGCCCAGGTGCGGGTGCAGCGGGGCGACGTCGACCTGCAAGGCAACAGCGACCAGCGTATTCGCCTGAGTGCCGGCGACAGCATCAGCGTCGGGCCAGAGGGTTTCGGCCAGCGCCAACGCGCCGACCTGCACAAGGAACTGGCCTGGATCGAAGGACGCCTGGTGTTCGAGAACTGTCCGCTGAGCCAGGTGCTCGACGAACTGCGCCGCTACTACCCTGGCTGGATCATCAACCGCAACGAACGCCTCGAACAGGTGGCGGTGACCGGCAACTACCGCCTCGACCAGCCGCTGGAAACCCTGCGGGCGCTGGCGCACATCACCTCGGCGCAGTTGCAGGAGTTCCCCGCCGTGGTAATTCTCAACTAGCTGCGAACTTTTTTTACGCGATCCCTGGAGCCCGTCCGTCTCGTTATAGCCAATGCAACTGATTCTTGTTTGAAAACGAGAACAGTCATCACCTATAACAGTTCGCGCGACAGGGAGCGCTTTCGATGTCCACAGGTCCAACCCGCCCGTCACCCTCCTCCCGCCGCATGGGCCAGCTCTCGCTGCTGACCCTGGCCTTGCTGGCCAGCGGCAGCCTAAGCCTGCCGGCCCTGGCGGCTGAACCGGCCCAGGCCAGCAGCCCGCGCATGGGCGACTATCGCTTCGCCATCGCCCAGCAGCCACTGGTTTCGGCGATCAACGCATTCACCGAGGTGACCGGATGGCAGGTGGGCTTCTCTGCGCAGCTGGCCGACGGCATCGCCTCGCCTGGCGTGCAAGGCTCGTTCGCCCCCGAGGTCGCGCTGCAACGCCTGCTCGAGGGCACCGGCCTGGGCTACCGCAAGATCGGCAACGGCAACGTGGTGCTGGAGCGTCAATCCTCGGGTAACGCCATCGCCCTGCAACAGGTGACCATCAGCGCCACCCGCAGCGCCCAGGACGTCAACCGGGTGCCCAGCACCGTCAGCGTGCAGACCCGCGAACAGCTGGACCGCCAGAACGTCAACGACATCAAGGACCTGGTGCGCTACGAACCGGGGGTGTCGGTCGGCGGCGTTGGCCAGCGCAGTGGCCTGAACGGCTACAACATCCGGGGTATCGATGGCGAGCGCATCCTCACCCAGGTCGACGGCGTGTCGATTCCCGACAGTTTCTTCTACGGCCCCTACGCCCAGACCCAGCGCAACTATGTCGACCCGGAAATCGTCAAGCGCGTGGAGATTCTGCGTGGCCCAGCCTCGGTGTTGTATGGCAGCAATGCGATCGGCGGCGCGGTGAGCTACTACACCCTAGACCCCGAGGACATCATCAAGCCCGGCAAGGATGTTGGAGCCCGCCTGAAGACCGGCTACAGCTCGGCCGACGAGAGCTGGCTGAACTCCGCCACCGTCGCTGGCCGCCAGGGCGACTTCGACGGCCTGCTGCACCTGAGCCAGCGCAACGGCCACGAGACCGAGTCCTACGGCGAGCATGGCGGCAGCGGTCTGGCACGCACCAAGGCCAACCCGGAAGACGTACGCACCACCAACGTGCTGGCCAAGCTTGGCTGGAACTACGCCGACGACGCACGCCTGGGGTTCACCTACGAGCGCTACAAGGATGACCGCGACCAGAACATCCTCAGCGCTGTCGGCGGCCCGTTCGGCAACGGCGTGGGCGTGGGCATGTACCGCAGCCGCACCGGCAACGACACGGTCACCCGCGAACGCTTCGGCATCAACCACGACTTCGGTCTCGACAGCCTGGTGGCCGACCACGTGAAGTGGAGCCTGAACTACCAGATCGCCAAGACCGACCAGGAAACCGAGGAAGTCTACTTCCCCTTCAGCCGCACCGTGCTACGCACCCGCGACACCACCTACAAGGACCGCCAGTGGGTCTTCGACGGCCAGCTGGAAAAGGCCTTCAGCCTCGGCGAGACCGAGCACCTGCTGACCTACGGCACCACCCTCAAGCATGAGAAAGTCACCGGTTCGCGCAGCGGCACCGGCACCTGCCTGCGCGTGGGCGGCTCATGCCTGAGCGTCGGCCAAAACAGCCCGGCCGACGGCCAGGTGCTGGTCAGCGACTTCCCGGACCCGACCATCGACACCTACAGCGTGTTCGCCCAGGACGAGATCCGCTGGAACAACTGGACCTTCCTGCCCGGCGCTCGCTACGACTACACGCGCATGGAGCCGAAGATGACCGCCGAGTTCCTGCGCGGTATCCAGGGCACTGGCACCTCGCCCACCGACGTCGATGACTCGACCAAGAACTGGCACCGCGTCTCGCCCAAATTCGGCGTGACCTATGCCTTCAACGACAACTACACCTGGTACGGCCAGTACGCCGAAGGCTTCCGCACCCCGACCGCCAAGGCCATGTACGGGCGCTTCGACAACCCGGGTGCAGGCTACCGCGTCGAGCCGAACCCGAACCTGGAACCGGAAAAGAGCAAGAGCTACGAGACGGGCCTGCGCGGCAACTTCGAGGCCGGCAACTTCGACGTGGCGGTGTTCTACAACAAGTACCGCGACTTCATCAACGAAGACGCCGTGCAGTCGGCCAACCTGGGCTCGACCTTCCAGGCCAACAACATCAAGCACGCCACCATCAAGGGCGCCGAGTTCAAGGGCCGCCTGAACCTGGACCACTTCGGCGCGCCGCAAGGCCTGTATACCCAGGGCTCGCTGGCCTATGCCCACGGGCGCAACGACGACAACGGCCAGCCGCTGAACAGTGTCAACCCGCTGACCGCGGTGGTGGGCCTGGGCTATGAGCAGCAGCACTACGGCGGCCTGCTGAGCTGGACCCTGGTTAAGCGCAAGAACCGTGTCGACGACACCACCTTCTTCGCCCCCGACGGCACCAGCAAGCAGTTCCGCACGCCAGGCTACGGCGTGCTGGACCTGACCGGCTTCTACAAGGTCACCGACGACGTCACCGTCAATGCCGGGCTGTACAACCTGACCGACAAGAAGTACTGGCAGTGGGATGACGTGCGTGGCTACGACGGCCTGGGCGAAGCCGGCGTGACCCAGCCGGCCAACCTCGACCGCCTGACCATGCCGGGGCGTAACTTCGCCATCAATGTGGTGTGGGATATCTGATCCGACACCGCGTCGCCCTTTTCGCGGGCAAACCCGCTCCCACAAGTACAGCATCGCCCACCAGGGCTGCGCAGAACCTGTGGGAGCGGGTTACCCGCGAAGAGGGCTCCTCGATTCCCGATAACCCAAACACAAATGCATCCCCCTCCCAGGTGAGGTTTTTTTACTGTCCTGCGTCTTCTCCTTCGTCTTGTCACTAGACACCTCATTTCCCAAGGATGTACCCATGACCCGCGAATCCTCCGAGCGCCCCGCCCTGCGCTCGCAACGCCTGAACCAGGTGACCCACGCGCCGCACACCGAGCTCGACGCCCTGGTCAAGTCCCACGCCCCGTTCGACAACCGCGAGAACTTCGCCCGCTTCGTCGTCGCCCAGTACCTGTTCCAGTCCGAACTGCAGGCCCTGTACAGCGACCCACAGCTGATCGCCATCGTCCCTGACTTGGCTGCCCGCTGCCGCGCCGAACAAGCCCGCCTGGACCTCGCCGACCTGAACACCGAAGTGCCCGGCCCGGTCGCAGGTGCCCTGGGCAAGCCGAGCCTGGGCGAAGCGCTGGGCTGGATCTTCGTCTCCGAAGGCTCCAAACTGGGCGCCGCGTTTCTGATCAAGCGCGCCGTGGCCCTGGAGCTGTCCGACAGTTTCGGTGCCCGTCACCTGGGCGAGCCGGAAGGTGGCCGTGCACAAGGCTGGAAGGAATTCACCCGAATTCTCGACGCCCTTGAGCTCTCGCCTGAAGAAGACGCTGCTGCCGAGCGTGGCGCGGTCGCCGCCTTCGAGCGCTTCACCGAGCTGCTCAAGCACGCCTACGCAGCCGACACCGCGCTGGCCTGAGACGCACCTGCCGGCCACCAGCCAGGTGGCCGGAACGTTTTGCAGTGAGACCATGACCCCAGTCGCCCGCTCCCGCATTGCCCGCCTGCTGTATGCGATCCTGGCCTACGTCAGCCTCGGCATCGGCCTGGTCGCCATCGTCATTCCCGGGCTGCCGACCACCGAGTTCATCCTGCTCGCCGCCTGGGCCGCCACGCGCAGCTCGCCACGCCTGTCAGCCTGGCTGGAAAACCACCGGCTGTTCGGGCCGATCCTGTACAACTGGCGCAACGGCAAGGTGATCCAGCGCCGTGCGAAAATCAGCGCGACCGTCAGCATGTTGCTGTGCGCAGGCCTGATGCTGACCTTCCTCGAACACCACTGGCCGGTGTACCTGGCCATTGCCGGCATGACCCTGGGCAACCTGTGGATCTGGTCACGTCCCGAGCACCCCGCCCCGCCATGTTCCGCCAGGATGCAACCCTGAGGGATTTGCGTCCTGGCGTCAGATGTACTGCAATTGGGTCCGACACGGAGGATCCTCAATGCCCCTGCTTCTGGACACCATTGCCCGCGAATTGAACCTGGCGCCGCCTGTCGTGCACTGGCAAGGCGTCGGCAGCCTGCCATCGACCTTCGCGGTCACCGACCTGGCTGCCGCCAGCATTGCCGCTGTGGGGCTGGCCTTGGCCGAACTGACGGAGCGGCACACCGAGCACCGCCCCCTGGTGCAGGTGGACCGCCGCCTGGCATCGTTCTGGTTCGCCACCAGCCTGCGCCCTCAAGGCTGGCAGCCCCCACCGCTGTGGGATGCCGTGGCGGGCGACTACCCGGCCCGCGATGGCTGGGTTCGGCTGCATACCAATGCCCCTCATCATCGTCACGCCGCCTTGCAGGTGCTCGGGGTGTCGCCCGAGCGTGCCGCGGTGGCCGCCGCAGTGGCCGGCTGGGACGCCGAGGCACTGGAAGAGGCCGTGGTCCAGGCAGGCGGCTGCGCGGCGAAGATGCGCAGTTGGGCCGAGTGGTGCGCACACCCACAGGGCCAGGCCGTCAACCTGGAGCCTCTGGTCTTGCGCGAAACCCTCCAACACACCGTGCCACGCCCCTGGCAAGGCACCTCGTCGCGGCCGTTGGCCGGCATCAAGGTGCTGGATTTGACCCGCATTCTCGCCGGCCCCACCGCCAGCCGAGTGCTGGCCGGTTTCGGCGCCCAGGTGCTGCGCCTGGACCCACCCGGATGGGAAGAGCCGGCCGTGGTGGCCGAAGTCACCCTGGGCAAGCGCTGCGCCCGCCTCGACCTGCGCACCTCGCAAGGGCGCCAGGTATTCGAGCGGCTGCTGGGCGAGGCGGACATCCTGCTGCATGGCTACCGTGCCGACGCCCTGGAGAAACTCGGCTATGGCCATGAACAGCGACGCCAGCTCAACCCGGCGCTGGTGGACGTCAGCCTCGATGCCTATGGCTGGAGCGGACCGTGGCAGCAGCGGCGCGGTTTCGACAGTCTGGTACAGATGAGCACCGGCATTGCCCGCGAAGGCATGCGCTGGCGCCAGGCCGAGCACCCGGTGCCATTGCCGGTACAGGCGCTGGACCATGCTACTGGTTATCTGATGGCAGCCGAGGCCATTCGTGCCTTGGCCAGGGAGCAGGCGAGCCGGTCACGGTTCTCCCTGGCACGTACGGCGAAGCTGTTGATCGAGTACGGCAGTGTGAGCGATGACTTGCCGCTGCCGCAGGAGACATCGGCAGATGTGGACGCGCACCTGGAGCACACACCGTGGGGCCCGGCACAGCGTCTGAAGGGGCCATTGATGGTCGGCGCAGCACATATGCACTGGGAGCACGGTGCCTGCGAACTGGGTTCGGCCGAGCCGAAGTGGTGAATTCACCGGCCTCTTCGCGGGCAAGCCCCGCGAAAAGGCCGGCCTGTTCACAGCGTCAACACGCCTGAATACAGTCCATAAGCCGCAGCAGCGGCCCCCACCAGCACCGCCGCAAAGATCAGCTTCTCGATCCGGGTGAACAACACCTGCCCCTGTTCTTGCTTGGCCCGGGCGAACAAGATCACCCCCGGCGCATACAGCAACGCCGACAGCAGCAGGTACTTCAGCCCCCCGGCGTACAGCAGCCAGACGGCGTACAGCAGCGCCAGCCCCGCCACCAGCAGGTCCTTGCGCCGTGCGGCCACCTGCCCCGCATACCCCTCCCCGCGCCAGGCCAGCAGCAGTGCATAGGCCGCCGACCAGAAGTACGGCACCAGAATCATCGACGACGCCAGGTAGATCAGGCCGGTGTAGGTCCCCGCCGAAAACAGGGTGATCAGCAGAAACCCCTGGATCATGCAGTTGGTCAGCCACAGGGCATTGGCCGGCACGTGGTTGGCATTCTCGCGCGCCAGGAAGCGCGGCATGGTCTTGTCGCGCGCCGTGGCGAACAGGATCTCGGCACACAGCAAGGCCCAGGACAACAACGCGCCCAGCAGCGATACCGCCAAGCCGATACTGATCAACAACGCCCCCCACGGCCCGACGATATGCTCCAGCACCGAGGCCAACGACGGGTTGGGCAGCTGTGCAAGCTCCGGCTGGGTCATCACCCCCAACGACAGCACGTTGACCAGCACCAACAACGCCAGCACACCAAGAAAGCCGATCACCGTGGCCTTGCCCACATCCGAGCGCAGCAGCGCCCTGCCCGAATACACGCTCGCCCCCTCGATACCGATGAACACGAACACCGTCACCAGCATCATGTTGCGTACCTGCTCCAACACGCTGCCGAACTGCGGGTTGCCCAGGCCCCAGATATCACGGGTGAAGATATCGGCACGAAAGGCGAAGGCGGCGATGACGATGAAGATCAGCAGCGGCACCACCTTGGCGACAGTGGTGACCTGGTTGATGAACGCCGCCTCCCTGATGCCGCGCAACACCAGGAAATGCACCGCCCACAGCAACAGCGAGGCACAACCGATAGCCACCGGCGTATTGCCTTCACCGAACACCGGGACGTAGAAGCCGAGGGTACTGAACAGCAGCACGAAGTACCCGACGTTGCCCAGCCAGGCGCTGATCCAGTAGCCCCAGGCCGAGGAGAAACCCATGTACTCGCCAAAGCCGGCCTTGGCGTAGGCGTACACCCCCGAATCCAGCTCCGGCTTGCGGTTGGCCAGGGTCTGGAACACGAAAGCCAATGCCAGCATGCCCACTGCGGTAATGCCCCAGCCGATCAAGACCGCACCGACATCGGCGCGCGCGGCCATGTTCTGCGGCAGCGAGAAAATCCCGCCACCGATCATCGAGCCGACCACCAACGCGATCAACGCCCCCAGGCGCAATTTTTGTCCCGGCTCGCTCATGGAATTCCTCGCAGTTATAGCTTCCCGAGTGTGGAGCAATGAACTTTAGCACCGCCGGTAATACCGGCGCCTTATTAACCAAACCATTAAATCTATAGCACTAATAACAGAGTTTTCTATGCCGACTGGCGGGCGAAAATGACAGTTGTGCTTTCCGTCACGAACACACAATTGATTAGGCGGTTGGTTGAGAGGCAGTTGCGAAAGCGGCAAAAGCAGCTAGCGTGATAGTTCGCAGGCCAAACGCAAGGTTTGCTTCAAAAATGGACGCGGAGGTGCCAGGGCACAAGGCCTGTAGCCAGGCCGTGGGCATTCTCCAGGAGGTGCGCGAAGGGTTTTTCCTACTTCGCGGCGTCATCAACTGATCTACATCAGCGAATGACCAAGGCGTCAGCTTTATTCTGATGTCAACGTTCTCCTGACATGGAGTTATTAAATGTCTGATTCTCCCGGAAAACTAAAACTGGGCGCCCTTGTTGCACTTGTCGTAGGGTCGATGATTGGCGGTGGTATTTTTTCATTGCCGCAGAACATGGCGGCAAGCGCGGGAGTCGGGGCGGTATTGATCGGATGGGCGATCACCGCAGTGGGCATGCTCACCCTCGCCTTCGTGTTCCAGACCCTGGCCAACCGCAAGCCCGACCTGGATGGCGGGGTATACGCCTATGCCAAGGCTGGTTTCGGCGACTACATGGGCTTTTCCTCGGCCTGGGGCTACTGGATCAGCGCCTGGCTGGGCAACGTCGGCTACTTCGTGTTGCTGTTCAGCACCCTGGGCTACTTCTTTCCGGTGTTCGGCGAAGGCAATACGCCAGCCGCGGTGATCGGCGCGTCCATTCTGCTTTGGGCCGTGCATTTCCTGGTACTGCGCGGCATCAAGGAAGCGGCGTTCATCAACTTGGTCACCACCGTGGCCAAGGTGGTGCCGCTGGCGCTGTTCGCGCTGATCTGCCTGTTCGCCTTCAAGCTCGATGTGTTCACCGCCGACATCTGGGGGCTTGGCTCGCCTGACCTGGGCGGCGTGATGGACCAGGTGCGCAACATGATGCTGGTCACGGTGTGGGTGTTCATCGGCATCGAGGGGGCGAGCATCTTCTCGTCACGGGCGGAAAAACGCTCCGACGTGGGCAAGGCGACGGTCATCGGCTTCATCACCGTGCTGTTGTTCCTGGTACTGGTCAACGTGCTGTCGATGGGTGTGATGACCCAGCCGGAGCTGGCCAAGCTGCAGAACCCGTCGATGGCTGCCGTGCTCGAGCATGTGGTGGGCCACTGGGGCGCAGTGCTGGTCAGCGTCGGCTTGATCATCTCGCTGCTGGGGGCGCTGCTGTCGTGGGTACTGCTGTGCGCCGAGATCATGTTCGCCGCCGCCAAGGACCACACCATGCCGGAGTTCCTGCGCCGCGAGAACGCCAACCAGGTGCCGGCCAATGCCTTGTGGCTGACCAACGCCATGGTGCAGATCTTTCTGGTCATCACGCTGTTCTCCAACAGCACCTACCTGTCGCTGATCTACCTCGCCACCTCGATGATCCTGGTGCCCTACCTGTGGTCGGCGGCCTACGCGGTGCTGCTGGCGGTACGCAACGAAACCTACGAGCAGGCCCTGGCCGAGCGGCGCAAGGACCTGATCATCGGCGGCATCGCCCTGCTGTACGCCATCTGGCTGCTGTATGCCGGCGGCGTGAAATACCTGCTGCTCTCGGCCCTGCTGTATGCCCCTGGGGTGCTCCTGTTCGCCAAGGCCAAGCGTGAAGTGGGCCAACCGAGCTTCACCGCTATCGAGAAGCTGATCTTCGCAGTCGTGGTGCTCGGCGCCCTGGTGGCGGCCTACGGCCTGTACGACGGTTTCCTGACCCTTTGAATCTTGTCTTCGCAATTACTGGAGGAAGCAATCATGTCCACGGAAAAACAGAAGTACGGTGTCCACTCCGAAGCCGGGAAACTGCGCAAGGTGATGGTCTGCGCCCCAGGACTTGCGCACAAGCGTCTGACTCCGAGCAACTGCGACGAGCTGCTGTTCGACGATGTGATCTGGGTCGACCAGGCCAAGCGTGACCACTTCGACTTCGTCACCAAGATGCGCGAGCGCGGCGTCGACGTGCTGGAAATGCACAACCTGCTGACCGATATCGTGCAGCAGCCCGAGGCGTTGAAGTGGATCCTCGACCGCAAGATCACCCCCGATACCGTCGGTGTGGGCCTCAACAACGAGGTGCGCAGCTGGTTGGAAGGGCTCGAACCCCGTCACCTGGCCGAGTTCCTCATCGGTGGCGTGGCCGGCCAGGACCTGCCACAGAGCGAAGGCGCCGATGTGGTGAAGATGTACAACGACTACCTGGGCCATTCCAGCTTCATCTTGCCGCCGCTGCCCAACACCCAATTCACCCGTGATACCACCTGCTGGATCTACGGCGGCGTGACGCTCAACCCGATGTACTGGCCGGCGCGCCGCCAGGAAACCCTGCTGACCACCGCCATCTACAAATTCCACAAGGCGTTCACCGACGCCGACTTCGAGGTGTGGTACGGCGACCCGGACAAAGGGCACGGCCAGTCCACCCTGGAAGGCGGCGATGTGATGCCGATCGGCAACGGCATCGTGCTGATCGGCATGGGCGAACGCACTTCGCGCCAGGCCATTGGTCAGCTGGCGCAGAACCTGTTCGCCAAGGGGGCGGTGAAGGAAGTGATCGTCGCCGGCCTGCCGAAATCCCGCGCGGCCATGCACCTGGACACGGTGTTCAGCTTCTGCGACCGCGACCTGGTCACGGTTTTCCCCGAGGTGGTGAGCGAAATCGTGCCGTTCATCATCCGCCCGGACGAAAGCAAGCCCTACGGCATGGACGTGCGCCGCATCAACAAGTCGTTCATCGAGGTGGTTGGCGAGCAGCTTGGGGTCAAGCTGCGCGTGGTGGAAACCGGCGGCAACAGCTTCGCCGCCGAGCGCGAACAGTGGGATGACGGCAACAACGTGGTGGCCCTGGAGCCTGGCGTGGTCATCGGCTATGACCGCAATACCTACACCAACACCCTGCTGCGCAAGGCGGGTATCGAGGTCATCACCATCAGCGCCGGCGAACTGGGCCGCGGACGCGGCGGCGGCCATTGCATGACCTGCCCGATCGTGCGCGACCCAATCGACTACTAGCGTCCATCACGCCCGGCCGCGTTCACGAGGCGACGGCCGGGCTCACCAGCATTCAAGGAGAACCGTCATGGCGTTCAATATCCACAACCGCAACCTGCTCAGCCTGGAGCACCACACCACCCGCGAGCTGCGCTACCTGCTGGACCTGTCCCGCGACCTCAAGCGCGCCAAGTACACCGGCACCGAGCAGCAGCACCTCAAGGGCAACAACATCGCCCTGATCTTCGAGAAGACTTCCACCCGCACCCGCTGCGCCTTCGAGGTGGCCGCCTATGACCAAGGCGCCAACGTCACCTACATCGACCCCAACTCCTCGCAGATCGGCCACAAGGAAAGCATGAAGGACACCGCCCGGGTGCTCGGGCGCATGTACGACGCCATCGAATACCGTGGCTTCAAGCAGGAGATCGTCGAGGAACTGGCGAAGTTCGCCGGGGTGCCGGTGTTCAACGGCCTGACCGACGAATATCACCCCACCCAGATGATCGCCGACGTGCTGACCATGCGTGAGCACAGCGACAAGCCGCTGCACGACATCAGCTACGCCTACCTGGGCGATGCGCGCAACAACATGGGCAACTCGCTGTTGCTGATCGGCGCCAAGCTCGGCATGGACGTGCGCATCGCCGCGCCCAAGGCGCTTTGGCCCCACGACGATCTGGTCGATCGATGCAAGAAGTACGCAGAGGAAAGCGGCGCGCGCATCACCCTGACCGAGGACCCGAAGGCCGCGGTCAAGGGCGTGGACTTCGTGCACACCGACGTGTGGGTGTCGATGGGTGAGCCGGTCGAGGCCTGGGGCGAGCGTATCGAGTTGCTGCTGCCGTACCAAGTGAACAAGGACCTGATGAAGGCCACCGGCAACCCGCGCAGCAAGTTCATGCACTGCTTGCCGGCGTTTCACAACAGCGAGACCAAGGTAGGCAAGCAGATCGCCGAGAAGTATCCGCACCTGGCCAATGGCATCGAGGTGACCGACGACGTGTTCGAATCACCGGCGTGCATCGCCTTCGAGCAGGCGGAAAACCGCATGCACACGATCAAGGCGATCCTGGTGTCGACACTGGCTGATCTCTAAAGGCCACGCAGCCCGCTCTCACAGAAATGCGCATAACTTATTGATTTAGCAGGGACCTGTGGGAGCGGGTTCACCCGCGAAAAGAACACCGCGGTGTATGGCCAGGGCTTCGCCCTGGTTCGCGGGTGAACCCGCTCCCACAGGTACTGCGTCGCGCTTACGATCACAGTGCTATACGCGACAGCGTAGTCTCAGAGGTTATGCGGTCACCTACAAAGCAACCGAACATTCGCTAAAGGACATTCCCCATGCGTATCGTTGTTGCATTGGGCGGCAACGCCCTGTTGCGCCGCGGCGAGCCAATGACCGCCGACAACCAGCGCGCCAATATCCGTACCGCCGCCGAACAGATCGCCAAGATCCACCCCGGCAACCAGCTCGTGGTTGCTCACGGCAATGGTCCGCAGGTCGGCCTGCTGTCGCTCCAGGGCCTGGCCTACAAGCCCGACGAGGCCTACCCGCTGGACGTGCTCGGCGCCGAGACCGAAGGCATGATCGGCTACATGATCGAGCAGGAACTGGGCAACCTGCTGGACTTCGAAGTGCCCTTCGCCACCCTGCTGACCCAGGTCGAGGTAGACGCCAACGACCCGGCCTTCCAGGACCCGACCAAGTTCATCGGGCCGGTCTATGCCAAGGAAGACGCCGAGCGCCTGGCCAAGGAAAAAGGCTGGGTGGTCAAGCCCGACGGCGACAAGTACCGCCGCGTGGTCGCCAGCCCCAAGCCCAAGCGCATCTTCGAAATCCGCCCGATCAAGTGGCTGCTGGAAAAGAACAGCATCGTGATCTGCGCCGGCGGTGGCGGCATTCCCACGATGTATGACGAAAACCGCAGGCTCAAGGGCGTGGAGGCGGTCATCGACAAGGACCTGTGCTCGGCGCTGCTGGCCGAGCAGCTGGAGGCCGACCTGCTGGTGATCGCCACCGATGTCGATGCCGCTTATGTCGACTTCAAGCAGCCCACCCAGAAGGCCATCGCCCAGGCCCACCCGGACGAGCTCGAACGCCTGGGCTTCGCCGCCGGCTCCATGGGCCCCAAGGTGCAAGCCGCCTGCGACTTTGCCCGACAGACCGGCAAGGTCGCCGTCATCAGTTCGCTGGAGAACATCGAGGACATTGTCAAAGGTACAGCCGGTACACGAGTTTCCACGGCAACGCCGGGAATCAGCTACCGTTGAATGCGGTTGGCGGGCCGGGTGCCCGCCGTTTTCAAGCTTCCAGAGGGTAACGCCATGGCTCAATTCAAGCCCGGCCATGTTCATATCGAGCGCACGGCGCTGAACACGGCCGACCACAGCTATGACTTGAACATCGAATACGAGGCCACCCAGGACTCCAGCAACGGCCGCGGTATCCAGTTCCGCATGCACGGCAGTATCGAGGGCAAGCCGGTTGACGAGAAATTCTTCCTGGCCAAGGACGAAGTGCTGCCCAGCTTTCTCATGGTGCTGAGCCGCAGGGCCCAGGCGCACCTGCCGGCGCCGAAGAAATTCGAAACCCTATCCTCACCGCACAAGCTGTATGACGCGATGTTCGAGGATATTCGCGAGAAACTCGATGTGAAGTCTGGTGACCCAGTCAAGCCTGAACACCTGGGAAACCCTTAGTAACACCCGCGCGGGCAAAACCCGTTCCGACAGGCTCACCGCTCCCCCTTAACAGCACCACGGTAACTGTGGGAGCGGGTTTACCCGCGAACACCGGCGCAGCCGGTGCCCCACCACCGCGGTGTTGCTTTCGCGGGTAAACCCGCTCCCACAGGGTTTTGCAGGGTTCTCGCGCGCGTTGCGATAGCTGGCTTCGCGATTGGGCTAGCCACCTTCCCAATGGCATACTGACGCCCCTTCCCTTACATCCGTTGCCCCATGCGCATCCACGTAAGCTTCATCGACCGCGTCGGCATCACCCAGGAAGTCCTGGCCCTGCTCGGCGCCCGCAACCTCAACCTCGATGCCGTGGAGATGGTGCCGCCGAACGTCTACATCGACGCTCCGACCCTCAGCCCCGCCGTACTCGAAGAGCTGCACGACGCCTTGTTCGAAGTGCACGGCGTGCAGTCGGTGCAGGTGGTCGATATCCTCCCCGGCCAGCGCCGCCACCTGCAGCTCGATGCCCTGCTCGCGGCCATGAGCGACCCGGTGCTGGCGGTGGACAGTGCCGGCAAGGTGTTGCTGGCCAACCCGGCGCTGATCGCCCTGTGTGGGCGCGAGTCGGCCGGCCGCTCGGTGGGTGAACTGTTCGGCGACGAAAACCTGCTGCAAGCACTGCTGGACAACAACTTCCATCTGCCGATGCGCGAGATGCAGCTCAACGGCCAGAGCTTGCTGCTGGACGCCACGCCCATCACCAGCGCGGGTGGCCTGCTGACCCTCTATCCGCCCACGCGCATGGGCGAACGCCTGTCGGCCCTGCACCACGACCATGCCGAAGGCTTCGATGCGCTGCTCGGCGACTCTCCTGCCATCCGCACCCTCAAGGCCCGCGCCCTGCGCGTGGCTGCGCTGGACGCGCCGCTGCTGGTGCACGGCGAGACCGGCACCGGCAAGGAGCTGGTGGCCCGCGCCTGCCATGCCATCAGCAGCCGCCACGGCGCGCCGTTCCTCGCGCTGAACTGCGCCGCGCTGCCCGAGAACCTCGCCGAGAGCGAGCTGTTCGGCTACGCCCCCGGCGCTTTTACCGGCGCGCAACGCGGCGGCAAGCCTGGGCTGATGGAGCTGGCCAACCAGGGCACGGTATTCCTCGACGAAATCGGCGAGATGTCGCCCTACCTGCAAGCCAAGCTGCTGCGCTTTCTCAGCGATGGCAGCTTCCGTCGGGTGGGTGGCGATCGCGAGGTGAAGGTCGATGTGCGGATCATCAGCGCCACCCACCGCGACCTGGAACGCATGGTGGCCGAAGGCAGCTTCCGCGAAGACCTGTTCTACCGGCTCAACGTCCTCAACCTGCAAGTGCCGCCGCTGCGCGACCGCGGCCAGGACATCCTGATGCTGGCGCATTTCTTCATGCAGCAGGCCTGCACGCAGATCCAGCGCCCGGCCTGTCGCCTTACACCGGCCACCCACTCGGCGCTGCTGGCCAACCCCTGGCCAGGCAACGTGCGCCAGTTGCAGAACGTGATCTTCCGCGCCGCCGCCATCTGCGAGGGCAGCCTGGTGGATATCGGCGACCTGGACATCGCCGGTACCTCGGTAGCGCGCGGCCAGGACGGCGAGGTCGCGAGCCTGGAGCAGGCGGTCGGCAGCTTCGAGCGCGAGCTGCTGCAACGCCTGTATGCCAGCTACCCGTCGACCCGCCTGCTGGCGGCGCGCTTGCACACCTCGCACACCGCCATTGCCCAGCGCCTGCGCAAGTACGGCATTCCCAGCAAGACCTGAGGTGGCCTTCACCTCTTTGGAAGCACGTCACACCACCCAGCTGCACATCGTCTATCTGCCGAATCTTTCAGGCTTTTCCGATAAGCATCCCAACCCAGCGTCCTAACATTGCTGCCGCAAAAAAGCGGCGGCATGACCTTGCGCGGTCGAGCAACTGCCTGAAGACCCACGTTCAGCCGCTTGTTGCGCCAGATGGGCGAAACCCTGCTGGCGAGCGAAGCGTTGAGTCTATCTGCGCAAGAGGCGCCCCCTTACCCCTGGGTGACCTCGATCAGAACAAAGAGTACGCAAAATGCTTGAGCTTGATTTCTATGGAACACTCGTGGCGGCGTCCCTGGTGCTATTGCTGGGACGCGGCCTGGTCACACGCGTGAAATTCCTGCGCCTGTACAACATCCCCGAACCTGTTGCCGGTGGCCTGGTGATCGCACTGATACTGCTGGCGCTGCGCTCGTTCGACCTTCATGTGCGCTTCGACACCTCCCTGCAAACACCGCTGATGCTGGCGTTCTTCGCCACCATCGGGCTGAGCGCCGACCTGGCCAGCCTGAAAAAAGGCGGACGCATCGTGCTGGTCTTCCTGGCTGCGGTCACCGGGCTGTTGCTGGTGCAGAACGCGCTGGGCATCGGCTTGGCCAGCGCACTGGGCCTCGACCCGCTGATGGGCCTGTTGTCCGGATCGATCTCCCTGTCGGGCGGCCACGGCACCAGCGCCGCATGGGGCGCGACCTTCACCGAGCAGTACGGCCTGCCCTCGGCCACTGAACTGGCCCTGGCCAGCGCGACCTTCGGCCTGGTACTGGGCGGCCTGATCGGCGGCCCTGTTGCACGCCTGCTGATCGGTCGGGTAAAGACCCCTGGCCAAGGGCATGGCCAGGCACACCTGCCCAAGGGCTTCGAGGAGCCGGACACCGAGCGCCTCATCACCCCCATCTCGATGATCGAGACCCTCGCGCTGATCGCCATCAGCCTGCAAGGCGGCTACCTGTTGCAGGGGCTGCTGAGCGGCACCGCCTTCGAGCTGCCGACCTTCGTCTGCGTGCTGTTCACCGGGGTGCTGCTGCGTAACGGGCTCTCGCTGTTCGGCCTGTACCAGGTATTCGAACGCGAAGTGTCGGTATTGGGCAACGTCAGCCTGTCGCTGTTCCTGGCCATCGCGCTGATGTCGCTGAAGCTTTGGGACCTGGCCGCGCTGGCCATGCCGTTCCTCATCCTGCTGACCGCACAGACCCTGGTCATGGCGCTGTTCGCCATATTCGTGACCTTCCGCGTCATGGGCAGCAACTACGATGCCGCCGTGCTGGCCGCCGGGCACTGCGGTTTCGGGTTGGGCGCAACGCCAACGGCGATCGCCAACATGCAGGCCGTGACGCAACGCTACGGCCCTTCGCAGCTCGCTTTCCTGGTCGTGCCGATGGTTGGCGCGTTCTTTATCGACATCATCAACGTGATCGTCATCAAGCTGTACCTGGCGCTGCCCTTCTTCAGCGCACTCTGACACCAAACGGCACGTCTGACAGGCAACCTGCAGCCGTGCCGCCACTATCCGTATTCAATTCAATACACCGTATCGAAATCGATACACCCCCTCTCGAAGTCGTTCCGCAAGGGTTTGATCCTTCCCGCCTTCCTTTTCGCCCTCCTCCTGTAGCGATTTCATTCCAGACCGCGGATCCCGTCCGCACCGAAAAACACTTAACTCATTGATATTTATAATAAAAATAAAAAATGGCCGCATTATTGCTAAGAAAACGCAACTCAAGAGCGCGGCCCACCGCGCCCACGCCCCCTGCTTCCCGAGGAATTCCCATGAGCGAGTTGCGTTTCACCGAAGATCACGAATGGCTGCGCGTCGAAGCCGATGGCAGCGTCACCGTGGGCATCACCGCCTACGCCCAGAACGCCCTGGGTGATGTGGTCTACGTGCAACTGCCGGAGCTTTCGCACTACGACAAGGGGGCCGAAGCCTCCACCGTCGAATCGGTAAAAGCCGCCAGCGGCGTCTACATGCCACTGGCAGGCGAAGTACTGGCCGTCAACGAGCAGCTCAACGACAGCCCGGAACTCGTCAACGAAGACCCACTGGGTGAAGGCTGGTTCTTCCGCTTCAAACCCACCGACGCCAGCGAAGTGGCCGCCCTGCTCGACCAGGCCGCCTACGACCGCCTGCTCAAAGCCAACGACGACGCCTGAGGACCCCACCATGACCATCAACCTCGGCACCGCCAACGAATTCATCGCCCGTCACATCGGCCCGCGCGCCGCTGACGAGCACGCCATGCTCGCGACCCTCGGCTTCGACAGCCTGGAGGCCATGACCGATGCCGTCATCCCCGACAGCATCAAGGGCACCAGCGTGCTCGGCAGCCACGACGGCCAGAGCGAAGCCGATGCCCTTGCCGCGCTGAAGGCCATCGCCAGCAAGAACCAGCTGTTCAAGAGCTTTATCGGCCAGGGTTACTACAACACCCACACGCCAGCGCCGATCTTGCGCAACCTGCTGGAAAACCCAGCCTGGTACACCGCCTACACCCCCTACCAGCCGGAAATTTCCCAGGGCCGCCTGGAAGCGCTGCTGAACTTCCAGACCCTGATCAGCGACCTGACCGGCCTGCCGATCGCCAACGCCTCGCTGCTCGACGAAGCCACCGCCGTGGCCGAGGCCATGACCTTCTGCAAACGCCTGTCGAAGAACAAGGCCAGTCACGCCTTCTTCGCCTCCGTGCACTGCCACCCGCAAACCCTCGACGTGCTGCGTACCCGTGCCGAGCCGCTGGGTATCGAAGTGGTCGTAGGCGACGAACGCGAACTGGGCGATGTGTCGGCATTCTTCGGCGCCGTGCTGCAATACCCAGCCAGCAACGGTGACGTCTTCGACTATCGCGAACTGGCGGAGCGCTTCCATGCTGCCGGCGCCCTGGTGGCCGTGGCCGCCGACCTGCTGGCCCTGACCCTGCTGACCCCGCCGGGCGAGTTCGGCGCAGACGTTGCCATCGGCAGCGCCCAGCGTTTCGGCGTGCCACTGGGCTTCGGAGGTCCGCACGCTGCCTACTTCGCCACCCGCGACGCGTTCAAGCGCGACATGCCGGGCCGCTTGGTCGGTGTTTCTATCGACCGCTTCGGCAAGACCGCCCTGCGCCTGGCCATGCAGACCCGCGAGCAGCACATCCGCCGCGAGAAGGCCACCAGCAACATCTGCACCGCCCAGGTGCTGCTGGCCAACATCGCCAGCATGTTCGCCGTGTACCATGGCCCGGCCGGCCTCAAACGCATTGCCGAGCGCACCCACGCGCTCACTGCGATCCTCGCTGCCGGCCTTGAAACCCTGGGCGTAAAGGTCGAGACCGGGGCATTCTTCGACACCCTGGCCCTGGCCACCGGTGACGCCACCGCCAGCCTGCACGACAAGGCCCGCGCGGTCGGCATCAACCTGCGCCAGATCGACGCCACCCGCCTTGGCCTGTCCCTCGACGAAACCAGTACTCAGGCCGACGTCGAAGCCCTGTGGTGCCTGTTTGCCAACGGCCAAGCCGTGCCTGAGTTCGCCAGCCTCGCCGCCACCGCCAGCCGCCTGCCCGCCGCCCTGCTGCGCCAGTCGGCGATCCTCGAGCACCCGGTGTTCAACCGCTACCACAGCGAAACCGAGTTGATGCGCTACCTGCGCCGCCTGGCCGACAAGGACCTGGCGCTGGACCGCAGCATGATCCCGCTGGGCTCGTGCACCATGAAGCTCAACGCCGCCAGCGAGATGATCCCGGTGACCTGGGCCGAGTTCGGCAACCTGCACCCCTTCGCCCCGGCCGAGCAAAGCCAGGGCTACCTGGAAATGACCAGCGAGCTGGAAGCCATGCTCTGCGCGGCCACCGGCTACGACGCCGTGTCGCTACAGCCCAACGCCGGCTCCCAGGGTGAATACGCCGGCCTGCTGGCCATTCGTGCCTACCACCGCAGCCGTGGCGAAGGCCATCGCGACATCTGCCTGATCCCGTCCTCGGCCCACGGCACCAACCCCGCTACCGCCAACATGGCTGGCATGCGCGTGGTGGTCACCGCTTGCGATGCCCGCGGCAACGTCGACATCGACGACCTGCGCGCCAAAGCCATCGAGCACCGTGAGCGCCTGGCCGCGATCATGATCACTTACCCATCCACCCACGGCGTGTTCGAGGAAGCGGTCGGCGAGATCTGCGAGATCATCCACGACAACGGCGGCCAGGTGTACATCGATGGCGCCAACATGAACGCCATGGTCGGCCTGTGCGCCCCGGGCAAGTTCGGCGGCGACGTCTCGCACCTGAACCTGCACAAGACCTTCTGCATCCCCCACGGCGGTGGCGGCCCAGGCGTCGGCCCGATCGGCGTGAAGTCGCACCTGGCGCCGTTCCTGCCCGGCCACGCGACCCTCGAGAACACCGAGGGCGCGGTCTGCGCAGCACCGTTCGGCAGCGCCAGCATCCTGCCGATCACCTGGATGTACATCCGCATGATGGGCGGCGCAGGCCTCAAGCGTGCCTCGCAAATGGCCATCCTCAATGCCAACTACATCGCCCGTCGCCTGGAAGAGCACTATCCTGTGCTGTACACCGGTGGCAACGGCCTGGTGGCTCACGAGTGCATCCTCGACCTGCGCCCGCTCAAGGACACCAGCGGCATCAGCGTCGACGACGTGGCCAAGCGCCTGATCGACTTCGGTTTCCACGCCCCGACCATGTCCTTCCCGGTGGCCGGCACGCTGATGATCGAACCGACCGAAAGCGAGTCGAAGGAAGAACTGGACCGTTTCTGCGACGCGATGATCAAGATCCGCGAGGAGATCCGCGCGGTGGAGAACGGTAGCCTGGACAAGGACGACAACCCGCTGAAGAACGCCCCGCACACCGCGGCCGAGCTGGTTGGCGAATGGGCCCATGGCTATAGCCGCGAGCAGGCGGTGTACCCGCTGTCGAGCTTGGTGGAAGGCAAGTACTGGCCACCGGTCGGGCGTGTCGACAACGTGTTTGGCGACCGTAACCTGGTGTGCGCCTGCCCGTCGATCGAGAGCTATCAGGACGCCTGATAGCCTCATGGCCCACCCCTTTTTCGAGGGGTAGACCACGGCCCCTGTGGGAGCGGGTTTACCCGCGAATACGGTAGTGAATTCAATATCGCATTCGCGGGTAAACCCGCTCCCACAGGGCTCACCGTAACCTTTCACAGCCGGCTAGGAGGTCAGCATGTCTTTGAGCGTCTTCGACCTGTTCAAGATCGGCATAGGCCCCTCCAGCTCCCACACCGTCGGCCCGATGCGCGCTGCCGCGCGCTTCGCCGAGGGCCTGCGTCGCGACGGCCTGCTGGCCCGCACTGCCAGTGTCAAGGCCGAGCTCTATGGCTCGCTGGGCGCTACCGGCAAGGGCCACGGCAGCGACAAGGCGGTACTGCTGGGCCTTGAAGGCGAGCACCCCGACACGGTCGACACCGAATCCATTGCCGAGCGCTTGCAAGCCATCCGCAGCAGCGGCCACTTGCGCCTGCTCGGCGAGCACGACATCGCCTTCGTCGAAAAACAGCACCTGGCGATGATCCGCAAGCCGCTGGACTACCACCCCAATGGCATGATCTTCCGCGCCTTCGACGCTGCCGGGCTGCAAATCCGCAGCCGCGAGTACTACTCGGTGGGCGGCGGCTTCGTGGTCGACGAAGAGGCTGCCGGCCAGGACCGTATCGTCGAGGACAGCACCCGGCTGGCCTACCCGTTCCGCACCGCCAAGGAATTGCTCGGCCATTGCACCACGCACCAGCTGTCGATCAGCCAGGTCATGCTGGCCAACGAGGCGGCCTGGCGGCCGGAAGCTGAAACCCGCGCAGGCCTGCTGCACATCTGGCAGGTCATGCAGGACTGCGTCGAGGCCGGTTACCGTCACGAAGGCATCCTGCCCGGTGGTTTGAAGGTCAAACGCCGGGCACCTGCCCTTTACCGCCAACTCAGCCGCCACCCCGAGGCCAGCCTGCGCGATGCGCTGTCGGTGCTGGATTGGGTCAATCTCTACGCCCTCGCAGTGAACGAGGAAAACGCCTATGGCGGGCGCGTGGTCACTGCCCCCACCAATGGTGCGGCGGGTATCGTCCCGGCAGTGCTGCACTACTACATGCGCTTCGTTCCCGGTGCCAGCGACGACGGCGTGGTGCGCTTCCTGCTCAGCGCCGCGGCCATCGGCATCCTCTACAAGGAAAACGCCTCCATCTCCGGTGCCGAAGTTGGCTGCCAGGGCGAGGTGGGCGTGGCCTGCTCGATGGCAGCCGGTGCGCTGTGCGAAGTCATGGGGGGTACCCCGCAACAGGTGGAAAACGCCGCGGAGATCGGTATGGAACACAACCTGGGCCTGACCTGCGACCCGATCGGCGGGCTGGTCCAGGTGCCTTGCATCGAGCGCAACGCCATGGGCTCGGTCAAGGCCATCAACGCGGTGCGCATGGCCTTGCGTGGCGACGGGCAGCATTTCGTCTCGCTCGACAAGGTGATCCGCACCATGCGCCAGACCGGCGCCGACATGAAAAGCAAGTACAAGGAGACCGCCCGTGGCGGTCTTGCCGTCAACATCATCGAATGTTGAGCCGAACAACAACCAAGGAGTCCCCGATGTCCGAAACACTGCTCAAGACCCCACTGCACGCCCTGCACCTGGAACTGGGCGCACGCATGGTGCCGTTCGCCGGCTACGACATGCCCGTGCAGTACCCCCTGGGCGTGCTCAAGGAACACCTGCATACCCGTGAACAGGCCGGCTTGTTCGACGTCTCGCACATGGGCCAGATCATGCTGCGCGGCAGCGACGCGGCCAAGGCCCTGGAGACCCTGGTGCCGGTGGACATCATCGACCTGCCGGTGGGCATGCAGCGCTACGCGATGTTCACCGACGAACAGGCGGGCATTCTCGACGACCTGATGGTCGCCAACCTGGGCAACGACACCTTGTTCCTGGTGGTCAACGCCGCCTGCAAGGACCAGGACCTGGCCCACCTGCGCAAGCACATCGGCGAGCGTTGCGAGATCCAGCCGCTTTTCGAGGAACGCGCCCTGCTGGCGCTGCAAGGCCCTGCGGCGGTGAAGGTGCTGGAGCGCCTGGCACCGGAAGTGGCCAGCATGACCTTCATGCAGTTCCGCCAAGTGACGCTGCTGGGCGAAGAGTGCTTCGTCAGCCGCTCGGGCTACACCGGCGAAGACGGCTACGAAATCTCGGTACCTGCACATGCCGCCGAGGCCCTGGCCCGCCGCCTGCTGGCAGAGCTCGAAGTGCAGCCGATCGGCCTCGGTGCCCGTGACTCGCTGCGCCTGGAGGCTGGCCTGTGCCTGTATGGCCATGACATGGACACCACCACCAGCCCCGTGGAAGCCAGCCTGCTGTGGGCTATTTCCAAGGTGCGCCGCGCCGATGGCGCACGTGCCGGTGGCTTCCCCGGCGCCGACAAGGTGTTCACCCAGCAACAAGCGGGTGTGGCACGCAAGCGCGTCGGCCTGCTGCCCCAGGAGCGCACGCCGGTACGTGAAGGTGCGGACATCGTCGATGCGGCCGGCAATACCGTCGGCAAAGTGTGCAGCGGTGGTTTCGGCCCAACCCTCGGCGCCCCCGTGGCCATGGGTTATGTCGCGAGCGAACATGCCGCACTGGATACCGCACTGTTTGCCGTAGTGCGGGGCAAGCAAGTTGCCTTGAAAGTCAGCAAAATGCCTTTTGTCGCGCAACGTTACTATCGCGGCTGAAGCACGGCTAAGACGTGCCTCTGAGAGGTTCGAGATATTCGATTTCGAACCTCGCTAATAACTTTTGAACATGGCGCCAGGCCAGGCGCCACGCCGTTTGCGACAATACCGGCGGTAGTTGGCGAAATGCCGGATTGCTACCTTTCAAAACGCTTGTCTTTGTCGCAGGAGTTGGCGTAGAGTCACTGCACTGTGTTTGCATGGGTCGCAACAGTTCGTGACCTGGGCCAGTAGCCGCAATCTGCTACAACCCGTTCGACGTCTCTTACTTTCCTGCAACCCAGCCCAGTAGTCTTTCACTTACAACCGATGTGAAAGAAACTGTCATCAAAATTCAAGTTTCATAGGAAATAAGACAATGGCTGAGCGTCAGAACGGTACCGTCAAGTGGTTCAATGACGAGAAAGGTTATGGCTTCATCACCCCAGAGAGCGGTCCGGATCTGTTCGTTCACTTCCGCGCTATCGAAGGCAACGGCTTCAAGAGCCTGAAAGAAGGCCAGAAAGTTACTTTCGAAGCAGTGCAAGGCCAGAAAGGCATGCAGGCTGACAAAGTCCAGGTCGCCGGCTAAGCCGAACCGACCTGCAAAAAGCCCCTGCCAAGTGCAGGGGCTTTTTTTTGCCCGTAGAATAGCGGCTTCGTCATTCGGAGCTGCCGTGCATGTCCAAGCCTCTGCTCACCCCCCAGGGCGATTTCCCACCCGTCGGCCTGGGCCGTCGCCTGGCCGCGATGTTCTACGACTTTCTGCTGTGCACCGCCCTGCTGATGGTGACCACGCTGCTCTACAAGATGGTGCAGATGGCGATCGTCGGCGAGGCGCGCCTGCGCGAGTTGAGCGAGGCCGGCGCGCTGGATGGCGACCCGTTGCTGTCGACTATCCTGCTGTTCGCCTTGTTCGGCTTCTTCGCCAAGTTCTGGACCCATAACGGCCAGACCCTGGGCATGCAGGTGTGGGGCGTGCGGGTGCAAAATGCCGATGGTAGCGCCATCAGCCTGTGGCAGGCATTGCTGCGCTTCCTGGTGTCGATCGCTTCGTGGCTATGCCTGGGGCTGGGGTTCATCTGGTCGTTGTTCGACAAGCGCAAGCGCAGCTGGCATGACATTTATTCGCAAACCCAGTTGGTGCGTATTCCCAAGCAGAAGAAATGATCCAGGCCCCACCGGCCTTGTAGGAGCGGGCTTGCCCGCGAACGCCGGCAGAGCCGGTGCCATACACACCGGTGAATGGTGCGCCGCGAAACAATCACTGCCGCCCCCATGAAAAAGCCGACCCTGAGGTCGGCTTTTTCATTTCACAGCCAGGCCATCAGCCCGCCCGTCGCAGCAACCACACCCCGGCCAGAGCACACACACCGGCCGGGATCACCACCGCCAGCAGCGGCGGGAAGCCGAACACCTGGCTCGATGGGCCAAGCAGATCCTGGGCGATGCGGAACACGAAGCCCACCAGCACCCCGGTGAACACACGCTGGCCCAGGGTCACCGAGCGCAGCGGGCCAAAGATGAAGGAAATCGCCATCAGCACCAGGGCAGCGGTGACCATCGGCTGCAGGATCTTGGTCCAGAACGCCAGCCAGTAGCGGGCGTTGTTCAAGCCCTGGTCGGCCAGGTAGTGGATGTAGTCCCACAGGCCGGTGATCGACAGCGACTCCGGGGCCAGCACCACGGTATTGAGCAGGTCCGGGGTCACCGAGACGTCCCAGCGTTCTTCGGCAGCCTTCACCACTTCGGTGTGGTCGCCACGGAAGAATGTGGTGCTGACGTCGTTCAATACCCAGTGATCATCACGGTACTCGGCGCGCCGGGCGAAGCTGGAGGTGATGATCTTGCGCTGCTCGTCGAAGCGGTAGCGGGTTACGCCCAGCAGCAGGCCATTGGGCTGCACCGAGTTGATGTGCACGAACTCGTCACCCTGGCGGTGCCACATGCCGCGCTTGGAACTCTGCGCCTCGCCGCCACCCTGGGCCAGGGAGCGATCGGCCTGGGCCTTGTTCTCGGTGACCGGCGCCACATATTCGCCCACCAGCAGGCCCACCAGCATCAGCACCAGCATCGGCTTCATCACCGCCCAGACGATACGCCCGATGGACACACCGGCAGCGCGCATGATGGTCAGCTCGCTGCTGCTGGCCAGGCTGCCCAGGCCAATCAGGCAGCCAATCAGCGCGGCCATCGGCAGCATGTCGTAGAGCCGCCGTGGCGCGGTGAGCAACACGAAGTTGCCGGCATCCATCAGCGTGTAGGTGTCGCTCAGGTCGCCCATCTCGTCGATGAAGGCGAACAGCGAGGCCAGGCCGAGGATGATCCCCAGCACGGCCAGGATGGCCAGCAGCACGCTCTGGCCGATGTAGCGGTCGAGCTTAACCATGGGCCACCTCCGCGCGACGCGACGCCAGCTTCAGGCGCAACGGCTCCCAGTACATCAGCGCCAGGCCGATGAGCAGGAACAGCCCGTGAACCCACCAGATGCCCAGGGAAATAGGCAACTTGCCCTTCTCGAGGGCGCCGCGAACGGAAATCAGCATCGTCAGGTAGGCCATGTACAAGAGAATTGCCGGCAGCAGCTTGAGGAAGCGGCCCTGGCGTGGGTTGACCTTGGCCAGCGGTACCGCCAGCAGGGTCACGATGAACACCAGCAGCGGCAGCGAAAGCCGCCATTGCAGTTCGGCACGCTCGCGCAGGCCATCGTTGCCGAACAATTGGGAAGTCGGGATCGCTTCGCGCTCGGTCACCTCCTCGGCGACCTCGGGCTTAGGCAGCAGCACGCCATAGGTGTCGTACTTGATGGCACGGTAGTCGGCCTGGCCAGGGTTGCCGTCATAGCGGTAGCCGTTCTGCAGGATCAGGTAGCGGTTGCCGTCGGCCTGAACCTCCTGGTGGCCGGTTTCGGCGACCAGCACCGACGGGGCACGGTCCTTGGTCCTGTCCTGGTTGAAGCGCTTCTCGGAGATGAACACACCGCCGAGATTGATACGGTCATCCGACAGCTCTTCGGTGTAGGTGACCCGCGAACCATCGCGCAGGGTCTGGAAGCGGCCTGGCACCAAGGTGTCGAACTCCGTCAACGCATCCTGCTGGTTGATGATCTGCTGCACCTGGGCAACACCTTGTGGGGCCAGGCTCAAGCTCAGCCAGGCCACCAGCAGGGCGACCAGCGCCGCCGGGGCCATGGTCAGGCCCAGCAGGCGCTGCTGGCTCATGCCAGTGGCCGACAGCACGGTCATTTCGCTTTCCAGGTACAACCGACCATAGGCCAGCAGGATACCGAGGAACAGCCCCAGGGGCAGGATCAGCTGCAGGAACCCCGGCAGGCGAAAGCCCATGATCAGGAACAACACGCCCGGGTCGAGGGCGCCCTGGGCGGCCTGCGCCAGGTACTTGATGAAGCGCCCGCTCATGATGATCACCAGCAGCACGGCGCTGACGGCACTCAAGGTCACCAGGACCTCACGGGACAGATAACGGAAGACGATCAAACCAGACACTCCTGGGTTGTCAGGGGCAGGCGGCCAGACGTTGGCGCCGACAATGACTTAGTACAGCCAAACCAATGCCGGTTCGCTCAGGTGGCGAACCTCCATGTGAAGTGGCGGCATTATCCTGTGATTGGTCGCGCCTGTCACTTGGCCGCGTGCGTTTGCTGCCGATCCCCCGGCAGCGCCGCGCCAATCGGTGAAATACAGCGCTGCGGGGTTGTCACCGGGGCGGCGGCCAGCTCAAACTGGCACCCTTTCCACTGGTGCGTAGCCCGCGAGGCAGCGGCCAGGCCGCAATTGATCATTCGGGGAACCTGACATGGAATTGGTTGTAAAAAGCGTCGCCGCAGCATCCGTGAAAACCGCCACCCTGGTAGTGCCGGTCGGCGAAGGCCGCAAGCTCGGCGCCGTGGCCCAGGCCGTGGATGCCGCCAGCGAAGGTGCGATCAGCGCGCTGCTCAAGCGCGGCGACCTGGCCGGCAAGCCGGGCCAGACCCTGCTGTTGCACAGCCTGCCGGGCCTGAAGGCCGAGCGCGTGCTGCTGGTGGGCAGCGGCAAGGACGCAGCCCTCGGCGACCGCGCCTGGCGCAAGCTGGTGGCAAGCGTGGCCGGCGTGCTGCGCAGCCTCGGCGGCAGCGACGCGGTGCTGGCCCTGGATGATATCGCCGTCACCGGTCGCGATGGCCACTACGGCAAGTACCGCCTGCTGGCCGAAACCTTGCTCGACGGCAGCTATGTATTCGACCGTTTCAAGAGCCAGAAGGCCGAGCCCCGTGCCCTGAAGAAAGTCACCTTGCTGTCCGGCAAGGCCGGCCAGGCCGAGGCCGAGCGTGCGGTCAAGCACGCCAGCGCCATCGCCAGCGGCATGGCCTTGACCCGCGACCTGGGCAACCTTCCGCCCAACCTCTGCCACCCAAGCTACCTGGCCGAGCAGGCCAAGGAGCTGGGCAAGGCGCACAAGGGCCTCAAGGTAGAAGTGCTGGACGAGAAGAAGATCAAGGACCTTGGCATGGGCGCGTTCTACGCCGTGGGCCAGGGCAGCGACCAGCCGCCACGCCTGATCGTGCTCAACTACCAGGGTGGCAAGAAGGCCGACAAGCCATTCGTGCTGGTGGGCAAGGGCATCACCTTCGACACCGGCGGCATCAGCCTCAAGCCTGGCGCCGGCATGGATGAAATGAAGTTCGACATGTGCGGCGCCGCCAGCGTGTTCGGCACCCTGCGCGCCGTGCTGGAGCTGCAACTGCCGATCAACCTGGTGTGCCTGCTGGCATGCGCCGAGAACATGCCGAGCGGCGGCGCGACTCGCCCTGGCGACATCGTCACCACCATGAGCGGGCAGACCGTCGAAATCCTCAACACCGACGCCGAAGGCCGCCTGGTGCTGTGCGACACCCTCACCTACGCCGAGCGCTTCAAGCCTCAGGCGGTGATCGACATCGCCACCCTGACCGGCGCTTGCATTGTCGCCCTGGGCAGCCACACCTCGGGCCTGATGGGCAACAGCGACGAGCTGGTCGGACAGTTGCTCGACGCCGGCAAGCGCGCCGACGACCGCGCCTGGCAGCTGCCGTTGTTCGACGAATACCAGGAGCAACTGGACAGCCCCTTCGCCGACATCGCCAACATCGGTGGTCCGAAGGCCGGCACCATCACCGCAGGGTGCTTCCTGTCGCGCTTCGCCAAGGCCTACAACTGGGCGCACCTGGACATCGCCGGCACCGCCTGGGTCAGCGGCGGCAAGGACAAGGGCGCCACTGGCCGCCCGGTACCGCTGCTGACTCAGTACCTGCTGGACCGCGCCGGCGCCTGAGGCCTGTGGCCTGCGCCCTCGGGCGCAGGCTGCGGCGACGATCATGAGTAAAGTCGACTTCTACATCCTGCCCACCGACTCCCTATCGGCCCGCCTGGACTTCGCCTGCAAGCTTTGCGAGAAGGCGTGGCGCCTGGGCCATCGGGTCTACCTGCATTGCCAGGACGCCGAGCAGCGCGCCACCCTGGACGAACGCCTATGGGCATTCAAGGGCGAGGCCTTCGTGCCCCACGACCTGGCCGAGGCTCATGCCAACGCGATGGTCGCCCTGGGTGTGGGTGAGCAGGCAGGCGACCACCGTGACCTGCTGATCAACCTCGGGGCGGGTGTGCCGGGTTTCGTCGGGCAGTTCGAACGGGTCGCCGAGATCGTGGTGGAGGAACCCGGCATCCGCCAGTCGGCCCGCGAGCGGTTCCGTTTCTACCGTGAACAGGGCTATGCTCTGCAAGACCACCGCTTACAGCGACTTTGACGACGATGGACAAGCCTTCCCCACTGCCCCAATCCGCTCACCTGCTCGATGACCTGGAGTCGATCCGCCAGCTGTTGGGCGATGCCGACCTGCAACCGCCACTGCTGACCGAGACGGTCGAGCAGATCCCCCTGCTATTGGATGAGCCTGCTCCCCAGGCCGCGCCCGAGGCGGCTCCTGTGCCAGCGGACGACCCGCAGGCCCGCCGCCAGGACACCCTGCTGCACCTCGACAGCGAGATGCGCGCCGCCGCGCAGTTGATCATGCAGGACGTGATCAACGACTTCATTCCGCATATCGAGACCGAGGTCAAACGTCGGCTCGAAGCGCGCATGGAGCGGTTGCTCAAGCGCGCCGAGTAGACAGGCACATTCGCGGCGCAGCCTTCGCGGGCAAGCCTGCTTCTACAGTTCTACGCAGCACCTGTCGCCGCGGGCTTGCCCGCGAAGCGGGTGCACCTCGTCCTAGAACCGTGCACAACGCTTGCAGCTTGTCGCCTGAAACTCCCGGCTCCGTTATACTCTTCGGCTTTTCCGTATTTATGCCTAAGGGTCCCGCCGCGCATGGATAAGACCTACCAGCCGCACGCCATCGAAACTTCCTGGTACAACACCTGGGAGTCCGAGAACTACTTCGCCCCGCAAGGTGCAGGCGAGTCCTACACCATCATGATTCCGCCGCCGAACGTGACCGGCAGTCTGCACATGGGCCATGGCTTCAACAACGCCATCATGGACGCGCTGATCCGCTTCCGCCGCATGCAGGGCCGCAACACCCTGTGGCAGCCAGGCACCGACCATGCCGGTATCGCCACACAGATGCTGGTAGAGCGCCAGCTCGAGGCCAAGGGCCAGAACCGTCATGACCTGGGCCGCGAACAGTTCCTGGAAAAAGTGTGGGAATGGAAGGACCAGTCCGGCGGCAACATCAGCCGGCAGATCCGCCGCCTGGGCTCGTCGGTGGACTGGAGCCGCGAGCGCTTCACCATGGACGACGGCCTGTCCGAGGCGGTCAAGGAAGCCTTCGTGCGCCTGCACGAGGATGGCCTGATCTACCGTGGCAAGCGTCTGGTCAACTGGGACACCAAGCTGCACACCGCCATCTCCGACCTGGAAGTCGAGAACCACGACGAGAAAGGCCACCTGTGGAACCTGCGCTACCCACTGGCCGATGGCGCCAAGACCGCTGAAGGCAAGGACTACCTGGTGGTCGCCACCACCCGTCCGGAAACCCTGCTCGGTGACGTCGCCGTGGCCGTGAACCCGACCGACGAGCGCTACCAGGCGCTGATCGGCAAGTTCGTCGAACTGCCGCTGGTCGGCCGCCTGATCCCGATCGTCGCCGATGACTATTGCGACCCCGAGTTCGGCACCGGCTGCGTGAAGATCACCCCGGCCCACGACTTCAACGACTACGAAGTCGGCAAGCGCCACAACCTGCCGCTGCTGAACATCTTCGACAAGAACGCCAGCGTGCTGGCCGCCGTGCAGGCATTCAACCTCGACGGCAGCGTCAACACGCAGGTCGACACTCGCCTGCCTGCCCAGTATGCCGGCCTCGACCGTTTCGCAGCGCGCAAGCAGATGGTCGCCGACCTGGATGCCCAAGGCCTGCTGGTGAGCATCGACGACCACGCCCTGAAGGTGCCCAAGGGTGACCGTTCCGGCACTGTCATCGAACCGTGGCTGACCGACCAGTGGTACGTCTCCACCAAGCCGCTGGCAGGGCCTGCCATCGAAGCCGTGGAAGACGGCCGTATCCAGTTCGTGCCCAAGCAGTACGAGAACATGTACTTCTCCTGGATGCGCGACATCCAGGACTGGTGCATCAGCCGCCAGCTCTGGTGGGGCCACCGCATTCCGGCCTGGTACGACGAAGCCGGCCAGGTCTATGTAGGGCGCGACGAGGAAGAAGTACGCGCCAAGCACAACCTCGGCAGCGAGGTGACACTGCGCCAGGACGACGACGTGCTCGACACCTGGTTCAGCTCGGGCCTGTGGACCTTCTCCACCCTGGGCTGGCCGGAAAAGACCGACTTCCTCAAGACCTTCCACTCCACCGACGTGCTGGTCACCGGCTTCGACATCATCTTCTTCTGGGTCGCCCGGATGATCATGCTGACCATGCACCTGGTGAAGAACGACGACGGCACCCCGCAGGTACCGTTCAAGACCGTCTACGTGCACGGCCTGGTGCGTGATGGCCAGGGCCAGAAGATGTCCAAGTCCAAGGGCAACGTCCTCGACCCGCTGGACATCGTCGATGGCATCACCCTCGACGCCCTGCTGGAAAAACGCACCAGCGGCATGATGCAGCCCAAGCTTGCCGAGAAAATCGCCAAGCAGACCAAGGCCGAGTTCCCCGAAGGCATCGCCAGCTACGGCACCGACGCCCTGCGCTTCACTTTCTGCTCGCTGGCCTCCACCGGCCGCGACATCAAGTTCGACATGGGCCGCGTCGAAGGCTACCGCAATTTCTGCAACAAGATCTGGAACGCCGCCCGCTACGTGCTGGACAAGGGCGAGGACTGCGGCCAGAACGGCGAGGCCTACGAGCTGTCGCTGGCCGACCGCTGGATCATCTCGCAACTGCAACGCACCGAAGCCGAAGTGACGCGCCAGCTCGAGCAGTTCCGCTTCGATCTGGCCAGCCAGGCGCTGTACGAGTTCATCTGGAACCAGTACTGCGACTGGTACCTGGAGCTGTCCAAGCCGGTGCTGTGGGACGAGAACGCCCCGGTCGAGCGCGCCCGTGGCACCCGCCGCACCCTGGTACGCGTGCTGGAAGTGGCGCTGCGCCTGGCGCACCCGTTCATGCCGTTCATCACCGAGGAAATCTGGCAGCGCATCGCGCCGCTGGCCGGCATCGATGGCAAGACCATCATGCTGCAACCTTGGCCGGTGGCGAACGAAAGCCGCATCGACGTGTGCGCCGAAGGCGATATCGAGTGGCTGCAACAGCTCATGGTCGGCCTGCGCAACATTCGCGCGGAAATGAACATCGGCCCTGGCAAGCCGCTGCCGCTGTTCCTGAAGAATGCCAACGCCGACGACCAGCGCCGCTTGCAGGAAAACGAAGCGCTGCTTAAGAAGCTGGCCAAGGTCGAGTCGTTCACCGTACTCGGCGAGCAGGACGAAGCGCCGCTGTCGGCCACCGCTCTGGTGGGCGACCTGCAGGTGCTGGTACCGATGGCCGGGCTGATCGACAAGGACGCCGAACTGGCTCGCCTGAGCAAGGAGATCCAGCGCTTGCAAGGCGAAGTCGCGCGCGTGGGCGGCAAGCTGTCCAATGCCGCGTTCGTCGACAAGGCTCCGCCTGCGGTGATCGAGAAGGAACGCGCCAAGCTGGCCGAGTCCGAGCAGGCCTTGGCCAACTTCACCGAGCAGCACGCGCGCATCGCTGCGCTCTAACCTCAGTGAAGCCATCGCGGGGCAAGCCCGCTGCCACCTCCAAAGTGGCAGCGGGCTTGCCCCGCGATGCTTTTACCCCGGACCCCGCGATGACCAACAAACCCACCCTGCACCCACGCAACCGCCACCAGGGCCGCTATGATTTCCCGGCCCTGATCAAGGCGCACCCGGACCTGGCCCGCTTCACCATCACCAACCCCCACGGCAAGCCCAGCATCGATTTCGCCAACCCCGAGGCCGTGCGGGTGTTCAACCGCGCCCTGCTCAAGGCGCAGTACGGCATCCAGCATTGGGACATTCCCGCCGACTACCTGTGCCCGCCCATTCCGGGCCGGGCCGACTACATCCACGTGCTCGCCGACCTGCTGGCCGAGGACAACGCTGGGCAGATTCCACGTGGCGCCCAGGTGCACGCGCTGGACATCGGTGTCGGCGCCAACTGCATTTATCCGCTGCTCGGCCACAGCGACTACCGCTGGCGCTTCCTCGGCTCGGACATCGATGCCACGGCCCTGGCCTCGGCCAAGGCCATCGTCCAGGCCAACGGCCTCGGCAAGGCGATCACGCTGCGCCAACAGAGCGATCGCAAGCACATCCTCAGTGGCCTGCTACAGGACGGCGAGCGCTTCGACCTGACCCTGTGCAACCCGCCCTTCCACAGCTCTCGGGAAGAGGCTACCCGCGGCAGCCAGCGCAAATGGAAGAACCTGGGCAAACAGGATCCCAGCCGCAAGCTGCCGGTACTGAACTTCGGCGGGCAGAACAATGAACTGTGGTGCGAGGGCGGCGAGATCCGCTTCGTCACCCAGCTGGTCGACGAAAGTGCGCAATACGCACCGCAGGTGCTGTGGTTCACCAGCCTGGTATCGAAGGCCAGCAACCTGCCGGGCATCGAGGCTGCGCTGAAAAAGGCGGGCGTGAAAGCCCTGCGCATCAGCGAGATGGGCCAGGGGCAGAAGCAAAGCCGCATGGTCGCCTGGAGCTTCCACGACGCCGTTGCACGCAGGGCCTGGCACAGTTCGCGAGGCAAACCGCAGGCGTGAAAAAACCGCGCCTGGGCTGACCGGGCGCGGTTTCGTCAAAGCATCGACAATTACTTGTTGATAGCGTCGTTCAGCGATTTGGCAGGAACGAACTTGACGACTTTCTTGGCAGCGATTTCGATGGCAGCGCCAGTCGAAGGGTTGCGGCCGGTACGGGCAGGACGCTCGGAGACTTTCAGCTTGCCGATGCCTGGCAGAGTGATTTCAGCGCCGTTTTCCAGTTGGTCGGCAACGATCTGGCCCAGTTGATCCAGAGCGCCCTTGGCGACGGTTTTCGGTTGAGCGATCGACTCGGCGATATCGGCAATCAGTTGGTCTTTGGTCAAAGCCATGGTGGTGTTCCTTCCCTATCAAATCAGAGGTATGCAGCTGCTTCTTCGTTATCGGGCCTGCCCGGAAAAACTCCAGCGAGCCTCGCCAATCGCGTATGTAGATACGAAAATCGGCGTTTGGTTCGACACGAGGAAAGCAGACTGCCAGCAATGCGCCACCCCAAGGGGCGCAAGACCGCGCAAAGCTACCACAGGAATAGATAAATATCCGCTTCCGACCCCGTTTTTATGCAGGTTTTTCGGGCCCTTGGGATAAAAAATCAATATTTTGAACAAAAAACCAGCAACAGGCATTTCCGCCAACATCTGACCACTGCACCGCCCTCGCCCTGCGCTAAACTAGGCGCCTTTTGCAGCGCGGTATCGCCCCGCCCCAACCCGTTGAGAATCCCATGCCAATCCGTCATTGCATCGTTCACTTGATCGACAAGAAGCCCGATGGCAGCCCCGCTGTGCTGCATGCCCGCGATACCGAGCTGGCCGCCTCCGATGCCATCGAAAACCTCCTGGCCGACCTCAACGACAGCTATAACGCCAAGCAGGGCAAGGCCTGGGGTTTCTTCCACGGTGAATCCGGCGCCTACCCCTTCAGCGGCTGGCTCAAGCAGTACCAGGACGCCGAGCAGGACTTCACCGCCTTTACCCGCGTTGCCGTCGAGCACCTGCAAAAGCTGATGGAAGAATCCAATCTGTCCGTGGGCGGCCATGTGCTGTTCGCCCATTATCAGCAGGGCATGACCGAATACCTGGCCATCGCCCTGCTGCACCACAGCGAAGGCGTAGCGGTGAACGCCGAGCTCGATGTCACGCCCTCGCGTCACCTGGACCTCGGCCAGTTGCACCTGGCCGCACGCATCAACCTTTCCGAGTGGAAGAACAACCAGAACTCGAAGCAGTACATCTCGTTCATCAAGGGCAAGAACGGCAAGAAAGTGTCGGATTACTTCCGCGACTTCATCGGCTGCCAGGAAGGCGTGGACGGCCCCGGTGAAACCCGCACCCTGCTCAAGGCGTTCAGCGACTACGTCGAGAGCGAGGACCTGCCCGAGGAAGCGGCGCGCGAGAAGACCCAGACCCTGGTGGACTACGCCACCAGCCAGACCAAGATGGGCGAGCCGGTGACCCTGGAAGAACTGTCGAGCCTGATCGACGAGGACCGTCCCAAGGCGTTCTATGACCATATCCGAAACAAGGACTACGGCCTGTCGCCGGAGATTCCCGCCGACAAACGCACCCTCAACCAGTTCCGCCGCTTCACCGGCCGCGCCGAAGGCCTGTCGATCAGCTTCGAGGCGCATTTGCTGGGTTCGAAGATCGAGTACGACGAGGAGGCGGGCACCTTGGTGATCAAGGGCTTGCCGACCCAGCTGATCGACCAGCTCAAGCGTCGCAAGGACTAAACCAAGGCAGGTGCATCGGCATAGGAGGCCACCAATGCCTCCTTGGCCGACTTGCGCAATTTCTTCACCAGGCGTTCCTGGCGCAGCGCTTCCCCCTTGTCGGGCCACTGTTCCACATACACCAGCGCCTGCGCCGGGCTGGTCTTGAAATAGCTCGCGCCCTGCCCCTTCTGATGCTTCAGGAAACGCCGCTGCGGGTCATCGCTGATGCCGCAATACAGCGAGCCGTTGGCGGCACGTACCAGGTAGACGTACCAGGGCTTGGCTACCTTGCTCGGCATTTCTTCACTCACGACACGTGCTCTTTGTGTAATTAGTTTGGTGAGCCCAACGTCAAGAAGGGCTCTACCATGTTCACTTCATTTCCCAGCACCTTGCTGGCCGCAGGCTTGCTGCTCAGCACCCATATCCACGCCTCGTCCGGCCAGGAAACTGCCAGGCAGATGCAGGCCAACTTCAATGCCACCCCCGAACGCTGCGAAGGCAACGCGGTGCCGGCCCACGCCTGTTCCGGAGTAATGATTCGCGCGACCAAACCTTCGCCGAGCTATCACTCCTGGCATCATAGCCCCAACACCAAGGCCAAGGGCGGCCTGTCATTTTCCTACCTGCGCGCCGACATTCCCACCACCCAACTGGCCGCCGATGCCCGCAGCGGTTTTACCTTGTATCCCCAAGCCCAGCGCCCTGACGGCTCGCTGCATTATGAGGTGCTATGTGCCTGGCCAACCGACGGGGACACCTGGACACGCAATGGCAACGGCTGCGGCGACAACTCGCAGACCGCCCAAGTCGAACAGGCCTGTCACCAGCAAGGCATCTTCAGCGCGCAGCAGTGGGTAGAAAACTTCAGAAGTACCGGTGACTACAAGCAGCAGTGCGCTTTCGACACTCGCCTGGAACGTACGCCAGGTCGGGCGGACGACTTCTACCAGAGCTTGCGCGCCAAGCAGCTGCTAGGCAGCGAGCTGCCTTTTCCCTGGAACGAGGTGATCGTTCGCGCGTGGGATGAAGCCAGTTCGCAGCACCTGCCCATCCAGTCGTTCTTCCACATCGAAGGGATGCACGGTGCACTGCAACAAGCCCAGGCTGACCAGCGCGACTGGCACGACACCTACGGCGGTGCCATCCCGATCATTCGTATTCGCTTGCCGCGAAACCTTCAGGAAACCACGCGCTTCAGCTATCACGAACAGGACCAGGCGGTCGCTCCGCGCTGATGCCCTCAGCTGTTCCGGTACGCCAGCAGGCCCTTCAAGGCCTGCTGGCGTACCTTGTTGCGCACGATCGGCGACCAGCCTAGCAGCAGGCCGGGGGCTCCCAAGGCCTGGCGCGACCAGCGCCACAGATCGAAGCTGTCGTCGTGCTGGCAGATCAGGCCATCACGAAACACGAAGCTTGCCTGGATATCGTTGACCACCGTGCGGCCGGTCTGGCTGAACAGGTAGGTAGCAACCCAATGCGCAGTGCCATTACGCTCGTCGGCGCGCACGCTGTCGAATGTGAGGGAGAAATCCTTGGCACGGCTGGTGAGCATGCGCCACATATCGCCCACGTCCTTGCCGTGCAAGGTACCGAATGCCGGGTCGCTGAAGACGATGTCATCGCTGTAGCAGGCCACCATGGCTTCGGCGTCCAAGCGCTGGAAGGCCTGGTAGAAACGGGTGACGAGGGCGCTATTGGCATGGCTCATGGGGCTGTCCGTCCGGGGAGTCGAAGGCTGAACGATAAGCCGCCGGAAGGTTTTGCGCCATGTGCATTCGTACCATGAATGGGGCTGGCGCCATCACACCCGCTCGCTGCTGGCCCGCACATGCAGTGCCCGCCCAGCGCCAAGGCCGAAGACGATCGCGCCGATGCCCAGCACTGCGAAGATCCACCCGACCGCCGCCCACCCCCCGGTGCAATCATGCACCTGTCTCGTATAC